>JAIEPT010000288.1 GCA_019748295.1 Gemmataceae bacterium | reverse complement strand
ATTGAGGCCCCGGCACCCGAAAGGGCCGGACGGATAGGCCGCCCCTAAACCACCGCGCTACCTCTCGACTCTACTAGAGATTTTGATGACTTCGTCATGCCGCTCGGGCGAGTGGGCGGAGGCCCATGTCGAAGGCGGCGTCGCGCGGGTGCCAGAGTTCCCAGCCGCGCTCGGCCCGTTCCATCAGGATGCGAATCTTGTCCATCGATCCCGGCGGGGCCAGCGTGGGCAACGCGGGGAGCGGGCGCTTGACTGGAGCGTACTGCCCCAGGCCGCGTCGTCCGAACTTGCTCATGGAAGGATACAACTGGCGCAGGCCCGGTATGTAGTAGCAACTCCAGCACAGGCCCCGGGGACGCCCTACCGGGCGACGGTCGCAATGTCGGCACAGCATGACGCAAAACTCCGAACGATTCCCAGCGACGCCCCTGTTGGCAAGTTCCGGTTGCGGAGCTGGCGAGCGTCGCGAAGCAGGGGTAATGTACCTTAGTTCAGTAATCGCATCAAGCGTTTCTGCGCACAAATACGCCAAAATGGAGCGGTTACATGGCCTAAAACCATACTAAAATATACTTTAGTGCAAATCGATTTGTTGCTTTTAGGCCGCTTGACCTGCAGGAACGTCTAGGAGCGATGGCGAACAAACCAACCGCGCCCCTGCGACGTAATAACCCATGCCCGTAGGTTTTCGGCCGACATCGCCTCCAGCTGATGAGGAACGAATGAGCAGCGCTGCCCCGCCCCCCGTGGGCGAGTTCGAGTACAAACCCATCTCCGGTTGGGCGTTGGCGGGGTTTCTCACGAGCTGCTTCTTCGCGCTCATCGTCCTGGTTGCGGCCGGCATCGCCCTTCTCAAAGGGACGCCGCTCTTCTTCCCCGCATGGATGCTTCTGCCGGCGGTAATCGGATTCATCCTCTGCTATGTCGCTTTGGGCCAAATCCAATCGAGCGACGGCATCCTGGCGGGGGCCGCCCTGGCCCGTTACGGCATGTGGATCGCCCTCCTCAGCGGGCTGGGATATGGGGCGTACGTCTTCATGGTCGGCATGGCGGTGACCCAGCAAGCGGAGACGTTTCTCGCCTCGGGCAACGATTCCTTCTTTGGCGTGCTGCAAAAGGGGAAGGATCCCGCCGAAGCGAATGCCGCCTTCCTCATGACGCAGGTCCCGACCATGCGGCAAGGCGTGAGGATCTCGGACGCCAAACTGCTGGCGGATCGCTTCGACGTGCCGGAGGGCCCGGTCGATTTCGGCCGACTGACGGCGTTTCGCAGACACTGGCTGGTGCGGACGCTCGCGGACGGCGGCGCCGGCGATTCCAAGGTGGAATCCATCGGAACCAAGGATTGGAAGTACGAGAGCAAGAGCTTTCAGGTGTCCCGCACCTACCGCATCACCGGCCCGGAAGTCGTGGCTACCGTCGCATTGACGGCGGAAAGCCAGGATCTGGAAGATGGCCGGCAGTGGTTCGTGAACTGGAACCGGCTCGACAAAATGGACTACACGCCGACCCCGTTCGGCTTGGCGATGAACGAAGTGCGCCGTCATGGCTACCGCAGCCTGGGCCAATGGCTGAAGCAGGATGCGGCCGGCAAGGATTGGGACATCGACTTCACCAAGCTCGACGAAACGAACTGGCGCAGCCTGCTTCCGGATCATCCGGAAGCGGTGAAGCATTTGCAGAAGGAGCTCATGGGGAGATTCGCCCAGCCCTCGCCGCGAATGCTTGAGATTCCGCCCGACGTGCAGACCGAACTGACGCCTTACGAGAAGCTCCCCGGCGGCCAAATCCGCGTGGATCTGCCGGTCCTGTTCCGCGTGCTCGGCGCCAGCGGAATCGCCAACTACAACGTGCGTCTGGCAGTGCGGGCCGACACGGTCGAGAAGGTCGATCCGCAAGCGATTCCAAAGGAATACAACCTAGTCCCCGCGAAGCTGCGCGTGATCGCCGTCAGCGAAGCGGTGGAACCCAAGAAGGGGAAAGGGCCGGGCTGAGCGTCCGTAGAATCCATCCGCCATCCATCCAACGCAAGCCCAGGGGCGAGCGCAGCGAGCTCCTGGGATCCAGACCGAAAACATATTCCGCTTCCGACACGCCGAACCCAGGAGCTCGCTGCGCTCGCCCCTGGGCTTGGGGCCCTGGCGCGCCACGCGAAATCGTTTTCGTGTCGCTCCTTCGAAATGCCCATGCTTCGCCGGCGAACAACCAACTAGACGATCAGGCCTCCTTTTCGGAACGGACGGTCTTTGGGTCGCCTAGGCATCAAGGAGTTCGCCATGCACAAGCTGGCCATGACCCTGCTGGCAGCGGTCGTCGTCGTATGGATCGCCGCCAAGACCAACGTCACAAGCTACGCGTCCGTGGTTTGGACGAAGGTCACGAAGGAAACGAAGAACCAGATCCCCACGCGCTTCGAGATCGAACGCGTTCGCAACGAAATCGCTCAGCTCGACGCCGACCTGGGCGCCATGATTCGGCCCATCGCCGAACATAAGGCCGACGTGTCGCGGCTTACCCGCGACGTCCGCAAAAGCGAGGATTCGCTGACCGAGCAACGCGAAGCGCTGCTGCGGATCAGCAAGGATCTCGAGCCCAATCCCAAAGCCGTGATCCTCGACGGGGAAAGCTATCCCGCCGACCGCGTTCGCCGAAAATTGGAGCGCGACTTCGAGAGCTTCCGCCGGTTGGAAAAGCATCTCGAAAGCCAGCGGAAGCTGCTTGAGGCGAAGGAGACTTCGCTGCAAGCCGCCCAGGAGCAACTCGCGAAACTCGTCAGCAAGAAGCAGGAATACGAGGTCCGCCTCGCTCGCCTCTCCGCGGACGAGGAGACGCTGCAGGTCGCTCGCATCGGCGCCAAGGTCGAATTCGACGCAAGCCGCGCGAATCACATCGAGCAAGCGCTGGCGGACATCGAGCATCGCCATGAAGTGCAGCGGGCCGAGATCGAACTGACCGTCGGCCAAGCGACGAGCGACCCGATCCCGACACGTAAGGAGCCGACCGTAACGCCGGGTTCGGTTCGGCAGTATTTGGAAGGCGGTCCCAAACTCGTGCGGCGTTGACGTTCCCTCAAGCCCCAGGGTAAGCGCAGCGCACCCTGGGGATCAGACCGCGGCTGGGATCCCCACCGTGCGCTTGCGCTTACGGTGGGGCTTGGCGCATTTTTCGCTGTTTCCTGATGTCGTTCGCGGTAGGATTGCAGCCAACCTCGCTCTTGTATCGCGGAAATCATGTCCGACGATCGCATCGAACATTGGCTGCTGTGGATGGACGGCGTCGGCGGATTTCTCGTCTGCCCGAAGGACCGTATCGCGCTGGGTCAGGCGGGGGCGGAACCTCCGCCGGATGTGCCGTTGCTGGCCGACGTGTCGCGCCGCCATGCGGTGCTCAGGCGTGACGGCGAAGGCTACATCGCGGAGGCGGAGAAACGCATCCGCGTCAACGGCAAGGAAACCGATCGCGCCGTGCTTCGCTCCGGCGATCGGCTCACGCTCGGCGATTCGTGCCAAATCCTCTTCGAGATTCCGCTCGCGGGCAGCACCTCCGCCCGCCTATCGATCGTGAGCGGCCATCGTCTTGCATGTCCCGTGCAGGATGTGCTGTTGCTCTCCGAATCGCTCATCTTCGGGCCCAAGCAGGCCCATGTCCGCGTCCCCTCGCTCCGCGAAGCGCTGATGGTGTTCAAGAGCCGCACCGGCCTCTGGGTGCGCCACGCGGGCAAAATGTCGCTCCACGGAAAACCCGTCGCGGACCGGGCGGATTTGCCGTTCGATGCGCCGCTTTTGTTGGAAGAACACGGCATTGCGCTGGAGCGATGGATCCCGTAGAAGTCGCACGCCAAGCCCCAGGGTAAGCGCAGCGCACCCTGGGGATCAGGCTGCGGGCGGGATCCCCACCATGCGCTGCGCTTACGATGGGGCTTCGGTGAGCAAGACGCATCATGCGGGCTGGAGGAACTCCTTCCGCTTGCCGGCGGGCAAGGCGGCCTGGACCATCGATTTCGCCTGTTCGCGGAATCGTTCCAGCATGTCGAGTTCTCGGACGGATGCTGCCAGGATCGGGATGACGGCAGGGGGGATCGAAACGTCGAACTTCTCCTCGATATAGTCGGCGATGTGCCAGGAAGGAACCTCACCTAGAACCATCAGGGCTTCGCGAACGAGGTCGATCTTCTTCATAGGTTCGGGTACGCCTCAGCAAGGATGGGGGATTCGAAGGAGCACCGGCATGATGCTTCTTGTTTCGACGGCCTGGGCGAACGACTGAAGGCCGCTCGAAAGGAAGAGTCGAGAATTTGCGGCCCCCCTCCGGCCTACTAAGTCGCAAGCGATGATCGCGGAATGGGGATGCGCGCTACTCGGACGCGTCCAGTTATGCGGAACGCCATGGAAGGCGTTCCCTACAGGAACGTGAACCAAGAAGCATTTCTTAGTAGCGCGGTTTGGGCTTTTCCCAGTTGGGATCGTAGTCAAGCGAGAAGATTTGCTGGATGCGTTCAGCCCGGCCGTCGCTTTGATCGTGCAGCACTTCGAGCGACTTACGGATCTTTTCGACGCGGGGATCGTTCGCGACCGCAGGCGCGTTGACGCCGCGGCCAATGCGGTCGAGCGTCGCAGCCAAATCGAGCAGGCGGCTGCGGGCGTCGTGGAAGAACTGGTCCAGGGCCTTGGCGGCGGGAAGCGGGTTGAGGTTCGTCATGATTTGGCTTCGTAGAGTTCCAAGCTATTCACACGAATGAGCGACAAAATGGCGACGCGATCGGTCTCTGGGTCGTTGATGTAAACGCAATTGTTCGTAACCCAAGCCAACTCCGGGTGGCGAACTCGATGCGATTCCCCGTTCGAGAGGCGGATCTCGAAGGGTTCGAATGGCTGACGACGAAGCATCTCACGAATGCGTTCGGGGTTCATGGGGAATTCCTTTCGAATACTTGGTTCGCAGTTCCAGCGACACCAACTCGTTCAAACTTCCGCTGCGGAAGCCTTGCATATCAAGCGTCACGTAGCGGAAACCGAGGCGTTTCAGCTCGTCCACGATCTTCTCGCGAATCTCGGGCTGGGCGAAGCGGGCGACTTCTTCCGCGGGAAATTCGATCCGCGCCAGCTCGCCTTCGTGCAGACGCACGCGGACGTCGCGCAAACCTTGTCGCTTGAGAAATGCTTCCGCTTGCTCGATGCGGGCCGTGCGTTCGGTGGTTGCTTGCACGCCAGGCGCGAGACGGCTGGAGAGACATGGCGACGCGGGTTTATCCCAGGTCGGTAGGCCCCAGTGCTGAGCCAACGCTCGCACATCGCTCTTGCGGAAGCCCGCCTCCTGAAGGGGATGCCGCACCCGATGCTCGGCCGCCGCCATGAGGCCGGGCCGGTAATCGCCCTGATCGTCGAGATTGGCTCCGCTGCAAATCGTTTCCACGCCGAGTTCGGGCAGCAGGGTTTCGATCCGCGAGTAGAGTTCGTCTTTGCAGTGGTAGCAACGCGTGCCGTCGTTGCGGACATAGTCCGGGTCCGCGAATTCGTCGGTCTTCACCAGCAGATGTCGAATGCCGATCCGCTTCGCCAAGTCCTGAGCGTCGGCCACTTCCGCACGCGGCACGCTGGGGCTGTCGGCGGTAACGGCGACCGCGTGCTCGCCCAGCGCGAGAAACGCCGCCTGGGCGACGACGGTGCTGTCGATGCCGCCGGAAAAGGCGATCGCCGCGCGTTTCATGTCGCGAAGCACGGTCAGCAGCCGGTCGCGTTTCGCTTCTAACGTGTCGTTCGCCATGCCTGCATTTTATTGCTGGGGGCGAACCGGATGGGAAAAGAAAAGCAGGATAATGAGAAGCAGGATGATAAAGACTCGATTGCCTTGATCATCCTGCTCTTCATGATCCTGCTTATTTCCTGTGATTACAGCAGCTTGATGTCGAAGGCGCTCGCCACGGTGCGCCAGGTCCACCAGCCGAGGGAACGCCAGCGGCAGTGGACTTTGACCTGGGCCATCGTGCCCGTGCAGACGGCCTCGTCGGGCGCCTCGAAATCGATCGGGACCAAATAGATTTGATTCATCGGGATCAGGCGATTCCCGTCGCTCGCTCCGGGTTTCAGCGCGATCGGCCCGCCGCCGCGGTTGGAGAGAGGCAGCGGCACTTCCTTCGCTTCGCCGCGAGGCAGCTTGTTGTCGAAGACCTTGCCGTCCCAGGTTTGCCCCCCGCGACCTTGCATGCGGATGGTGGCCGCGAGCGCTTGGCCCTTTTGGCGATGCAGGTTCTCGCGGATCAACTCGTAATCGCCCGTGAAGATCGGCGCCAGCACGCGGAGCTTCGTCCGGTCGCCGATGCTGCAAAACGCGACGCCTTGCTCCTTGTCCCACTTCTTGCCGACTTCATCCAGGTGCGGCAGGCCGACGATCACGCCGCTCCTCGGAGCGCGGATCACCAGTTGGGCCAGTTCCTTCTCCGCCACTTGCTTGCGCTGGCGGGCGACCAGGCGTTCCCCTTCGGCTCGCACTTTCGCCGACCCGATCTGCTGCTTGTCCTTCGGGTCGATGGCGGCATTGAGCTGGCGCGTGTACAGCTCGATGAGGTCGCCCTTGAGCTTGATGGCGTTGCTGGCCTGATCCAGCCGCGTTTCGATGTCGAGATTCGAGAACTCCGCGATGATGCGGTCCTCCGCGACGTGTTCGCCTTCGTGGACGTGGATCTTCTTTAAGACGCCCTCCACCGGCGGGAACACGTTCGTCACATGATCCGGCTGGAACTGCACGACGGCCGGGCTGCGGACTCGGCTTACCGGCAACGGCATGAACAAAAACGCCAGCACCACGCCCGCAAGCAACGAGGCGCTGACCCAGGCACGCGACGCTTTCATGTCAGGCAGTCTCCCACGCTTGGCGATGTTTTTGAAGAGCCGAAAGAGCGGCCAACCGAACATGGAGCCGAGCGAAAACACGGCCAGCATTTGGCTGATGACTTCCAGCTTGTACGGTTTGAGGAAGTTGGCGATGAAGTGCAGGATGAAAAACGTGACCACCCACTTGTAGACCCACGACACGACCGCGTAGGTCACGAACAGGATGCGCCGGCTCAACTCCATGTAGGGCTCGGGCTGCACCTCGATGCCGAGCCCCTTTTCCATCGCGATCGACTGGATGTAGCGATTGGCTCGCTCGCGCAGGTTCGGGATTTCCAGCCAATCCGCGAGCACGTAGTAGCCGTCGTACCGCATCAGCGGGTTGCCGTTGAAGACGACGGTGCTCACCGAGCAGACGATCATCAGGCTGAGCGACAGGTTGTTGATGAACGGCTGGCTGGGCGTGTACCACCAGATGAAGGTGGCCAGGGCGGCGATCATCAATTCCACATAGATGCCCGCTCCGCCGATGATGATGCGGCGCCATTTGTTGGGAAGGGTCCAGGCATCGGAGACGTTGCAATACATGGCCGGCGAAAAGCAGAGAATGAGGAACCCCATCTCATGCACTTCGCCGCCGAACGCCTTGCAACTCAGCCCGTGGCCGAACTCGTGGATGATCTTCACCACGCCGAGCGCGAACCAAAGATAGATCGCCGTCTTGAAGCTGAAGAATTCCTGGTACGACGGCAGCCGCGATACGAACGTGTCGAAATGCGTCAGCACCAGCGACATGGCGGCGCCCAGGAACATCACGCTGAGCGAGAAGAACCACCAAGTGAACATCCAGTGCAGGTAGACGAGCATCTTCTTCAAGATGCGGTCCGGATCGATGACCGGGATCTTGATGTAGAGGATGTTCGTGAACGTCTGGAGGAGTTCCGTCTTCCGACGTTTTTTGCGGCGCTCGAAAAGCAGCGTCCCCGCCTGCGGCGTTTCGTTCTGCACGAGGCCGGCGGTCAAGAGTTGCTGGCCGAAGTGTTCCAAATCTTCCAGCGTCAAACGGTCGGGGCGAAAACGGGCTTCGAACGCCTTCTGGGATTCGTCCAGCGTGTGCGTGCCGTCCATCAGGCTCAGGAGGAAATGCTCCTGTTCCTTGAAACGGTAGTAGCGCAAACTGACCGGATCCTTCACGACGTAGAAGGTGCGGCCCTCATACCGCTGCGGCGTGATCTGAAGGTCCGGGCGGACCCGCAGCCTCACCTGCTTGCGGCGATCGAGATTGTTGGCGGGGGCTAGTGCTGCCATGGGCTCGTTATTCCACCACGATCGTCACGGGGCGACCCGGGGCGAGTTGGCCGTTGGGGTGGTTCTTGCTCGAGGGATTCGGGATGTGCATGGTGATCCGCATTTGCCGGACGCCCACATCCTGATTGTTGTGAACGGTGGTCAGCGGCACGTTGCGGATGCGGTGCTCGTCGATTTCCGCTTCCGTCGGCGCCTGCCAGAGGCACACGTTGCCGTCCTTGGCTCCGGAAACGAACAGACCCGAAAGCCCCTTCGCATCGGCAGGGCCGAAGACCGCGCACGTCACGGGGCTGCGTTCCTCGGTGACGTATTGCCGCAACTCGAAGCCGCGCTCGGTCGCGGTCGGCGAGCGCCAGAGTTGCAAGCGGCCTTCGGTGAGTCCGCCGGTCAGCAATAGCGACGAATCGTGCGAGAAGATGGCGAGCGTCTCGAAGGAGGCTCCGCCGGTGCTGCTCTGCAACGTGTTGACGATGCGGCCATCGGCGGCGGATAAGATTTGCAGCGTTTTGCCCTGATCGAAGAGCAGCCAACGTCCGTCGTCGGCCACGCCCAGTTGATGCACGTTTCCGGATCGGCCCTGGTAGGGGGCGCCATGAAGCTTGACCCCCTTCTCGTGAAGATCCCACACGCGGACCGTATTGTCGCGGCTCGCCGAAATCAGCGTGCATTGCTTGGTGAACGTGAGATTGGTAACCGCGCCCTGATGGCCGCGATCCCGGCCGTCCTTGCTCTTCTCGAAGTGGTAGTACGTCGTCAGCGCCTTAGCTTGCTCGTTTTCGTCCTGACTTGTCGCCTTGGCGGAATCAAGCTGCCAGAGGCGGATGCCGCCGTCCGTCGAGGCGCTGGCAATGAGCCGGCCGTCCGGACTTGCGGCCAATGCCGTGATCGCGTCGCGATGTGCGCTGGCGATATGACCAACGCGCATCTTCTTGTCGGCGCCGAGCTTGGCGAGGTTCCAGAGGTGCAGCGAACCGTCGGCGCATCCGGTGACAACCAACTTTTGACCTGGAACAGCCGCGAGGGCTCGGACCGGTTCCGGAGCATCCATCGCCCTGCCGTCCTCGATGCGATGATGCCGAAGCAGGCCCAGCATGCCCGCGGAGGAAGGCCCCCACACGCCCACCGAGCCGTCTTCGCTGGCGGAAAGAACCAACGGCTGAACACCGGCCGACACGAAGGCCACCGCGTTGATCTCTCCCTTGTGGCCGCGCAAGACGCGTTGCGGAGCCTCCTCCCGAGTCGGCTCAATGGTGACGCGCAACCCTGGTTTCTTCAGCCGATTCTCGAACTGCACCTCAGCCAGCGCATCCACCTTGAGCGTGTCCACGCGGTAGACCTGCATCACCGGCTCATGTTCCTTGACCGCTTCGCCGCGGTGCTTGTAAATGGTTTTCAACTCGGCGAGATCGTTTCGCAAGTTGTTGCGGATCTCATGCTGCTTGAGCAGAATCTCGGCCATTTCCATTTCGATGCGAGCGACCTTCACGGCTTCTCGCTTGGCGACATAGTCCTGATACGTCTTGATGCGGGTGAGCCGGGCGTTGCTCTTTTCCAATTCGCTGCTGTTGGACCGCTCTTCGATGCGAAGACGGCGCTCGGCTTCCTCATCGACCCTGCGGGCCGCATCCTCTTCGGCCGCGGCGGCGCTGTGCTTCGCCTGTTTTTCAAGGACGCCGTTGAGCGCCTTGGCCGGGTTGATCATCGCCACCATCTGGTTCTCGCGGATCGGTTCCCCCTCGAAAATGCGGCGATAAATCTTGGCGATATCGCGATTGCCCTGCTCGACCAACGCATGCTGATACGGTTCGCGGAAGAAAGGGGCGACGCCGCCAACTTGAGCGGCCCCTTCCGGCACCTCTTCGCCAATGAAGAGCAACTGCCCGGAAACCTCGCTCGACACATCAACTTTGTCGAGAACCGTGATGTGGCCATGCAGAATGATCGGATCCGCCCCCTGCTGCCTTGCAGGGGCGTTCGGTTCCTTCGGCAGGGCTTGCGCGGCATAGAGCACGTTGCCTAGCTCGGGGTCGGGTTCTCCTATGGCGCCGCCGTGCTCGGGCGGAACGACCAGCGGATTGATCGGTTTGGACGACCACCAGGATTCGGGAATCAGCCCGAATTGGTTGGCGACGAACCCGCCGATGAGGCAGGTGGTCACGAAAATAGCGAGAAAACGCATGCGGAAACCTCCAACCGCGAACCAGAGAGCAGCGAATCAGCCGCCTCAGCTCAGCGGGAAGATGATCTTTTCGTAGATGAATTCCCAAACGCCGTAGAAGAGCGAGTAGCCCATGGCGTGGTTGCCGCAACGGATGCGGGCGTTGGCGATCGTGTCGCTGACGAGTCCGACCAGCTCCGAAGTCGGCACGCGCGAATCGGCCGGGATGTCGTCGCCGTCGAGGCGAACCCAGGCCATCACGACCGGCTCGTTCTCGTCGTTGTCCGACTTCTCGTTGGTCGCCACGGCGGCGATTTTGTCGCGGCGAAGCTTGCCCATGTAGGAACGGGTCGGGTCCGTGGTGAGAACGAAATCGATGTCGAGCGTCTCGCCCGGCTCTTTCGTCTTGAAAGCACGCAGCACCTGGCCGACATGCTTCTGCGGAATCCGCAACTCCAGCTCCCATTCCTTGAGGTTCGGCTTCTTGGGATCCGCCTGACCGATGCGGAGCAGCGGTTCGTTCGGCTTCACCGTGCGCTGTTCGAGCTTTTCGCGGAAGTCCGTGGAGAGCACGATCCCCGCCATCGGCGACTTTACCCAGAGATCCCCCGGCGTCGCGACCACAGCGTTCATGCGTCGTCGTAAATCTTCCCGTTCCTCCGTCTTGGCACGCTTGTTGATCTTCGCTTCCTCGACCCGGAACGCTTGTTCCCGGTTATTGTCGTTGCCCGGCTGCCCCTGGACATTGCCGGTGCCGATCACCAGGTCGGCGGTCTCGATTTCGGTGTTCAAGCCGCGGAGCTTGGTGTTGAGTTCGGGATCATACATGCGAATGAGGTCCGCTTTCTCGGGAACCCAGTCGCCATGCTTAAGCACTGCGTGGAAATCCTTAATCTGACCGGCCGTCGGAGCGTAAACATAGACGCGCTTGACGGGGAGCAGCGGCCCCTTGGCGGGAATCTTGAGTGGGTAAGGCACGAAGATCATCGACAGGATCAACGCGATCAGGCCGACCGTGACGAGCCAAACGATCGCTTTGGTCTTGCCGCCGAGGCCGTCTTGCAGCTTGGCGAGCGGCAGCCACACAAACCGCATGGGGATGCGGTAATATTCGCCCGAGTTGTACATCGCAGGGGCCGCATGCCGGGCGATGACGTCGAGCCGGGCGATTTGCGTCTGGTGATCGGGCCGGCTCTCGAAGGACTCGACGAGAAGGGCCGAGCGGGCGGGCAGCTTCTCCTTGTCTTTCTCTTTCCCTTTCGTTTCTCGGTCGTCCGCGAGAGGCATGCAGACGAGGAACTTGCTGTTGCTCTCCGCGAGGTATTCGTCGAGAGCCGACAGCACGCGCGGCGGCAGCGATTCGTCCTTGGTCCCCTCGAAGACGAGCCGTTCGCCCCACTCGATTACTGAATCGAAAAGTTCGCGCATGAGTTGCACGAGGTTCGACCGCTTCTCGACCACATCGGCTCCGCTGATCGCCAACACCTTGGTCGCGGGTTGCCGAAGGGCCACGCTGACGCGGTCCGCCTCCACCAAACGCCGGCCTTCGTTGACGACGAGATAGGCGACTTCGGTCGGGTTCAAGCTGGAGTGGATCTGGCGAGCGAAGGTTTCGAGCTGAACCCAGACTTGCTGCTGGCCGACCATTTGCCGCAGGTGGGCGTTTCGCGTGTAGCTGGCGGCGAGGGCCGACATGCGGACCATGAACTGCAGGAAGCCGCGCTGGGCATCGACGCCGCGAGCGGAATCCTGCCAAACTTCGATGAGCCCCGCGAGTTGCCCGTCATGCGAGATCGGTGCGATCAGAATGACGTAGTCGGTCGGATTGCCCGCGCCGGAACCTTCCGAGTTCGGCAGGGCCATGCTGGTGTGCGGCGGGACGAGTTCGGCCTGGCCCTTCATGGCGGCGAGGCGGAGCAATTCGTCATGCAGTTGCTTGTTCTGCGGCGATCGATCGAGGCCGACCGCTCGAAGGTTGCTTTGGCACTGAAGCTGAAGATTCCCCTGCGGCGTCTTGAGCCAGATCGCCCCAGCGGGGGCGGCGATCGCGTACATCAGGCGTTCAAGAAAGCCGGCGTAATACTCAGCGGGGGCGATGTCTTTGTCCGAAAGCTGAGCAATCTCTTCGGCCAAACGATTGATGACTTTCCGCGCCCGATCGATTTCGTCGGGTTGCGGATTCTCTTGCGTGCGCGGCTGGGTCATGAATGATTCGCTCCGGAGCGGATGAGACCTGCCATCATACCGGGGCGGGCGAGCCCCTGAAATACGGAAGTGCACAACGGCGATCTAAGCAACGAACGGTAGGCCGGCTAGCGGCATTCTACGTTGGAATTCGAGCGGGAAACGTTGGAAACGAAAATCGCCATGCTTTTCCCTCTCCCCCGCAGGGATCACGGTCGCCCCGTGCCGAACAGTCACCGCAGGGGAGAGGGTGGCCGAAGGCCGGGTGAGGGGTGCTTCCGAAGACTTGTCCATTTTGACGTGAAATCCCGCGAAAGTTGCGTCCCCTGCAAGCACCTGCCTTCGGAAGCACCCCTCACCCGCCCTTCGGGCACCCTCTCCCCCGCGGTGACTATTCAGTACAGGCGATCGTGATCCCGGCGGGGGAGAGGGGAAGCTTCGCTGCCTCCACAAAGAGCTTTTCATCCTTCATCCTTCCTCGTTCATCCTTTTCCCGAACCTCCCCGCTCGTAAAACAGTCCCAGTACCGGCCCGCTTTTGCGGGCTTTTTCTTGTTTCAGGAATGCCGGAACGCCAATGCAGAACGCGAACACGCTTACCGCGAACGAAATCCGTCAGCAGTTCATCGACTTCTTCGTGCAGAAGCACGGCCACACGTTTGTTCCGTCGTCCCCCGTGGCGCCGTTGGGCGACGAGACGCTGCTGTTCGCGAACGCCGGCATGAACCAGTTCAAGGACGTGTTCCTCGGAGCCGGTTCGCGCCCCTACAAGCGGGCGGTGAACACGCAGAAATGCATCCGCGCCGGCGGCAAGCACAACGACCTCGACGACGTCGGCAAGGACACCTACCACCACACCTTTTTCGAGATGCTCGGCAACTGGTCCTTCGGCGATTACTTCAAGAAGGAAGCGATCGCATGGGCGTGGGAACTGCTCACCGACGTGTGGAAACTCGACAAGACGCGCCTGCATGTCACCGTCTTCGAAGGCGATCCCGCCAACAACGTCCCGCGCGATGAGGAGGCGGCTCAGTATTGGCGCGAAGTGGGCGTGCTCGACGGGCACATCCATCTGGGGAATAAGAAAGACAACTTCTGGGAAATGGGCAACACCGGCCCCTGCGGCCCATGCACCGAAATCCACATCGACCGCACCCCCGACAAGACCGGCGGCCCGCTCGTCAACAAGGGGACGCCCGAAGTCATCGAGATTTGGAACCTCGTCTTCATCCAGTTCAATCGCAACGAGGACCAAAGCCTCACGCCGTTGCCGGCCCAGCATGTCGATACCGGCATGGGCTTCGAGCGCATCGCGTCGGTGATTCAGAACAAGCCGAGCAACTACGACACCGATGTGTTCACGCCGATCATGGACGCGATCGGCAAACTGACCGGCAAAACCTACGGCGGCAAGCTGGAAGATCCGATCGACACCGGCTTCCGCGTGATTGCGGACCACGTCCGCATGGCGACGTTCGCGATCGCCGATGGCGCTCGGCCCGGCAACAAGAAACGCGACGCGGTGCTGCGTAGCGTGATCCGCCGAGCGGTGCGCTTCGGCTACCAGTACATGGAGCAGCGCGAGCCGTTCGTTTACCAGCTCGTATCGACGATTGTCGAGCACATGGGGGATGCGTTCCCAGAGTTGAAGAGGAATCCGGAGGAAGTCGAAAACGTCATTCGCCAGGAGGAAGCGGATTTCTTCAAGACGATCCAGCGAGGCATGAAGCACTTCGAAAGTGCCGTGGACGAAGCGAAGACCGCAGGGAAGGAAACGATCGACGGTGCAAGCGCGGCCGACTTGCAGACGACGCACGGCTTCCCGATCGATCTCACTGTGCAGATGGCGCTCGAAGAGAAGCTCACCGTGGATATGGCGGGCTACGACGCTGCCATGAAGGAACACGAAGACGTTTCGCGCGGCGGAAAAGGCGGGGCCATGATCGCCGCGATCCAAGGCACGCTGCCCGCGACGGATGATTCGCTGAAGTACAAGGGCCTCGTCGGCAAAGGCAAGATTCTGGCGTGGGTGAAGGGAAACCTCGTCGGCGAGTCAGGCAAGCTTGGCCCGGGCGATCAGGTCGCGCTCGTGCTCGATAAAACGTGCTTCTATGCGGAACAGGGCGGGCAGGTCGGCGATGCGGGGCGGATCCGCACCAAGAAGGGCACGTTCAAAGTCGAGAACACGCAACGCCTCGGCGATGCGATTTTGCACCTCGGACAGGTCTACGAGGGGACCATCAAGATCGGCGACTCCGCTACGCTGGAAGTCGATGGCCAACGCCTCGACGTCATGCGCAATCACACCACGACGCATCTCATGAACTGGGCGCTGCGCAAGGTGCTGGGCGAGCATGTCGATCAGCGCGGCTCGCTCGTCGATGCGCAGAAGACGCGGTTCGATTTCACGCACGATGAGCCCATCACGCCGGAGCAACTCTCCGAGGTCGAACGGCTCGTCAACGAAAAGATCTACCTCGACCTGCCCGTGAGCGCGACCTACAAGTCGCTCGAGGAAGCCAAGTCGTTGCCCGGCGTGCGTGCGGTCTTCGGCGAAAAATATCCCGATCCGGTTCGCGTTCTCGTCATCGGGGCCGACAAACCGGAGGCGGCGGACATCGACTGCAGCATCGAGTTCTGCGGCGGCACGCATCTCAAGCACACGGGCCAGGCCGGGTTCTTCAAGATCGTGGGCCAGGAACTCGTCTCGAAGGGCGTTCGCCGCGTGACTGCGGTGACGGGGCGCGAAGCGGTCGCCACCGTGCAACGCATGGCCAGCACGCTCGATGGCCTCGCGACCCGATTCCAGTGCAAGCCGGAGGACATCGGCAATCGCATCGGTGCGTTGCAGGACGAGATCAAGAAACTGCAACAGCAGGTGAAGAAAGCCGCAACGACGGATCTCGCTGGGGCGGGCGACAAGCTGTTCGCTGCCGCGGAACAGGTAGGTCCCGCGCTGACGGTGGTCGGCGAATTGCCGTCCGCGCCCGACGAGCAGATCCGCAACCAAGTCGATCGCCTGAAGTCGAAAGCCGGCAGCGGCGTGGTCGTGGTGGGTTGGAAGGACGAGAGCAAAGTCGGTCTGATCGCCGCCGTCAGCGATGATTTGATCGGCAAGATCAAAGCGGGCGATCTCATCAAGCAGATCGCCCCCATCGTCGGCGGAGGCGGCGGCGGCCGGCCCAACATGGCCCAAGCCGGCGGCAAAGACCCCGCGAAATTGGCCGAGGCGCTGGCGCATGCGAAGACGCTGATCGCCGCAGCGTTCGCCTCCTAACCCTCTCCCCTTGGGGGAGAGGGTGGCCGAAGGCCGGGTGAGGGGTCGGCCCCGCGCGGTGGTTTGTTGGTTTGGATGCGTCAAAGACAGAAAACAATGAAGAACCGAGAACCGAAATCGGAGAACTGCGAATGGCGGAACTGCATTCGTCATTCTCCGATCTCGGTTCCTCATTTCTATATAGCCCTCTCGCTCCGCGAGAGGTGAGCGGCAGCGAGCCATGCAGCGGCAAGGCGTTCATCCGCTTACCTCTCGCGGAGCGAGAGGGCTACATAGAAACCAAATCCCCGCGCCGGGCCGCCCCCTCACCCCCAAGGGGAGAGGGGAGAAAGACGCTCCCCGTCATCCCGCCCCTACAATGACGGAATACTCCCGCGAATCTCGAGATCATCATGGCCGAGCAATACATCTACACGATCGAAGCCCTCAACAAGGCTTACAACAAGCGCGAAGTCCTCAAGAACATTTGGCTCGCCTTCTATCCCGGCGCCAAGATCGGCGTCATCGGGTCCAATGGCGCGGGCAAGTCGACGCTGCTCCGCGTCATGGCGGGCGTCGACAAGGACTTCATGGGCACCGCTCGGCTCACCGCCGGCTTTAGCGTCGGCTTCGTCCCGCAAGAGCCGAAACTCGACGAAACCAAAACGGTGCTCGGCAACATCGAACTGGGAGTCAAATCGACCCGGGATCTGCTGGCCAAGTTCGAAGAAATCAGCAACAAGCTCGCGGATTGCACGCCGGCGGAAATGGAAAAGCTGCTCGAAAGAATGGGCGAGGTGCAGGAAAAGATCGATGCCGCCAACGGCTGGGAGTTGGAGCGCCAGCTCGAAATCGCCATGGACGCGATGCAACTGCCGCCGGGCGATTCCGACGTGAAGAAGCTCTCGGGGGGCGAAAGACGCCGCATCGCGCTGTGCCGGATGCTGCTGGAAAAGCCGGACCTGCTGCTCCTTGATGAACCGACCAACCATCTTGATGCCGACAGTGTCGCCTGGCTCGAACGCCATTTGAAGGACTACACGGGAACCGTCGTCTCGGTGACCCACGATCGCTACTTCCTCGACAACGTGGCCGAGTGGATCCTCGAACTCGACCGCGGGGCGGGGCATCCCTTCAAGGGCAATTACACGAGTTGGATGGAGCAGAAGCAGGTTCGGCTCGCCAAGGAAGAGCGGGCGGAGAACGCTCGCCGCAAGGCGCTCGATCGCGAACTCGAATGGGCCCGCCTGGCGCCGCGAGCCCGCATCGCGAAGAGCAAGGCCCGCCTCGCCGCCTATGAGAAGCTTGCGTCGCAGGAGGTGGACGAAAAGAAGGATGAACTGACGATCCAGATTCCGCCTGGACCGCACCTCGGCGATCTCGTCGTCCGCGCGGTCAACGTCCGCAAGGCGTTCGGCGACAATCTGCTCATGGAAGACATGACTTTCGACCTGCCCAAAGGCGGCATTGTCGGCATCATCGGCCCCAACGGCGCCGGCAAGACGACGCTCTTCCGCATGATCATGGGACAGGAAAAGCCGGACTCGGGCACGCTTTCCGTGGGCTCCACCGTGTTCCCCGCCTACGTCGATCAGAGCCGCGACCATCTCGACGGCACGAAATCCGCCTACGAGGAAATCAGCGGCGGCACCGAGTTCCTCATGCTCGGCAAGGCGAAGGTTTCGAGCCGGGCGTATGTGTCGTGGTTCAACTTCAAGGGCCCCGAACAGCAACGCAAAGTAAGCGAACTCTCCGGCGGCGAACGCAACCGCGTGCATCTCGCGAAGCTGCTCCGCAAAGGCGGCAACCTGCTGCTGCTCGATGAACCGACGAACGACCTCGACGTCGATACGTTGCGTGCGCTAGAAGATGCGTTGCTCAACTTCGGCGGCTGTGCCGTGGTCATCAGCCACGATCGCTGGTTCCTCGACCGCGTGGCGACGCACATCCTCGCGTTCGAAGGAGACAGCAAAACGGTGTGGTGTGAAGGGAACTACCAAACCTACGAAGCGCAGCGGAAGCAGCGCTTGGGCCAGGACGCGGACCAACCGCATCGGATCCGTTACAAGAAGCTGACCCATTAATCAGGTCGCGTGGTCTCCGCTTGCGGCTTAGCGATTTTTTGGTAAAGTCGTAGCAGAAATCTGATCGCTAAGCCGCAAGCGGAAGACAAGTCCATGGCGCGAGCCGTAGTCATCGGATACCACCTGATTTGGACCGGATATGGGTGGTGGTTGCCGAATGATCCGCGAGGCAGCGGGTCTACGGTGGTTCGCAACGATGTCCTCAAGGATCTGGGCGAACTTCATTACGGCCGCAAGAGGGTGCAGCCGCCTCGAGCGACGGTAAAGCAGTTCCTGAGCGAATCCGCTCCGCGTCTCATGCATTCACGCATCTCGTTCGACGAAGCCGCTCGCAAAGCCATCGCTGAAGCCTTCGCGGAGACAATCCGTACCGAGCGTTACACGTGCTACGCCTGCGTCGTCATGCCGGACCACGTTCACATCTTGATCCGCAAGCACAAGCATTCCGCAGAGGCGATCATGGAATGTCTTCGTTCCCGATCCGCGGACAAGCTTCGTAAAACGAATCTTTCCCCGCCGGGTCATCCGGTGTGGGCAGGCGGAGACGGTTGGAAGGTATTTCTTGACGTTCCTGACGAAATTCGCCGAACGATCCGCTACATCGACGACAATCCGTTGCCGTTGGGTTTGCCTCAACAAAAGTGGGCATTCGTCACGCCGTACGACGGTTGGCCGCTTCGGCCAGCGTTGGTACGCTGAAACTCAGCTCTTCTCCAGCGGCAACCCCTGCCCGCGCCAGTCGCGGTAGCCGCCGTCCATGGAGAGGACGTTGCGGTAGCCCATTTTCTGTAGGTTGTCGGCCGCCAACGCCGAGCGGTAGCCGCCGCCGCAGTAGAGGATCATCGGCGTGTCGAGGTCCGCCACCTTCCCCTCGATGTCGCGCTCGATGATCCCCTTCCCCAAATGCACCGCCCCCGGCAGATGATCCTTCGCCCACTCGCTCTCTTCACGCACGTCGATCAGCAGAAACTTCTCGCCGCGGTCCAACTTCGCCTTCGTCTCCACGATGCTGATCTCGCGAATGCGGCTGCGAGCGTCGGTCACGATCTGCAGGAATCGCGGGCTGTGCTGGGCCATGGTTTCCTCGGAAAAATCAGGGAGAATCGCACAATAGCCGATGCAGAGAGGATATACTCAAAGGACGCTCTCGAAAACGTTCGGCTGCGACTCGACCCGCCTTGACGCCCTGCGTGCATGGATTAGAATCCAAATAGGACATGATTGTCCTGTTTAGGTCGCACGCCTGGGGGAGCCCGCCTTATGCCCCGCTTCATGATTCGCCGCCTATCTCTCGTGGCGGCCGTGTTCGCTTTAACCCTGCCGCTCGCCGTTCGCGCCGACGATCTCGATCGCGAACCCATCAACTACAGCACGACGGCCGACAACAACGCCATCACCCATCTGCAATCTCGCATCGACAAGGGAAACCTCTCCCTGAAGTTCGATCCGAAGCTTGGATATCTTGAGTCGGTCCTCAAAGAACTCAGCATTCCGGAATCGTCGCAGTGCCTTGTCTTTTCCAAGACGAGCTTGCAACGCCACCGCATCAGCCCGCGCACGCCGCGCGCGTTGTACTTCAACCACGAAGTCTACATCGGCTACTGCCATCATGGCAACGTCATGGAAGCGACGGCCGTCGATGCGAAACTGGGGGCCGTCTTCTACACGCTCGATCAGCAGGAAACCGCGAAGCCGAAGTTCGCCCGGCACAATGATTCGTGCCTTGTCTGCCATGCCTCATCGCAGAATCATGGCTACCCCGGCAATCTGGTCCGCAGCGTGTATCCCGATGAAGAAGGTTTGCCGATCTTGTCCTCCGGCAGCTTCCGCGTGGATCACACGAGCCCTATCAAACAACGCTGGGGCGGGTGGTATGTGACCGGCAACGCGGGCAAGCAGGTCCATCTCGGCAACCTCATCATCCGCGATCGCCGACAGCCGGAGGATTTGCAGCTCACGGCCAACATCAATCTCAACGACCTGAGCCAATTCTTCAAAACGAACAACTACCTGACGCCGCACAGCGACATCGTGGCCCTCATGGTGATGGAGCATCAGGCCGAGACGCACAATCGGCTCGCGCGGGCCAACTTCCAAACCCGGCAAGCGGTGCACGACGAAACCGAGTTGAACAAGGCGTTGAACCGGGCCGACACGTATCGCTCGGAGTTGACGTATCGCCGCATCAAAAGCGCGGGCGATCCGCTCGTGAAGTATATGCTGTTCTCCGGCGAAGCAAAGCTGACGGAAAAGATCACGGGAGCGACGAAGTTTGCCGAGGATTTCGCGAAGCATGCGAAGAAGGACAGCAAAGGCCGATCGCTGCGGGATCTGGATTTGGAGAAGCGTCTCTTCAAGCATCCGTGCAGTTACCTGATCTACACGACCGCATTCGACACGCTGCCGATCGACGTGAAAGACTACGTGCTGCGTCGCCTGCACCAGGTGCTGATCGGCCGCGATTCGAGTCGCGATTTCGAGCACCTGAGCGAAGCGGATCGCCGGGCGATTCTGGAGATCCTTCGCGAAACGAAACCGGACCTGCCCGCCTATTGGCGCGAGGATGCGTAAAGAGTAGTCCTCACGCTCCGCGTGATGAGAGTGGTCCTCACGCTCCGCGTGAGGTCAGCGGCGATGCAAGGTCTTGCCCGTTTTTCGTGGCGACAAGTTTATTTAACTTGTCGGTTTGGTTTTTTGAGAATTTCGAACAAGTTGGATAAACTTGTTTCCACGACCGTCGGACCTTGCATCGCGGCTGACCTCACGCGGAGCGTGAGGACCACTCCCGTCTTTCGTGGCGACAAGTTTATTAACTTGTCGGTTTGGTTGTGCGCCAGGCATGTTGCGTCTCAGGAGGTGCAAATCCTCTGCGGGCGGTGATGGCCCGAACCGCAAGGCTAGG
>JAIEPT010000129.1 GCA_019748295.1 Gemmataceae bacterium | reverse complement strand
ACAAGTTTATTAACTTGCTTAAAGCGACCTCTATGCAGCCCATTCCGACAAGTTAGATAAACTTGTCGCCACGAAAGGCCCGGTCTGACCTTACATCGCCGCTGACCTCACGCGGAGCGTGAGGACCACTCTCGGGGTGAGCGAACCGGCGATGCTTGATGCGGCCGATCGCATGGTTCATAATGCGGTTCGTCGCCTCTCACGCTTCCTTGAGTTTCTCCTCATGATTCGGTCTTCCGCCTTTCTCTTTGCGTTGTTCGCCGGTCTCGCTTCCGCGATCGCTTCCGACGACGCCCCCGCCAAAAAAGCCGCGACTCCCATCGAGTGCCGATTCACCGAATTGCCGATCCGCATCGACGGCAAGGCGGATGACGACGCGTGGAAGCATGCCGTCGTGATCGATGGCTTTCGTCTGCCTTGGCTCGGCGACCAATCGCGCCCGGCGAAAACCGCGACTCGCGCAAAGCTGCTGTGGGACCGCGATTATCTCTACTTCTTCGCCGACATGGACGACACGGATCTCTGTGCTCAGGTGAAGGAGCATGATGGGCCGACCTGGCAGGACGACGTCTTCGAACTGTTCTTCAAGCCTTCCGAAGAACATGCGGGTTATTACGAGTTCCAGGTCAATCCCGCGGGGACCGTGCTCGACATGTTCCTGCCGCGACGCGGAGCGGGCGGCTTCGAACGCTTCGCGAAGGATGGCGATTTTCACGTCGAAGCGAAGGTGCACCTCCGCGGCACGCTCAACGACTGGACCGATAAGGACAAGGGCTGGAGCGTCGAAGGACGCATCCCCTGGACCGATTTCCTCCGCACCGGAGGTCGGCCCAAGGACGGCGAAACTTGGAAGTTCGCCCTGTGCCGTTACGACTACTCGGTCGATTTCGAAGGGCCGGAACTCTCGACGATTGCTCCGCTCCGCGGGCCCGTTCCGAACTTCCACAAGCACGAGGACTACGCGTCGCTCGTCTTCGTCGGCCCCGCGAAATCGCCTGGCATCCCGCAGGCCGCAATCACGAACTGGAAGTCGGCCCCATCGAAAGTGACTGGATCGCCCGAAGGGCCGAGCCCGTATCGGATCAAGCGGATTTTTACTGACCTGAAAATCCCGCATCCCATCGCCATCACGCATCAACCGGGCAGCGACTCGATGATCGCCATCCATCAGCCTGAACCGGGCGGGGCATCGAATCTGGTGCGGTTCGAAAATGATCCGAAAGTCAAAGACTTCGAGACGATCCTCACCATCGACGGCACCGCCTACGAGGTCGTGTTCCATCCCGGCTTCGCGAAAAACGGCTGGTTCTTCGTCGGGCACAAAGGCCCCGCCAAGGGCCCGACCGAAAAAAAGAAGGCGGCCGTCACCCGGTACGCCATGGATCCGAAGACGGGCAAGTTCGATCCCGCGTCCGCCAAAGTCATCCTTGATTGGGCCTCCGATGGACACGACGGCCTGGCCATGGGTTTCGGTCTCGACGGCATGTTCTACCTGACCACCGGCGACGGCACGAGCGATTCGGATACCAACGTCGTCGGGCAGGACATGTCGTCGCTGCTGGCGAAGCTGCTTCGCATCGACGTCGATCATCCGGAGCCGGGGAAGACGTACTCGGTTCCGAAGGACAATCCCTTCGTCGGCATGAAGGGTGCTCGTCCCGAAATCTGGGCACT
Source organism: Gemmataceae bacterium (assembly GCA_019748295.1). Lineage (GTDB taxonomy): Bacteria > Planctomycetota > Planctomycetia > Gemmatales > Gemmataceae > JAIEPT01. The sequence continues at coordinate 18,723 of JAIEPT010000129.1, read as the reverse complement.
GGGTTTTCGCAATCCCTGGCGTCTTGCCGTGGACAAGAAGACTAGCCAAGTCTGGGTCGGCCAGAATGGGCAGGATCTTTTCGAGCAGGCGATGCTGGTGAAAAAGGGGGACAATTTCGGCTGGAGCGTGAACGAGGGAAGCCAGCCCTTTTATCCGCTCCGCAAAAAGGGGCCGAACTTCCTCACGCAGCCCACGATCGAGCATCCGCATTCCGAGTTCCGCTCCCTGACAGGCGGGCCCGTTTACTACGGCTCGCGGCTGCCGGAATTGCAGGGCGCCTACATCTACGGCGACTATTCCACGGGCCGAATCTGGGCGATGAAGCACGACGGCGCCAAAGCGATCTTCCACCATGAGTTGGTCGATACCAGCTTGGCCATCACCTCGTTCGGAACCGATCATGCGGGCGAGTTGGTGATTGCCGACTACCGCCGCGAGAATGCCGGGTTCTACGCGCTTGAAGCGAGGCCGGCCGGTTTGGCGCCGCCGCCCTTTCCCACGAAACTCAGCGACAGCGGTCTGTTTCGGAGCGTGAAGGGACACGTCGTCGCGGAGGGGCTTATCCCCTACTCGGTCAATTCGGTGCTCTGGTCGGACGGGGCCGGCAAGCAGCGTTGGATTCATCTGCCCGCCGATGCCAGGATCGACACCAACCATGATCGCGGTTGGAGCTTCCCGGATCAGACGACGATCGTGAAGTCGTTTTTCCTCGATCTGGAAGAAGGGAACCCAGCCACGCGCAAGTGGATCGAGACGCGCTTCCTCACCAAACAGGACGGCGAATGGTTCGGCTATTCCTACGCATGGAACGAGGACGAGACCGAGGGCACGCTCGTCGCGAGCAAAGGCGCGGACCGCGATTTCACGATCAAGACGCCCTCGGGCAACCGCAAGCAAACGTGGCGTTATCCCAGTCGGGCCGAGTGCATGATGTGCCACAGCCGGGCGGCCAACTACGTCCTCGGATTGCAGGAAGTGCAGCTCAACAAGGTGCATGATTACGACGGCAAGAAAGAACATCAGCTTCGCGTCCTCGAACACCTCGGGCTGTTGAAAGTCAACTACTCGAAGGACATTCGCCGGCTCGTCTCCGATGAGTTGAAGGCGAAAGCCAAGTCGGAGGAGGAAGCGAAACTATCGCTGAAAAAGGCGACCGACACGCGCGATCAGCGCCCCATTCCCAGCGAGGCCCGCATGCTGAGCCATGGGCCGGAGCGCTATCGCAAGCTGGTCGATCCCAGCGACAAGGCGCAAGACCTGACGTTGCGCGTGCGCTCGTATCTGCACAGCAACTGCGCCCAGTGCCATGTCGAAGCGGGCGGCGGCAACGCGGCGATGGAACTCGAGTTCATCACGCCGCTGGAAAAGATGCGAGTGATCGGCGTCAAGCCGGTGCACGATACGTTCGGCATCGCAAACGCCAAGATCGTCGATCCTGGCCATCCGGAGAGGTCGATCCTGCTGCAACGCATCAGTCATCGGGGCAAAGGCCACATGCCGCCGCTCGCCACCTCGCGCGTCGATGACGCGGCCGTCGAGATGATCCGCGAATGGATCGCGAAGATGCCGGCAGAGAAGAAGTGACCGCTTCTATGTAGCCCTCTCGCTCCGCGAGAGGTAAGCGGCAGCGAACCATGCGACGGCATGGCATTCATCCGCTTACCTCTCGCGGAGCGAGAGGGCTACATAGAAGGCGGCAAGTCTTTAGAATGACCTGCACATGCGAGGGATGCACATGACCGAGACGGCGCCGGGAAAGCTGCAGGAATTCGCCGAGATTCTCAAACCGAAAGAACCCCTAGGCCCCTACACGATCTTCAAGGTCGGCGGCCCCGCGGAGTTTTTCGCTCAGCCGCGCACGATCCAGGAACTCTCAGCCCTCGTGAAGCGTTGCCATGAATTGAGCATGCCTTTCCGCATCCTCGGCGTCGGCGGCAACGTGCTGGTCCGCGACGAAGGCGTCAAGGGCGTGGTCGCCCGCCTCGGCGCCGCCCCGTTCGTCGATGTGAAAGCGCAAGGCAAACGCATTCGGGCCGGGTGCGGATCTTCGATCGCCGCGCTCATCGCCGCCGCCGCTCGCAGCGGATTGGGCGGGCTGGAACCGCTCGTCGGCATGCCCGGAACCGTCGGCGGCGCCCTGCGTCACAATGCCGGCGAACGCTCCACGGAGATCGGCCAATTCGTCCGCAGCGTGGACGTCATGGATTTGCACGGCAACATCCAGACGCGCGAGCAGGACGAACTTCGCTTCAGCTACCGGTCCAGCAATCTCGACGATCCCGTGCTGCTCGTCGCTGAGTTGGAGCTGGAACCCGAGCGCTCGGAGTTGATCGTCAAGCATTTGCAGAAGGCGTGGATCGAGCGGAAAGCGAGTCATCCTTTCAGCTACCAGGCAGCCGGGCGCATCTTCAAGAATCCGCCAGGCCTCTCCGCGGCCGCCCTCATCGAGGAAGCCGGCTTGGTCGGAGCGAAGGTCGGCGGGGCCCATGTCAACGAACGGGATGCGAATTTTTTCGTCGTCGAGCCGAGCAGTTCCGCCCGCGATGTCGTTCGCCTGATTGAGCTGGTCAAGACGCGGGTGCAGGAGAAGTTCAAGACGGATCTTGAGCTGGAGATGTCGATCTGGTGAGCGAACCCAAACGCCGAGCGAAATCCGCCGACGATGCAGCCCGCCCTTCATGGCTGCGAGTGCTGCTGCGTCAGGTGCTGCCGCCGCTCTTCTGGGTGCTGGTCGCGGCCGGCATCGTGGGCGCCGTCATCTGGTTGGGCAGGGCAGGCCGCGAGCGATTGCAGGATCATCCCAAATATCAAGTCGCTATCCGCGAGATCGAGTGCGATGTGCCGCTCGGCATGACGCGCGAGGCTTTTCTCGATGAAGTGCAGTATGTCGGTCAACTGTCTCCCAAGGTATCCATCCTCGATGAGAATCTGCCCGATCGCCTGCGGGAAGCGTTCGCGACGCATCCCTGGGTGCTGAAGGTGGACGACGTGAGCATCGAACCCTCCCGGCGCATCGCGGTTCGGCTCGGCTTCCGTACGCCGGTGCTCGCCGTGTTTTGGGACAACCGTTGGCGAGCCGTGGATGCGGACGCCATCCTGTTGCCGCAAAACGCCCCGACGCAAGACCTGCCCCGTTTCCGCGGCGCCCCCAAAGCGCCGCAGGGACCGTCCGGCAAGGCATGGGGCGATGCCGACGTGGCGAAGCAAGCCCGCGAAGCGGCGAAGCGGTGACGCCTGACCGGTCGTCGAGTTGCCTATCTCTTCCTTCCCGGGAGCCCAACGAGAGAAGGATACGGTGAGAGTGCCGTCTCTCGCGCAACGCCACGCCGTAGGCCCTCACCTCTCCCGGAAGGAGAGGGGAGGATTCAGACGCCACGTTCGCTTATTGCTTCGAACTTCGGACGATCCAGATGTTGCGGTACTGGACCGGATTGTTGTGGTCCTGCAAGAGGATCGGGCCGGGGCTGCACGGGTCGCCGCCGAGTCCGGAGGTGGTGTTGGTCACGGGCACTTCCTTGCCGTCCTTCTTGTTGGCGAGCCGGACGTTTTCATGGATTTTTTGGCCGTTGTGCAGCACCGAGATTACGCCGGGTTCGGTGATCTGTTTGCCGTCGCATTTGGGAGCGGTGTAGTCGATGTCGTAGCTTTGCCACACGGTCGGCGCCTTGCACGCGTTGACGAGCGGGGCAGCGACGGTGTAGATGCCGCCGCAATCGTTGTTTTGGCTCTTGAGGCCATAGCTGTCGAGAACCTGGACTTCATAGCGGCCCTGGAGGTAGACGCCGCTGTTGCCGCGTCCCTGTCCGCCCGCCTTCGGCTGGTAGGGGACGCGGAATTCGACGTGGAGCTTGAACGAACCGTCGAACTTTTCCTTGGTGATGATGTCGCCGCCGTTGACCTGCATGGCGTTGCCGTCGACGAGTTTCCAGGTCGCCGGCTTGCCGTCGCGGCGCGTCCATGCATCCAGGCCTTTGCCGTCGAACAGAATCAACGCCCCCGCAGGCGGAGCAGTGCTCGGCTGATCCTTGGCGTCTTCAGGCTTGCCGAGTTTCAGATCCGCGATCGAACCATAAGGATCCTGAGCGGAAGCCACGCCGGCAAAGCCGAGCACCAGGGCGAAGGAGAGAAAAGCGAAACGCATGCGGAAAACCTCCAGGCAGGACGCGGGGTGGGATTCGGACGAAGATCGATTGTGGTGCGGAAACACGCCGATCGCAACTGGATTCGCAAGGCCTGACCTAAAGATCCGCAGCTTCCAATCGCTAGGCCCCAAGCGGGGATCGCGGAATGCGAATGCCTGGAGGTGTACGTGACCATTCGGGAGAAATGTCGCGGAGAGCGCCGCGGCTCAGTTAGACGACTTTTTTCAGCCGGCGGATCAGTTCCTGCTCCAGGGCGATGTCGCGGCCCTTGGGGATCCAACGGCGATCGACCACGATGGGGTCGACGACGTCGAGTTGACGATCGAGCGGGAACTCGTTGCGGAAGATGGCGGGCCCGACGATGCTGCCGATCGGGCGGGCCAAGTCTTCCAGCTCCTTAATGGCTGTGAACTGCACGAAGAAGCCGGTCTGCTCGGCGGGATGGATTTTCACGAACACGCGATGCCGAATCGACTGCGTGGTGGCGAGCGTTCGTTCATAGAGATCGGGACTGCCGGGCTTCAGAAACAGGCCCAGGCCAGGGGCCGTGCGCGGCTTGCAGGTGATGGTCCCGTCGTAGCGATTCGATTCGATGATCTCGAAGCGATAGTCCGCGAGGATCGACAGGCACGTCTCGAACACTCGGCCGTATTCATTGGGACCGAGCGGGATGTAGACGGGATTGGCGTCGTCGATGACGGCTCCGCCGCCGGCGACGAACGCCGGCATTTCGCAAAACGGCGCGGACGGCGAGCAGCCGAGGGCGAGAGCGAGAAGGCCGGCTCCCCACAGCGATTTGGACCGAATCATGGCAAATCCCTTCCGCACGGCGCAATGCTCCTCCGCACGCCGGGCTTATGCCATCGAGTCGGGATGTTGACAAGAGGAAAACGGATGGATGATTGGGAAGATGGGCGGTATCGGAAAGAAGAAAACAAGTTCCAAGCCCAGGGGCGAGCGCAGCGAACTCCTGGGATCGGAACGTCGGAAGCGGGATAGGTCTTCGGTCTGGATCCCAGGAGCTCGCTGCGCTCGCCCCTGGGCTTGGGCGTGTTGCTGAAAACCTCACAGCCCCAGGACGTCTTCCATCGAGTAACGCCCCGCAGGCTTCCCCGCGAGGAACTTCGCGGCGGCGAGGGCGCCATGCACATACGCATCGCGCGTGTGGCCCTTGTGCACCAGTTCCATCGTCTCGCCGAGCGTGCTGAAGACGATCGTGTGCTCGCCGACGTTGTCGCCGGCCCGAATCGCGTGCATGCCGATTTCCTTGGCGGGGCGTTCGCCGATCAGGCCTTCGCGGCCATGCTGGATCGCGAAATCCTCGCCCCAGACTTCTTGGATCACCTTCGCGAAATGGCTCGCGGTGCCGCTGGGCGCATCCTTCTTGAAGCGGTGATGACGCTCGATGATTTCGGCATCGAAACCTTGATCCTTCAGCAATTTCGCCGCGTCGCGCACGAGTTTGAACAGCACGTTGACGACGAGGCTCATGTTCGGCGCCAACAGCACGGCCGTGTGATGGGCGGCGGCTTCGATTTCCTGCCGTTGCTCTACCGTGAAGCCCGTGGTTGCAACGACGATCGGCACTCGGCGCTCGACGCACGCCTTGAGCGCGACCATTGTCCCTTCGGGCATCGAAAAATCGATCACGGCATCCACGGCGGGATGAGCCGGCAACGATGTTGTGACATTCACGCCAAGCTTGCCGAACCCCGCGAGTTCCCCCGCGTCCCTGCCGAAATCCGGATGCGAACCTGAATCGAGCGCGGCCACGATCCTCAGCGACTTGTCCTCATGAGCAAGCTGCAGAATCCGCTTCCCCATCCGCCCACAAGCGCCGTTGACCGCGATCGAGGTTTTCATGAAACGAATCCTTGTATTCCGCTTGCGGCTTGGCGATGGAAGCTGCGGATCGCTAAGCCGCAAGCGGGGGACTATGCATACAACTCGATCGCCTTGATGATCTCGTCCAACTCGTTCGGCACCTGCACGGCCCGGTTCGCGAAATTCGCTCGGCGGACGCCGCGGTGGCCGAGGACTTCGTCGAACGTCTTTTGATCCGAACTGTGGTAGGCGACGGTCGCGGTCGGATCCTTGAGCTGATGCCCCGTGAGGATGCAAACGACGCGATCGCTGGGGGCGATGATCCCTTCGCGCCGCAGCTTCTTCGCCCCGGCCACGCTTGCGGCCGACGCGGGTTCGCAACCTAATCCGCCGGCGCCGACCTTCGCTTTCGCGTCAAGAATCTCCTGGTCCGTCGCTTCGCGAACCACGCCGCCGCATCGGTCGAGAGCACGCAGGGCCTTCGCCAGGTTCACGGGGTGATTGATTTCAATGGCGCTGGCAATGGTGGCCGCGCGAATGCGTTCGGCATCGAGCCCGTTGTAGTAGCCTTCGATGAGGTTCGCATCCGGCTTGCCGTCGTTCCATCGCAGGCTGTGCTTCTCGTACAGGTTGTAGAACGTGTTCGCGCCTGCGGCGTTGATGACGGCGAGTTTCGGCGCCCGCTTGATGAGGCCCAGTTCCTGCAGTTCGATGAACGCTTTGCCGAAGGAGGACACATTGCCGAGGTTGCCGCCAGGGACGACGATCCAGTCGGGGATTTCCCAGCGCAGCGCCTCGAGGACGCGGAACATGATCGTCTTCTGCCCTTCGAGGCGGAAGGGATTGATGCTGTTGACGAGGTAGATGCCGAGCTTGCGGGCCGTTTCCTGCACGCGCCGCATCGCATCGTCGAAGTCGCCCGCGATCTGAATGGTGAGGGCGCCATGGTCGAGCGCCTGGGCAAGTTTGCCGTAAGAAATTCTGCCGCTGCCGATGAAGACAACGGCTCGCATCAGGCCCGACGCGGAGCAGTAGACAGCCAGCGACGCGGAGGTATTGCCCGTCGAAGCGCACGCGGCTCGCACGGCGCCGACGCTGCGTGCATGCGTGAAGGCGGCGCTCATGCCGTTGTCTTTGAAGCTGCCCGAGGGATTCATCCCCTCGTACTGCAGAAACAGGCAGCCCGCATTCATGCCGACGAACTGGCCGACCTGATCCGCCTTTTGCAGGATCGTTTGCCCTTCGCCGATGGTGACGATTTGTTCGGGCCGGGCGAAGGGGAGCAGGTCGCGGAATCGCCAGATTCCGGAGAAATTGAGCGGATCGCCGCGGTCGGCCCACTTGCTTTCGATGTCGCGCAGCGAGCGGGGCGGCGTGAGACGGCTCCAATCGTAAGCGACATCCATGAGCCCGCCGCACTTGGGGCACTGGAAGGACGTATCCTCCACCGCGTGCGTGCTGCCGCAAGCGGGGTTGATGCAGCGCTGATAAACGAGGTCGCTCAAGAGTAGGCTCGGAGAGTCATGCAGATCGCGTATTTCGCAAGGGAAGTTTTACGTCCCGCTCGAAACGACGTCCAATGCGGCTGAGGGCCGACAACGGAGATTCGGCGCCTCTCGTATCTGGCTTATTATCCAAGGAATCTCACTTCGTTGCGGCGAGGAAGGCCTTCATCGCATCGAGGGCTTGGGGAGGGGCGATCAAGTTGTGGGTAGGGGGCCCGCGGAAAACGTGATGTGAATTGGGTTCCGGTCTCGCCCATTCGAGGGTTCGTCGGCCTCAAGTGCCCGCGTCATCGCTGCCCGCGATTTCGCGGACTTTGGACCACAACGGCCAACGGTCGACCTTCAATCCGTGAGGGTATCTTTGGCGTTGATGTTCGTATCCGCGGTGCTGTCGCGGATGGGATCGCCGAGGTAGTCGACCTGAATTTGAAGCACCATTGAGCCGACCTGAACTTGGTCGCCGTGGCGGAGGGGACAGGAGCCTTGCAGGCGCGAGCCGTTGACCAGGGTGCCGTTGGTGCTTCCCAGGTCGCGCAGCACGATGGATTCGGGTTCCACCTCCACGAGGCAGTGCTGACGGCTGACGAGAGCGCTGCTGGAACGGACGTGGCATTCCTCGCCCCTGCCAACGAGAAATTGCCCGGGGGGAAGCCGAAGCGAGGTTCCTTTTGGGCTCCCCTTCACGAGGACGAGGCGGACATCCATCGTCTTCCTCAGCGGTGCATGGGAGGGCGAACTGCCATAAGCGTATTTCATGGTGCAAGCAGATGCGAGAAAAATCCCCTTCCCGGGTCGCAATTTCATCCATTTGGAAGAAAATTGCGTCGAAAAACCTCAGAGAAATGTGGGCGTTTTTCTTGACATGCACAGACCTCGTGCGTACTCTGACAGAGCAAAAGGAACGTGCCCGTATGGATTACGGGCCAGCGCAACCGCCAGGTGGGAAAGCTCGGCTTCGCTTTCCGCATGTTTGGAAGCCTGCACTTCTCTGCCAACCCAGGTGGTCCGATCAGTCGAGGTGAATCATGAACGCCACTCTCAGCGTTCGCCGTCCGGAAGAAATGCGTTTGGAATCTCAGGTGGCCGGCCGATTAGGCCGTCGAGTTCGCGACTTTCAAGTCGTGCAACATGCCCACGGCTTGATTCTGAAGGGCCGCACGGCCACCTACCACGTGAAACAACTGGCGCAGCACGCCACGATGGAGTTCTCGGATCTGCCGATCCTCGCGAACGACATCGAAGTGCAGTGACACGGCGTCGCCGCCTCGACCCGAAGGACGCGTTCTTAAGAGAACGCGTCCTTCGTCGCTTTAGTGGGATCCTTGTTGTGACGCGTGCCATCGTGCCATGCTTCGCCGGGTCCGTGGCTGGGCTCCCCAATGCTTCCCCTTTCACCGGCGAAGCATGCGAAGCTTCCGAGCGTTCGGCTTCCGGGATTTCGGTCTGGGGGCATGCTTGGGCGGTGGAAGCGGACATTTCGCTGGCCCCGGCCAGGGACCAGCCCAAGCATGGCACACCACCGCATGCCTTCTCAGATCCAAACGATTTACGTTGAAGATGCTACCGGAGGGAGAGGAGAAATGCCGCCGCCGCTGGGCAAGCAGTTTGCTCACCTGTTCCAGCTGAAGCCGATGATCGAACCATCAGGTTGAGCAGGGGCGTACTCATTTCATGAGCGAAGAAGCTAAGCCGGCCGGACCCGCGCAGGACGCATCGCACCGCCTGCAATCGATCGACATCGCCCGCGGCCTCGTCATGGCGATCATGGCCCTCGACCATGTTCGCGATTATTTCTCGACGTCGCGCGCGGACCTGATGGATCCCGAGAAGACCACGATCGGGATCTTCCTCACCCGCTGGCTTTCCCACTACTGCGCTCCCGCCTTCTTCCTGCTGGCAGGCATCGGCGTCTACCTTTCGCTTTCGCGAGGCAAACCGCGCGCGACTCAGGCGAAGCACCTTTTCCTGCGCGGCCTCGTCCTGCTCATCCTTGACCTCACCGTCATCCGCGTCGCCTGGGACTTCAACTTCCACTATTCGAGCGGTCCGTGGTTCATTGTTCTCAGCACGCTCGGCCTTTCGATGATGATCCTGGCGGGGTTGCAGTTTCTCCCTTATTGGGCGGTGCTGATCTTCAGCATCGCGCTCATCGCGGGGCACAACGCGTTCGATTTCGTGGACTGGCTCGAACTAGGAGCGTGGGAGCCGCTCTGGTACTTCCTTCACGTCCGATCCACTAGCGAAGTCGCCGGCTTCTCGTTCTACATCAGCTACCCGCTGGTCCCGTGGGTCGCCGTCATGTCGCTGGGTTACTGCCTGGGGCCGATATTCCTGATGGAAGGCCCGCGACGCCGGCAGTCGCTCTTCTTCCTGGGAGCGGCCATGACGCTGGGATTCGCGATGCTGCGCGGAACCAATGCCTACGGCGATCCTCGCCCCTGGACCGCGGATCATGACGGCGTCTTCAACTTCCTCGCCCTCTTGCGAACGAAGAAGTATCCGCCCTCGCTGCATTATCTGCTGATGTGTTTGGGGCCGTTGCTGATGCTGATGCCGGCTTTGGAATCGCCGAAGGGAAGGCTGACGAACGTGCTGTCGAAGCTGGGCCGGGCGCCCCTCTTCTTCTACATCCTGCACATCTATGTGGCCCACGCGCTCGCCGTGCTTGCAGGAGCGTATCGCGGCTATTCGCTGAGAGAGTTCCTGGTGCCGTACACGAGTTTGCCGGAAGACTACGGCTTCCGGCTGCCCGTGGTTTACGCCGTCTGGTTGCTCGTGCTTGCCGTCTGCTATCCGGCCTGCGTTTGGTTTGCGGATCTCAAACGCCGCAGCAAGTCGAAATGGTTAGCGTATCTTTGAGCGAGCGGTTCGCACCGGAAGGATGCCGCCGGCAAGCGAACCTGCCGGACGAGCGGCCTGGGTCAACTCGGTCTTGCCGAGCAGATTCATCACCGCCAGGCTCATGCTCAACGCGCCCGTCCTGAGCGTCGGTTCAACAACAGGGGCGAATCGATCGGAGTGGAGCGAAGTCAACGGCCTCTCCGCGTCGATTTCCGACTGAGCGATGCGTTCCGGCTGTTGGGTGCCGAGGAAGAAGAGGACCGAGGGAACGCCAGCTCGGCCGAAGAGGGAGAAGTCTTCGCCCCCCATCATGGGCGGACGCTGCTTGACATGCTCGTCACCAAGGCCGTCACGGAGGACGGTCAGAGTCTTTTCCAGCAGTTGCGGATCGTTGACCACAGCCGGGGTGAACCAGTTGGCGCGGATCGTGACCGACGGTTCCGGGGCGCCAGCTCCGATAGCCGCCGCTTTCGCCATGCGTTCGATGCCTTGCAAAACGCGTTTGCGGGTCAATTCCTTGGTGGTTCGCACGGTGAGCTGCAGCTTCACGTCATTCGGAATCACGTTCGGCTTCACGCCGCCATGAATCGTGCCGACCGTGACCACGACAGGATCTGTCGGATTGGTCTCACGGCTTACGAGCGTTTGCAGATCGAGAACGACGCGAGCAGACATCACCACCGGATCGACGGTCAGGTGCGGCCAGGCCCCATGGCCCCCCTTGCCTTTCATCGTGATGTCGACCATGTCGATGTTCGCCATCGCCAAACCGGGCGTGTAAGCCACAGTGCCGCACGGCTGTTCGGCGTCGCAGTGGAGGGCGAAGCAGAAATCGGGGCGGGGGAATTTGCTGTAGAGGCCTGCCTGAAGCATCATGTGGGCGCCCATGCCGGCTTCTTCCGCGGGCTGGGCGATGAAAACGAGCGTGCCCCGCCAGCGTTCCTTCATGCTGGCCAACGCGTTCGCGGCTCCCAGCCAGCACGTCATGTGCACATCATGGCCGCAGGCGTGCATCACGCCGACGAGGTTGCCGCTGCGGTCCCGGCCCTGCACCTTGCTGGCGTACGGCAGGCCGGTCTTCTCTTCGATCGGCAGCGCATCCATTTCGGTTCGAACGAGCACCGTGGGTCCGACGCCATTCTTCAGCACCGCGACGAGACCATGCCCGCCGAACTCCGGCGTCACCACGAAGCCGGCCGCCGACATCTGCTTGCCGAGAAACGCCGATGTCTGCGTCTCTTCGTAGGACAGCTCAGGATGGCTATGCAGGTGCTTGTAGGTCTTTTCCAGGTCGGCGAAGTGCAGCGAAATGCTTTTGTTCGCTTCCGAGGCCCATTCGGCCGTCAAAGCGGAACGAGACGAACGTTCTTCGGCGGCAAGTGGCTGGCTTGAAAGGGCGAAGATCGAGCAAACGGCGACCAAGGCGAGACTTCGCATGGGCGGAATCCGTATCGGTGGCAAAAAGGTGGGACCGGGAGGTCCAGGGGCGAAACGGCAGGCAGGGGAACTTATTGCGGTTTATCAAGTCTATCGGCTGTAGTTCGCTTTCGCGACTCTTTTTTGCCGAAAATTGCAAGATCGTGAAAAACGTCTATCACAACATCTATTCCTCCCCGAATGGTCGGCAGATCGTGCCTCTGCCGTCGCCCCCTGGTCGGTGACTCGCCATGAACATCGAGCGTCTCCACGTTTTCCACGGTCCCAATCCCTGGGCCGGCTGTCCCCTTGTCGAGTTCACGCTGACTGCGGAGGGGAGCAAAGTCTCGCTCGCTGACGCCAAGCGAATCGCTGCCCTGACCCAGTCGCTGCAGGCCCAGGTCGGCACGCCGGTCGGATTTGCCGCCACGCGTCAAACGGACGCAGGCTGCGTCGTTGCCGTGGAGTTCGTCGATGCGGCCCTAGGGCAGGCGGCTTGCGAAATCGCTTGTCGCATGGCAAATGCCGGCGCTTCGGAACCGACAAGGGAAGAACTGGAACAACTCACCAAGCTCGAATATCAGCAGCGATTGCCCCCCTCGGTTCGCGTCGTCTACGAAGGGGCGAAGCGGCACGGCATTCCAATCGTCAAACTCAGCCCCGAGTATTCCGGCTACTTCGTTTTGGGTCAGGGTTCCCGCCAAAAGCGACTGCGCTGGTCCGAACCGGACGCCATCAGCGGCGTTGCCCGACTAGCTTCGACGGACAAATATCTCACGAACCAACTGCTTGCCTCGATCGGCATCCCCGTGCCGAAGGGTCGCCTCATCAGCACAGCGGAAGAAGCATGGGCCGCGGCCAATGAAGTCGGACTGCCGGTGGCCGTAAAGCCCTACAACTGCGACTTGCAGACGGGCGTGTCGCTCGACCTGCACACCCAGGAACGCGTCGAAGCCGCTTTCCAGGCGGCGGTCGAGCATAGCAGTTGGGTGCTGGTCGAACACTTCGCGCCCGGCCTCGAGCATCGTGTGCTGGTTACTGGCGAGAAGATCTCGGCGGTGACGCGGATCGACCCGCCGCACGTGGTGGGGGACGGCGTTTCCACCATTGGGCAACTCGTCGAGAAGACGAACTCCGATCCTCGGCGCGGCGACGACGACCGAAGCAGCAAGCCGCTCTCGAAGATCAAGCTCGACGACGTCGCCCTCAAGGTCATTGCATCGCAAGACATGACGCTCGACTCGGTCCCCCCCGCCGGCAAGACGGTGCTCGTCCGCCGCGACCCGCCTTACTTCAAGAACGGCGGAACGCTGACCGACCTCACCGACGTGATTCATCCGGAGACCGTGGCGCATGTGGTGGCCGCGTCACGCATGATGCAGATCCCGGTCGCCGGTCTCGACGTCGTCGCTCTCGACATTTCCAAGCCGCTGGGCGAACAGGGGGGCGTGATCGTCGAGATCAACGCCAACCCTGGCCTCTGGCTGCACATGGCCCCCTGGGCCGACGACCCGCGCCCCATCGGCGACGACATCGCCCAGTGGATGTTTCCCGACCCCGAAACGAGCCGTATCCCGATTATCGCACTGATCGGGGACGCATCGCGTTCCGTCGAACGGCAGTTCATGTCGATGCTGGCACGAAGCGGTTGCTGCGTCGGCGTCGCCTCGCCCGAAGAGTTCGCGGTCGGCGAACGACGTTGGCCCGCTTGCGTCGCGACCGCGCGAGAACGTGCCTACCTGCTGCTGCGCAATCCCGCCGTGGACGTGGCGGTGCTGCATGTGACCGAAGAGGAACTCGCCGCTCACGGTTTCCCAACGGATCGCTGCCAAGCGGCCATCTTGGCCAAGCCGGTGGCTGAGTCCATTCGCGAAACGCTCCGCCACGTCACGAACGACGTGATCGAACCCCAGGATCCCTCACGCCTCGAGGCGTTGACGTTGAAACTCACGTCCGCCCGTTCGCGTGGGTAAGGGCATGGTAATCGACGAGGTGGCGCAATATGGCGAGCGGCAACTGCAAGTCTCCACTCTCCCTTAGGTAGGACATTGCATCTTCGACCTAAGTCGCTTGGATCTGTGGAAGCAGCCGCGGCGTGCCATGCTTGGGCGGGTCCCTGGCCGGGGCCAGCGAACTGCCCGCTTTCACCGTCCAAGCATGCCCCCTGACCGGACGCGAGAAGCTTCGCATGCTCGAGACGAAGGAACCGCGCACTCAGGGCGGGCGTTGCCCGCAACCCAACGGGGAAGGGATAGCGGGGGAAGACAAGTGGCGTGTCTCGGGTTTAGGATGGTTTTGCCGATCGTCCACCGCCGAGAGCACGCCATGAAATCTTTTCTATCGCGGTTCGGTTCCCTCGTCCTTTTCGTTTTGTCCGGCTTCGATCGTTTGCGGTTTCGACGAATCGCTCTTTTGAACTGCGTCGAATCCTACACCAGCTATCGGCTGCGCAAGGACGCTCAAGGACGCTCAAGGCCGGGCGGTCGTCCGAGCCATGCAGGGCAGATGTCTGCATTACTGCCACTACTTCGACCATGCCGAATTGGGCTTGTGCTATGTTCGCGTTCGAACCTGGTTCCCCTTCGCCGTGCATGTCGGCATGAACGGACGGCGCCGGCTGGCCCGCCAGCTTGAAGTCCGCGGCATCCCCCTTTGGCCGCAAAGACAACCTCGTTCTCGAAATCGCCCAGCCCGAGTTGGCGCAGTCGCTTTTGGAAGAACAGACCCGCACCGACTGGCCGCGGAAGCTTCGCATGCTTCGCCGGTAGAAGCGGAAGCATTGAACAGCCCGGCCAGGGACCGGGCGAAGCATGGCACACGCCACACCATGAAACTCAATCAATGACTCTTCAACGCTTTCGGTCGAAGATGCAATATCTTGCCGGAGGGAGAGGGGAGCAATGCAGACGCCGCTCGCCTTAGTTGATGCTGCCTTTCTCCCCTCTCCCTTCGGGAGAGTGAGGGGCCGGGGCGAGGGCAAATGCGCCGATGGTTTCAAGCGAAGCCCTCACTCCAATCCTCTCCCGAAGGGAAAGGGAGCGGACATGATCTCCTGTCGCTCGGCTCAGTGAGAGTTCAACTCCCCGGGGTTCGCCTTTCTTGCCGAATTGCACTACGGCTTCATTTTGCCGATCCCATATCAATAAGGGTGTTGGCGGCGTTCCCTTTGCTGTTCTTGATCCACGACAAAACAACGGTTTTGCCGCCATCCGTGCGAATTGCCGATCTCCAATCGACCCTTTCCGAAACTCGCATGTTTCGGCTTCGGTCGCTTTCGAGTGAACGAACGAATCAGAGCGCGGAAACGTTCGCGCGATTACCGAAACATCAGGCGTCAGCTTCTTGCGGACGACATACTGACGCCCCGAGGAGCAGTCATGGCGGAAGTCGAATCAGCAACAGAGAAGGGCTTCGAGGGGCTCGGTCTTGACGCTCGGCTCCTTCGCACGCTGGAGGGGCTGGGATACGAGGAGCCCACGCCGATCCAGCGGGAAGCGATTCCCCCCATTCTGCAGGGCCGCGATTTGGTGGGGCAGGCAGCCACCGGCACCGGAAAAACCGCGGCGTTCGCCGTACCGTTGCTTCAACGTTTGGCGGAAGCCGGCGGCGAGCGAACCCAGCCGTCGGGCCTCGTTCTCGTTCCGACTCGCGAACTTGCAATGCAGGTAGCCCAGGCGATGCACCGATACGGCAAGGACCTCGGCACTTCGGTTCTTCCGGTCTACGGTGGGCAACCCTTTACGCAGCAGATTCGGGCACTGAAGCGCGGCGTTGACGTCATCGTCGCCACGCCGGGTCGGGCGCATGACCTGCTCCGTCGCGGCGTCCTCATGCTGAGCGGCATCCGATCCGTCGTCTTGGACGAAGCGGACGAGATGCTCGACATGGGCTTCGCCGAGGACCTGGAAGCGCTGCTCTCTGCAACTCCGACCCCCCGGCAAACCATGTTGTTCTCCGCCACGATGCCGGCACGCATTGCAGGCATCGCGCGTCGGCATCTTGCAAATCCGGAGCACATTCGGGTGGAAGCGGACGTGCCGGAAGCGGGCGACCTTCCTCTGGTTCGCCAGACCGCCTACATCGTCACGCGCCCCTATAAATTGGCGGCGCTCGGTCGTGTGCTTGATGTCGAAGCCCCCACGGCCGCCTTGGTCTTTTGCCGCACGCGCACGGAAGTGGACCAACTTACGGAGGTCATGAGTTCGCGCGGATATCGGCCCGAGGCGCTGCATGGCGGCATGTCGCAAGAGCAGCGTGACCGCGTGATGCGGCAATTCCGGGCGGGTTCCGTCGATCTGCTCATCGCGACCGACGTTGCTGCTCGGGGACTTGACGTCGAACATCTGTCGCACGTCGTCAACTTCGAGGTGCCGTGCGCCGCCGAAACCTACGTGCACCGAATCGGACGCGTGGGGCGAGCCGGTCGCGCAGGCGTAGCGATCACGCTTGCCGAACCTCGCGAACACCGTCAGCTCAAGCACATCGAACGACTCACCGGCCAGCGGATGGAAATCGCCCGAGTGCCCACGGTGGCCGATTTGAAAGCCCGCCGGCTGGACCTGACGCGTGCGGCATTGCGCGAGGCGGCCCTCACCGAAGACCTCGATGGTTTCCGGGTGGTCGTCGAAGCGCTCAGCGACGAGTTCGACGTGATGACGATCGCTCTCGCCGCGGTGAAGATGGCCCACGCCTCATGCGGCAAGGAAGACGGCGGCGATGAAGAAGAAATTCCGACTCCCCGGACTTACGAGGACCGCGGACCGCCTGCCGGAAACAACCGCGGCAGGCCGCGCGGACGGCCTCGCGAACGAAGCGCGAACATGGCTCGCCTTTTCGTCGGCGCCGGACGCCTCGCAGGCATCGGCCCACGCGACCTCGTGGGAGCCATCGCCCATGAAGCCGGCATCCCGGGGAGCGATATCGGCGAGATTCAGATTGCCGAGCGTTTTTCCATCGTGGAAGTACCCGCGGACCAAGCGGAAGCCGTCATCGAATCGCTCCGATCCGCCCGGTTGAAAGGCCGCCGCGTCGCCGTCCGTCGCGATCGCCAGGATGGGGAGTAAGGCCAACGGAGAACTCAGCGGTCGCGGTCGCGTGGCGATTCGCACCCGGCTCATTATGCGGGAGCTGTCGCGAATTGAAGTTTCGGATGTTGCTTCGCCCAATAGTCGAGTGCCCACGTGTCCTCGAACAGGACAACCGTCTGTCCCGCTCGGTCGACGAGTTTGCGAGAACCCGCAGGGGGGCTGTAGGCGGCGATGTCGTCCTTGTGGCCGATCAGCCAGCGGGCGATCTTTTGCGGCAGCCAGTTTAGCTGGCTCTTGGCTCCATACTCCGATTCCAACCGGAATTGCACCACATCGAACTGGAGTTGTCCCATCGCGGCGAGGATGGGCTCGCGGCCCAGGGCATCAACGTCGGTCAGGAGTTCGACGACTCCTTCTTCCACAAGCTGCTCCAGGCCTTTCGTGAACTGCTTTCGCCGGGCGGTATCGGGGCAGCGGATCACGGCGAATCGTTCGGGCGGAAACTGCGGCAGCGGCGCGTAGCGCAGCAGCTTGCCAGCGCACAGCGTGTCGCCCAGGCGAAATTCGCCGGGGTTGATCAGCCCTACGATGTCTCCCGGATACGCTTCCTCAAGCGTTTCCCGCTCCTGAGCGAACAGCCGAAGCGCGCGGCGAAGGGCAACCTGTTCGCCGGTGCGAGCGTTCGTCACTTCCATCCCCCGAACGAATCGTCCCGCGCAAATGCGAACGTAGGCGACGCGGTCTCGATGGCGTGCATCCAAGTTCGCCTGAATCTTGAACACGTAGCCGGCGAAATGGGGAACGTTCGGCTCGATGTCGCCTTGGTCGCTAGGGCGCGCACGAGGATGCGGGCATAGTTCGACGAAGGCATCGAGAAAGGGCTCGATGCCGAAATTCGTGAGGCCGCTGCCGAAGAAGACGGGGGTCAGCTCCGCCCTGAGAAACCGATCGTGATCGAAA
This sequence comes from Gemmataceae bacterium, assembly GCA_019748295.1. Lineage (GTDB taxonomy): Bacteria > Planctomycetota > Planctomycetia > Gemmatales > Gemmataceae > JAIEPT01. The sequence continues at coordinate 1,007 of JAIEPT010000129.1, read as the reverse complement.
GGCGTCCCCGCGGATTCCAGCAGTTCGACGTCCTCGTGAAGCCGATTCCAGTCGGGTGCCCTCACATTGTTCGGCGCTTCGCTGTCGATGGGCGTCGATTCCGTGGGGACGACCATCGACCCGCGGGGCACGGACTGGAACACCAAGACCTGCCGCGACCGGCGATCGAAGACGCCATTGAAATCAGTCGCGCGGCCGACGGGCCAATTCAAAGGGATCGCTTCCATCCCGAGCACTTGTTCGACCTCGGCGATCAGATCAAGCGGATCGCGGCCGGGCCGGTCCATCTTGTTGATGAACGTGAGGATCGGAATCTTGCACGCGGCGCAAACTTGGAAGAGTTTCCTCGTCTGCGCCTCCACGCCCTTCGCCGAATCGATCACCATGACGGCGCAGTCGGCGGCGGTCAGGGTTCGATACGTGTCGTCGCTGAAGTCCTGGTGGCCGGGAGTATCGAGGAGGTTCACGCGCATGCCGCGGAACTCGAAGCTCAAAACGGTGGAGGAGATGGAGATGCCGCGCTGCCGTTCCATCTCCATGAAATCCGAAGTCGCGGCCCGCTGCGATTTGCGCCCACGCACGGCGCCGGCCTCATTGATGCATCCCGCGTAGAGGAGCATCTTTTCGGTCAGCGTCGTCTTGCCCGCATCCGGATGGGAGATGATCGCAAAGGTTCGGCGCCGGCGCACCTCGGCTTCCAGCGCCGGGCATTCGGCGGGCGCAAGCGGTTCATGAATCGCCGACGAAGCGGTCGTGAGGTTGTCCTCGATCGACATCGATAATCCTTTGCGGGCTTCTTGGATTCCTTAGTCGATCCGACACCCTCATTTGCTCGTTTGCGGGCGGCGTCAGCGACAGACTTCTACCTTACGCTCGCGGGTCAGCGCAACAATAGCAGCATGTCGTGAGGCTGCGCAAGAGCCGCGGACGCAGTAAGCGGTGTTGGAGGGGTTTGAGGAAAAGCGATAATCGTGAGCCGCGCATTAGCCACGGATCGGAATCCTTAT
>JAIEPT010000235.1 GCA_019748295.1 Gemmataceae bacterium | reverse complement strand
AGAAACCGCCGGATACGATGAGTACGTCCGGTGGTGTGGGAGGACGGGGGAAGTAATTCCCCCTCCTACCCGATTCGTTTTGCGGCGCGCTGCGCGGGTTTCGTCGTTCCGGTCTTCCGCTTGCGGCTTAGCGATCAAACGCCGCGGATCGCCAAGACGCAAGCGGGGATCGCGGAATGTGAGCACTCGACGCGCCACATGCCGAGTCCCGCGGAACGCCACGGAGGGCGTTCCCTACAGCGTTCGGATTCCCGGGTCTGCAATTTCGCGGAAAGCGGGTGCTTTCGGGCCGATGCATCCCTTACACTGAACCTCGTTGCACATCTTCCGAAGCGAGGGTAAGGGCGTGATGCTGCTGTTGCTGGTCCTGTTGCTCGGCGGAGCCACGATTGCGTTGCTGATGTGGCTCGGCGGCGCGTTCTTGCAGGGCTTCTTCTACACCGAACCCAATGCGCAACTCTACTGGCAGGCCCCGACGGCCGGTTTCGCCATGGGGGCGTTCTTCGCCCTTTGGTGCTTCGTTGATTTGGGTTCGGGCATGCCGCCCCCTTACGATGCGCTGCATCGCTTTTCCCCCCGGCAAGACAAATACCCCAATGCGGTGAAGGAACTGACCGCCGTCAAGAAAGACGGCAGCCGGATCAAGTATCGGCTCGTCCGCGAGGGGGACAAGCTGGGCGTCCGCAATACCTACAAGGACGGCGCCAATCGCGAATGGTCCTCCAGCGGCGTGGTGGCCATTGAAGTGCCGGAAGGAAATGCCGTCATCCGCTACGAAGGCATCTCCGACGAAACCGGCGGCTACCGTCGTTTCGTATCGGCGGATGGTTGGTTCATGCAGGAATTCAACGGACCGACCGGCATTCCGGAGATTTCGCGCACCGGCCGACTCCTGGGGAACCTGCTTCTGAATGGGTTCCACCTGGTTGCCTGGTTTCTCTCGCTCTGGCTGTTGATGCGATTTCAATGGCCGCACGCCTTGGGTTTCGCGGTCTGCTTGTGGGGCCTCTGCACGCTGGTCATGCTGCCGATCCTGCTCGACGCCGCCGCCAGCGCGGGGCCTCGGACGTCCGCCATATCCCTTCTGCTCAAGGCGAACCGCTGGGCGTAGTCTGCGCTCTCAACCTTCACCGTCGTTTCGAGAGTCCACCGACGGTATGTTTCTTTACGCCAAAGGCGTTACAGCGCACAGCCCAGGGTTGGCGACCGCAGGGAGCCTACCCTGGGTAACGCAAGAAGAGAAACGCACTACCCCAAAGGGGTTGAAGCCACGTAAGTCAACGTGTTGCTCGAACTCCCTTGGGGTACATGCGGAGAATTGGAACGATGACCCAGGGTAGGCTCCCTGCGGTCGCCAACCCTGGGCTGTGGGCTGCAACGCCTTTGGCGTAAAGATACCCGTCCAACAACGAAAGCAGCCTGCGGCTCATGCCGCAGGCTGAAAAGTGCCTCCTGTAGGACTTGAACCTACAACCCGCTGATTAAGAGTCAGCTGCTCTGCCAATTGAGCTAAGGAGGCGGTATTCGCATCATTATGGGGATCAAACGCTGCCCGCCAAGGGGGGCTGCGAAAATCAATTCCGTCCACGAAAGACACCCGCCCGACGACGAGGTTCGCCTTAATCGACATACGGGTCGGCGCCCAAGTCTTTGAGCACCTCCTGCCGATTCTTCTCGTACATCATGAGGTCGATACGCTGGCGATAGTGGCGGGTTTCAAGCCGTTTTTGGGCTTTCCGGAATGCTTCCAGATATCCCTGCCAGTTGCCCCCTTTGTGCTTGAGTCCCAATTCCTGCATGGCGGCCTGTCGATCGGGGCCTAGTCCTTCGAGCAGTTCGTCTTCAAGGCACAGGAAGAACTGCGAGCTGCCGGGATCTCCCTGGCGCGCGGAACGGCCCAAAAGCTGGCGGTCGATGCGCAGGGCCTCATTCCGTTCGGTTCCGAGCACATGCAACCCGCCGGCTTTCACGACCTGCGCTCGCTGTTCGCGGATGTTCTCTTCGTGTTCCACCTGTTCGACGGTCTGTTTCCAGACCTCGGGCGGAACATCGCGGCGCGTGGGGAAGTGGTCGCGCAAGCGGGCCCACGCTAGCGTCTCGGCATTGCCGCCGAGCAGAATGTCGGTGCCGCGGCCGGCCATGTTCGTCGCGATGGTGACGGACCCGGGCCGACCCGCCTGGGCCACGATGTCGGCTTCCTTTTCCTGCAAACCGGGACGTGCGTTGAGCACCTGATGCGGGATGCCGGCGGCGACGAGTCGCTCGGAGATCTTTTCCGATTTCTCGACCGTGCGCGTGCCGATCAGCACCGGCCGACCCTGAGCGCGGAGTTTCGCCACTTCTTCCGCAACCGCGTCGAACTTGGCGGTCTCGTTCGGGAAAATCCGATCCGGCAGCTGCTTGCGGATGCATTCGCGATTCGTGGGCACCTGCACGACATGCAGGCCGTAGACCCGCCACAGTTCCATCCAGTTCTGCACCGCCGTGCCGCTCATGCCGCACAGCTTCTTGTAGAGCCGAAAGTACGACTGGTAGGTGATCTGGGCCGCATGGTCGGCCGCCATCGTGATCGGCACTTTCTCCTTCGCTTCAACCGCCTGATGCAACCCATCGCGCCAATGCCGATCCGGCATGCGGCGGCCCGTCGCTTCGTCGATGATGACGACCTTGTCCTCTTCGATGAGGTAATGCTGATCGCGGCGAAAGCGGTAGTGGGCCTGCAACGCGCGTTCGACATGCTCGTGCAGCTTGTCCATCGCATGCGAGTGCGGGCCGCGCGGCGGATTCGAGTAGCGGATCAGTTGCCGGCCCGATTCGGTCAATTCGAGCTTCTGCTTCTTTTCGTCGAGAAAGAAGTGGTCGTTGCGCACCATCATCACCGCCAAGCCGTCCGCCCAGTTGTAGACGAGCGACTCTTCCTCCGAAGCGGGCCGCGTGGGATTGCTGATGATGAGCGGCGTGCGCGCCTCGTCGATGAAGATGTTGTCCGCCTCATCGACGAGTGCATAGTGATGCGGACGCTGCACGCCTCCCGAACCCGTCGGCGGGCCGGCGAAACCGGGAACGAACGGCGACCAGAAGGGGGTCGCGTCGCCGCCGCCGCTGTTCTTCACCTTGAGGCGATCGCGCAGGAAATCGAAGCCGAATTCGGATGCAGTGCCGTAGGTAATATCGCACTGATAGGCCTGGGCCCGCGCGTCGTCCGGCATCTTCATCTGCAAGGTGCCGACGGTGAGGCCGAGGGCGTTGTAGACGTTCGAGGTCCATTCGCCGTCGCGGGCGGCGAGGTAATCGTTGACGGTGGTGACATGCACGCCCTTGCCCAAGAGCGCGTTCAGCGCGACTGGGGCGATGGCGGTCAGCGTTTTGCCTTCGCCCGTCGCCAGTTCGCCGAGGGCGCCGTGATGAAGCACGACGCCGGCGGCGAGTTGCACATCGAACGGGCGCAGTCCCACGCTGCGGTATGCGGCAACGGACACGAGGCCGAAAACTTCCGGCAACAGCTTATCGAGCGATTCGCCCCCGCGGGCCCGGCCTCGCAGGTGCAGGCCTTTTTGCAGGATCTGCTGATCGGCGAGCGTGGCGAACTGATCTTCCCACCAGCGGATGCGAGCGATTTGCAGTGCCCCGTGGGCCAATCGGCGCATCGACGGCGGCCCGCACCAGGCCTTCAGAAAATGGATCCAGCGCGGGCCGAACCGTACCCGATTGAGCGAACGCCCATCCGGCTTCGCCCGGACCGGTTCAGCATTGGCGACTAGCGACGTTTGCACCACTACGATCCTTCGCGGAGGCCGAGAGAGCAACGGATTCGTCAGAGCCCGAGCGCCAGCCAGCGAGGGTTTCGCTTCATCCCTTGGGTGCAGCGAAACCCTCGCTGGCGCTCGGGCTCTGACGACACCACGCATTCTACGCCTTGGCCCGCTGCCGTGAAACGCCGGGTTTCGGCGCTTGCCAAAGCGCGGCGGCGCCGGGACAATACCCCTCGCTTTTTCCCCACGAAACCGTGATGCGAGGACGTCGGCATGAAGACCGGGATGAATCTGCTGCTCTGGACCGGAATGGTGACCGAAGAACACTTTCCGCTCCTGGCCAACCTCAAGAAGACCGGCTTCGACGGCGTCGAAATCCCCCTCTTCGCCGGCGATGCCCCCCACTACCAGAAGATCGCCAAGGAACTGAAGAACCAGGGACTCGGCTGCACCACCGTGACCGTGTGCACCCCCGAAGCGAACCCGATCAGCCCGGATGCCGCCCTCCGCCAGAAGGGGCACGAACACCATAAGTGGGCGATCGAAATGACCGCCATCATGGGGGGCGACAATCTCTGCGGCCCCTATCACTCCCCCCTCGGCGTCTTCTCCGGCGCCGGCCCGACGGCCGACGAAAAGAAGCGAGCCGTCGAGGTGTTGCGGAAGTCGGCCGAATTCGCCGCCCAGCACAAAGTCACGCTCTGCATCGAGTATCTGAATCGCTTCGAGTGCTACTTCCTGACGACTGCGGCCCAGGCGAAGGAACTGGTGCAGGCCGTCGGTCATCCGTCGTTCAAGACGATGTACGACACGTTTCATGCGAACATCGAAGAGAAGAGCCCGACGACCGCGATCAAGGATCTGTATCCCCATTTCGGCCATGTCCACATCAGCGAAAGCGACCGCGGCACGCCGGGCACGGGCATGGTCCACTGGGACGAATCGTTCAAGGCGCTGAGGGAAACCGGCTACGACGGCTGGCTCGTGATCGAAGCCTTCGGCCGAGCCCTCCCCGACCTCGCCGCCGCCACCAAGGTCTGGCGCGACCTGTTCCCCTCGCCCGAAGACGTCTACCAGAAGGGGTACACGTTCATGAAGGAAAAGTGGTCGGCTTTCGGGAAGTAAGACCCACTGGCAAAACCGGCCCCGCTGTAGGGAACGCCCTCCGTGGCGTTCCGCCGAACCGGACGCGTCCGAAGGATAGTATCCAGATTGCAATCGCCAGTCTTCCGCTTGCGGCTTAGCGAGCAGATCCCTCCGCGCGAACGCTAAGCCGCAAGCGGAAGACGAACGAAGGAATGTGGGATCAATTCTTCGGACGCGTCCAGTTCCGCGGAACGCCGCGGAGGGCGTTCCCTACCGCGGGCCGGTTGCTGCCCAGGATTTGACCCCAGCGTAGAATTGCAGCATGGACGTCGAAAAAGAACGGCAGCTTCTGCGGATACGAGACGCGGAGACGGACGATTTGATGGCCGAGGCGACGGTGTTTCGCCCTGGCATGGAACCCGCCGCTTTGCGCTCCATCGATGCGGAGCTGCGCGAGCGCGGCGTGACGGCGGCTGATTTGAATCAATATGTCGGCGAGCGGCCGAATCTGCTGATCGATGCGCATGGATTGCCATGGCAATGCAGCTTCTGCAAGCAGCCGGCCGAGAGCGAAGGATGGGGTTGGCACTGGATGTGGGGCCGGGTTCCGGTCTTCCCGCGCTGGTTTCGCTGGTGCCGAACGCACGTGCCCGAAAGCAAGAGCCGCGAGCAGGACGGAGAGTCACCCTGATCGCGGCCCGCATCGGAGAGTTGGGACGGGATCAACCTTTGACGAATTGATCGATGTCCGCCTGCGTGATTTTGGTCGAAGGCGTATCAAGCTGACGGCTCAGCCAGCTCATGACGGCCGGGATGAAGGGGAGCTTGCCGGCTTTCACGCGCTCGGTCATCGAGGCGTCGCGGCGAGCGGTCTCCTTCACCTTACGAACGCCATTCTCTTTGCGAGAAAGCTTCTGATCGCGCTGAATCTGATCCCGACGAATACGACGCGCACCCATGTCATCACCCTTCCAGTCGCCGCGATACCCGCGGAATTTGCGAAGACGGACATTCTACAAGGCGAGGGGACGTCGGAAAGCCGGGAATGGGAAAAACATGATGTTCGTTCGCGTCCTGTCGGGCAACGAAATTCATGATGGACCGCCAACCGCCAACCGCCAACCGCCAACCGAGAACCGCCAACCGAGAACCGAGAACCGAGAACCGAGAACCGAGAACCGAGAACCGAGAACCGAGAACCGAGAACCGAGAACCGAGAACCGCCAACCGAGAACCGAGAACCGAGAACCGAGAATGCCAGATGGATCGTCTGGTTTTCATTCTTCATTCTCCGATCTCGGTTCTCGGTTCCTCGTTCGCCTGATCCTGCGCCATGTCGTCGCACGTCTTCAAGTCCGCGCTCCGCTGCGCGTCGCGGCTAACCAGCTGCGGGCCCAATTTCCCGAAACCTTCCTGGAATTGCCCCTCTACTTCGGCACGACGCCTCTAATATGTACCGTTGTACGTCCGTTAATCCCCACACGGACGGAACAAGCGTCATTTCAAGAACATGGATGCTCTTCGAGATGGCCGGAAAGCCGCCAAGTTCGTCTGGCGGAAGCGTTTCCGGACGATCTTTTGCTCTCCGCATGGGAATGTGACTTATACTCGATTGATTCGGTCGTGCCGCCTGGAGAATTTCGGCGGGCAATACGCCTGCCCGGCATTCGCGGTAGGACCGATTTCGGGAGTCCCCAGCTTCCCCCATGCGTCTTCTCCCTTCCGAGACGATGATGCCCGCGGTCGCGCCCCCGTTGCCGCCTACCTCGCCGGTCGTCCCTCCTCCTAAGGACGGAAACTCGGTCGCGTGGAGCATTTTCGGCGTGCTGGGACTCGCGATGCTGTGGAGCTTTTGGCCCGCGCTCGCCACCATGGCCGATCGCTGGACCGAAGCCCAATATTCGCACGGCTACCTCGTGCCCATCTTCGCCGGCGTCATCCTTTGGCTGCGCCGCGAGATGTGGGACGGCACGATGGAACCCTACTGGATCGGTTTCCCGGTGCTCGCCGTCATGGCGGTCCTTCGCGCCTACTCTGCGATGATGAGCGTGGCCGCTCTCGATGGCATCGCCTTCATCATGGCAATTGCGGGTTTGGTTCTGCTGGTGGGCGGTCGACGAATGTTCGCCTGGGCGTGGCCGGGCATTGCCTTCCTCGCGTTCATGCTTCCTCTGCCGTACACGATTGAACATGCGCTGGCTCATCCTTTGCAGCGATGGGCCACCCTCGCCAGCACCTATGTCCTCCAAACCTTCGGCTTTCCAGTCCTTGCGGAAGGAAACATCATCCGCATGGGCGAACTGCGCCTGGAAGTGCTCAACGCATGCAATGGATTGGGAATGCTGATGACCTTCTTCGCTCTCTCGACCGCGCTGGCGATGACCCTCCCTGCGCCGCCGCTGGATCGCTGGATCCTAGTCTTCAGCGCCATCCCGATCGCATTGATCTCGAACATCGTGCGCATCGTCGCGACCGGCGCGGCTTACCGCCTGGTCAGCAAGGAGTTCGGCGACCTGATCATGCACGACCTTGCCGGCTGGCTGATGATGCCCATGGCCATCGGCTTCGCATGGCTTGAACTGAAGCTCCTCGCCAAGATTTTCCCTGTCGAAACCGACGTGTCGAGCCGACCTCGGCCGCTCGGACCTTCGCTGGTTGGCCCCCCAGGAACCGGCGTTTGACGCCTTGAGGTACCCCGTCGATGAACCCTCAGGATTCCACCCCGAAGTCGAACGGCCACCACGGCATGGTCTCCGCGCCGAATGGGTCGCTCGCGCAAGGCCATACCGTGGATGGCCTGCGCAACTCCGTATTCGTCCCGGTCATGCCGCAAAACTTCGGCGATGCCAACGGATCGTCTAGCAAGGACGGCAGCCCGAGCGTGGCGGTCCTTTGGCAGGCGTTTCGCCGACGCTGGGTCGCCGCCGTGGTCGCTGGGGTCCTCGGAGCGGTTGCGGTGATCCTGCTTGTGCTCTTCGTCTTCCCGGCGCAATACCCCGCCATCGGCAAGATCCGCGTCAAGTTTCAGAAGGACGCGGGTTTCTTCGTGCAGAATCAATCCGCCTTCGGCGACTTCCAGGTCTTCAAAGCGTTCCAGATGGATCTGGTGAAATCGCCTCATGTGATCCAGCGAGCGCTCAATGCGCAGACGCAGGATGGCCGGCCCATCCGCGATCTGGCGATCGTGCGCGAATCGAGCGATCCGATCGGTTGGCTCAAGAACGCCATTCGAGCCGACAACATCAACCTCGCCCCGGAAACCGTTCGCGTCACGCTGTCGGCCGACCGCAATGATGAAGTCGCCGTGTTGCTCAATGCGATTCTCGACGCCTATTACGACGAAAACCGCGAACGCGAAGAACAGAAGTTCAAAGGCCAACTCGACGATCTGAGCGAAAAGCTTCGCATCACCACGAACGACCTCGCGCTGAAGCGCCGCCTGCTGGCCGAACGCGAAGGCCCCGGCGGCAAGTACCGCGCGGACTTCGATCTTTTGCTCGAAGACCTCAAGGGGCGCGAAAAGGACCTTGCTCAGACGAACCTTGAGCAGATCCGCTCGAAGACGGAAGTCAGCTTCCTGCAGAAGCAGATTCAAAGCCCCGGCGACATGCAAGTGAGCGACGCCGACCTCGATGATGCGCTGCGAAACGATTTGCGAGCCCAGTCGCTGCTGAAAGACATCAACCGCAAGAATGCCGAGATCGATTTGTATCTTCGCAATTCCGTCAACCCGGACGTCGGCACGTTGGAAGCCGATCGCCGGCTGATGATGGATCAGTACAAGCGGCTCCGCGATTCGCTGCGTCCTGAAATCGAACGTAAGATGCGCAGCAAGCACGTTGCCGAACTCAACACTCGCCTGTTCGACGCCAAGACGCGGGTCGCGACGTTGGAGCAGCAGGAAATCGCGATCAAGGATCGCATGGTGAGTCTTCGCGAAAAGGTCCGGGCGATCGCTCCGCTCGACAGCGGCAACATCCCGATCGACGTCGCCACGCTGAAGGATCAGACGGAGAATCTCTCGAAGCAGCAGATCAAACTCAACGACACCATCGCGGGCCTCAAGAACGAAGTCCGCAACAATCTCCGCGTCAGCATCGAAGAGCGGGCGGTCGAACCCTCGCAGCGCGACGTCTCCAAGCAGATCAAGCTCGCGGGAGCAGGCGGCGTCGGCATGTTCGGCCTCCTGGTCCTGATCGTGTCGTTCATGGAGTCCCGCACTCGCCGCATCAGCTTCTCCTCCGACATCAACGAGGGCCTCGGGCTCAACGTCATCGGCACCGTCCCTGCGATGCCGAAAGCTTCGCCAGGTTCCAAGGTTCGGCCCAAGCAGATGGAGATGTGGGAGGCGCAGCTCACCGAATCGATCGACACCATCCGCACGCAGATGTTGCACGCCTCTCGCAACGATGCGACTCGCGTCGTCCTCGTCTCCAGCGCCATTCCGGGCGAAGGAAAAAGCTCGCTCGCCAGTCAGCTCGCGGCCAGCCTTGCTCGCGCTTGGCGGAAAGTGCTCCTTATCGACGGCGACCTCCGCAATCCGTCGGCCCATCGCCTCTTCGAAATGCCGCGCGAACCAGGCCTCAGCGAAGTGCTCCGCGGCGAAGCGACCGCGGCCGATGCCATCCGCTCCACCGCCCTCAGCCGACTGTGGATGATGCCTGCGGGCCACGGCGACGCCCATGCGGTGCAGGCTTTGGCTCAAGACAACGTCCGCACGCTGCTCGAACAGTTGAAGCAGCAATACGACTTCATCGTCATCGACTCCGCCCCGATTCTGCCCGTGAACGACACGCTGCTGCTCGCGCAGAATGTAGACAGCGTCGTGTTTTCGATCATGCGGAACGTGAGCCGGGCGCCCCAAATCCAGGAAGCCCGTCGCCGACTCGAGAACGTCGGAGCCCGCACGATGGGAGCCGTCGTCCTCGGCGTGCAGAACGAGTTCGGCTCCGAAGCGTACGGCGAATACACGCTCTTCGCACAAAAGGCCTAACCCATGCGTCGAGTCCAAATCGCCGCGCTCGTCGCGGGCCTGATCGTCGTCGGCGCCGGGCTGGTGCATGGCCGACTTTCCGATCGCTGGGGTTCGTCCCAGGCGATCGAGGAAGCCATCGCGCGCGTCAACCAAGTGCCCTTGGAAATCGACGGCCTGCAAGGCGAAGCAATGCCTGCGGATGCCGACGAGTTTCGCGCGGCTCGGGCCAAGGGCTACTGGATGCGCGTCTACCGCGATCCTGATCGCAAGACGGAGTGCCTCGTCATCCTCATGTGCGGGCTGCCTGGCGATATGTCCGTCCACACGCCGGACATCTGCTATCGCGGAGCCGGCTACGAGATGTTTGGAGCCGCCGGCACGACTCCGTTCGGTGAGCTAGGTTTGTTTTGGACGGCACGGTTCGTGAAGCAATCGCTCGGCAACGACGACTTGCGGCTCTACTGGGCCTGGTCCAACGACGGCGCCTGGCACGCCCCGGCGAATCCTCGCTGGGAGTTTCGAGGCGGACGTTTCCTCTACAAGCTGTACATCGCGCGCCGCTCCGCGGGGCGTGACGACGCGAAGGAAAAGGAAGCAAGCGAAGCGTTGGTTCGGAGGATGCTGCCGACGCTTCGCCGCACGCTGTTCGAGGAACCCGCTGTCGAAAAAGGCAGTTGATCGCGACGGCGAGGCTCCTGCCGAGCCTCTGACGGATACGCTCGGAGAACATTCAGGTTTTCCAATGTTTTCATGGTGCGGCTCGGCAGGAGCCTGGCCCGCCTGGCCCTCCCGATCAGGGGCAGAATGTGCCGCGGGAATGGAAGAAACGAGGCGGAACATGGAAGTGCGAAAGTTGCCGCCGGCGAGGGAGCGACCCGGACTGTGTCTTGAGGATTCCATGAGCGCGATTCCGCAAATATCCGCAAAGCGAGCGACTGGAGTCGCGTCGAGTTTTTCCGATCCGGAAATTCTCCTGCCCCTGCATCGCTGGTATTTCAGCGTCAAGTCCGCGTCCGACTTCGTCCTCGCACTCGTGATGTTCGTCCTGGCGTTGCCGATCCTCGTCCTCACCGTTGTCCTTGTGAAGCTGACTTCGCGCGGCCCCGGGGTCTACTCGCAGACCCGACTTGGCCGCAACGGCAAGCCGTTCACGATCTACAAGATTCGCACGATGTACCACGAATGCGAAAGCCTGACCGGCGCACGCTGGTCTGTTCCCGGCGACGCCCGCATCACCCCGCTGGGCCGTTGGCTTCGCAAAAGCCATATCGACGAACTGCCTCAACTTTGGAACGTGCTCCGCGGCGACATGAGCCTGATCGGACCTAGGCCCGAACGCCCCGAATTCGTTCCCGCCCTCGAACAAGCGATTCCCTACTACCGCGCCCGCTTGCTGGTCCGCCCCGGCGTAACCGGTTTTGCCCAGGTTCAGCTGCCCGCGGACACCGATCTCGAAAGCGTCCGCCTCAAGTTGGCCTACGACCTCTACTATGTCCGCCATGTTTCGTTCGCGATGGATCTGAAAATCTACTGGGCGACGGCAATGAAGATGGCATCGCTCCCCTTCCGGTGGATCCGCTCCGCCTTCGGCTTCCCGGCGACGGACATCGTGGATCGCGAATACAAGCAGATGGCCGACGAGTACCACCGCCGCAAGCGCGCTTGCGTCGTCGCGGAAACCGAATCTCACGAACCCGTCCCCGTAATGGGATAATCCAGCTCCCCTCTCCCCTTTGGGGAGAGGGGTTGGGGGTGAGGGGCCCTACCGTGCGTAACCTTCATGCCGCATACCAAGCCCCAGGGTAAGCGCAGCGCACCCTGGGGACGCAGACCGCGGGCGCAATGATCCCCAGGGTGCGCTGCGCTTACCCTGGGGCTTGGCGGAAAACAACAAACGTCAGCACCGCTAACCCCCTCGCCCTCTCCCCAGGAGGAGAGGGGGGCGAATGCAGCCGAGTCCCTATGGCCTTCGCGCTCTTCATCCTGGTCAACGCCGTCCTCTTCACGCGGCCCGCGGAAGTGGTCGATTCGTTGCAGGCGCTCCCCATCTACTACGTCGTGATGAGCGCCTGCCTCGTCATCAGCCTCCCCGCCATGCTCGACGCCTTGGTGCGTCGCAACGTCTATGCCCACCCTGCGTTCATCTGCATGGCCGGCTTCTGCGTCGTCGCCCTGACGTCTCTCTTCGTCAACGCGAAATCGCTCTCGGAAGCGAGCGACGAGGGGATCGAACTGATCAAGACGTTTCTCTACTTGGTCCTTTTCCTCGCGCTGGTCGATCGGCCCTGGCGATTGCGGGCGACCATCGTGTTTCTCACGCTCTTCGGCATGATCACCGCGTCGATCGCCCTGTTGCATTTTTTCGAGATCGTCCGCTTCAGCACGATCCGCGTCGTGAAGGAACTGCTTGAAACGCCGAACGGCGAGATGCTCGTCGAACGCCTGCAATTCACCGGAATTCTGCAGGATCCCAACGAAGCCTGCGTCTACCTTTCGATGCTCTGCATCTATGCCTTGCATGGCCTCACCGACCGCGCGTCGGGAATCTGGCGCACCCTGTGGATCGCTCCGCTTGCCCTCTTCCTGTTCGCCATTGCCCAAACGCAATCGCGCGGAGGGCTGCTCGCCCTGCTCGTGGGCCTCGTCGTCTACTGGATCTACGCTTTCGGCGGCAGAAAAGGGCTCATGGTCTGCCTGCTCGGCGTACCCGTGGTACTGGTCGTGTTCGCGGGACGCCAGACGCAATTCTCCGGAGCCACGACGGGGCAGACGCGTATCGGTCTGTGGAGCGATTGGATGGATGAGTTCCGCAACAATCCCATCCTCGGCATCGGCCCCAAGATCAAAAGCGCCGGCGAGGCGGTGGGCGCGCCGGCCGCATCGATGGACGACGACGAGAAGCCGCAACGCGCGGAACTGAAGCACCTGGCCCACAATTCGTATCTGCAATCGTTCTCCGACACCGGACTAATGGGCGGAATCTTGTTCCTCGGCGCCTTCACCTTCGCATTCTTCTCGATGAATCGCTACGCATCGTTTCAACGCGTTTGGATTCTCGATCCGGATTCGAAACGCATGCATGCCTGTATCATGGGCGCGACCGCCGTGTACGGAATGGGCATGCTGACGCTTACCTTGAATTACATCGTCGTCACCTTCTTCGCCTTGGCGGTCCCCATCGCATTCGTGAACATGATCCGCACCGCTCCACGTATCGAGGATGAGCGTCTGACGCTCGAGACGGGCGCCCGCACCTTCGCGATCGCCATTGCGTTCCTGGCTTTCACCTACATCCTCGTTCGCCTCTTCCGCAACTACTGATTCGCCGGCGATGGCGCCGCAAACCTTCGGCATGCCCGAGGACTTGCAATCGTGCCGTACACGTCGAAGCGCAATCCGAAGCTTAATGGCTGTTTCGAAACCCAGTCTCCCGCTCGCGGCTTAGCGTTCGAAGAAATCCCTAATCTCGCTAAGCCGCGAGGGGCAAACGTGCACGGACGGTTTCGAAAGAATCTCTTCGCCGCCTGAACCTTTCCGCGGCTTGTACAATCACCCCTCAGACAACGCGGCTTCAGCAGAGATCCTCGCATGCCTTCGGTTTTGGAAACGCTTCGCGAGCGCGGCTTCGTGCAGCAATGCACCGACGAGTCCGGCCTTCAGGAATTGCTCGCCAAGAAAGCGGTCAACTTCTATTGCGGCTTCGATCCGACGGCCGAGAGTTTGCATTGCGGCAGCCTCATGCCGATCATGGCGATGGCCCATCTGCAACGCGCCGGCCACAAGCCGATCGCCATCATCGGCGGCGGCACCGCGATGATCGGCGACCCGAGCGGCAAGACCGACCTGCGCAAGATGCTGACGCCGGACGAAATCGGCCGCAACGGTCAAGGCATCCTGGGTCAATTGCAGCGCTACCTCACGCTCGACGGCACGAAGGGCCTCTTCGTCAACAACGCCGACTGGCTGATGCCGCTCCGCTACATCGACTTCCTCCGCGAGATCGGCCGGCATTTCAAGGTCAATGAGATGATCCGGGCCGAGGCATATCGCCAAAGGCTCGAGCGCGAGGAAGGCCTGACGTTCATCGAGTTCAATTACCAGCTTTTGCAAGCCTACGATTACCTGCTGCTCAACCGCCAACAGGGTTGCCGACTGCAGATCGGCGGCGACGATCAGTGGAGCAACATCCTCGCGGGGCTCGACCTGATTCGCAAGGACCAGGGGAAGCAATCCTACGGCCTGACCTTCCCGTTGCTGACGACCGCACGCGGCGAAAAGATGGGCAAAACCGCGGGCGGAGCCGTGTGGCTCAGCGAGGAACGGACGTCGCCGTACGCGTTCTACCAATATTGGGTGAACGTGGACGACCGGGACGTCGAGCGTTTTCTGGCGTACTTCACGTTTCTGCCGATGGACGAAGTTCGCCAACTCGGCAAAGCCGAAGGCGCTGCTCTTAATGACGGGAAACGCGTCCTCGCCTACGAAGCGACCAGGCTTTGTCACGGCGAGGAGGAAGCGGAGAAGGCGAAGAAGGCCGCCGAGGTTTTCGTCGGCGGCGATGCGGACCTGTCGGCGATTCCGACGACGAACGTCGAACGCGACGCGTTCGCAGCGGGCATCGGCCTGGTCGATCTGCTGGTGAAGACGGGCCTTGCCGATTCCAAGAAGGCGGCCAAGCGACTGATCGAGCAGGGCGGAGCCTATGTGGAGGGCGTCGCGGTTTCGGACGTCAACCATGTGCTGCGCGAAGACGCGCTGAAGGACGGCGCCCTCCTCCTGCGGCAAGGGAAGAAGAAGTACCATCGCGTCGTCGTCGATTAGGCGATGGGCGAAGCGGTCTGGCTCCCTCTTCCTCTGGGAGAGGGTTGGGGTAAGGGCGCCACTTTTCGCGGAACGCGAAGGTTTGCCCTCACCCCCGGCCCCTCTCCCGGACTCTCCCGGAGGGAGAGGGGAGAAATGCGACGGCCCAACCACGGAGCGGCATGAAGGTCGTTGTTCTCCAAGCAAGCGGATTGCACCTCGGTTTCCTGGGTTGCTACGGCAACGATTGGATCGCCACGCCCAACCTCGATCGCCTGGCATCCGAAGGCATCGTCTTCGATCAGCACTACGTCGCTTCGCTCATTCTCCCCTCTCCCTCCGGGAGAGGGGCTGGGAGTGAGGGCAAACCGTCGCGCCCGGAGAAGTACGACCCTCACCCCAACCCTCTTCCGGGGGGAGAGGGAGCAATGACGCTTCCGCAGGTCACGCATCACCGCATTGCGAACCTGGAAACTTTCGCCCACGATTGTGCACCGTCGATCCAGAAACTTGTCGAAACCGACGGCAACCTTTGGATCGACGGGCCCGATTTGACGCCCCCCTGGAAGTTGCCCGCCGACATCCTGTCGAGCTATCTCGACGATGAGGAGGAAGAGGTCGAACCGTGGCCCGATCCGCCGATCGGCGAAACGCCCGACGAGTTCGACGTCGTCCGCCTGCAGGACACGTATGCCGCGGCCATCACGTGGTTCGACGCGCAGCTTGGCGTGATCTTCGCGGAAGCGAAACGGCTCGGCATTTACGATTCGGTCTGGTGGTGCGTCACCGCGTCGTCCGGATTACCCCTCGGCGAACATGGCCGCATCGGCATCGACCGCCCCTGGCTGCATGAGGAAGCCGTGCATGTGCCGATGATCTGGCGCTTGCCCAGCGCCGCCGAAGCGTGTGCCCGAGTGACGGCCCTCACGCAAACCATCGATCTGTTGCCCAGCATCGCCGATCGGCTCGGAGCGAATATTGCCCCCTCGCCCGGCAAAAGCTTATGGCCGTTAGTCCGCGGCGAAGCGGATTCGATACGCGAGTTTGCCGTTTCCGCAGCCAAGCTTTCGGGCGGCGAGGAATGGATGCTGCGAACTCCAACCGCCGCCTTGATCCTGCCGATCTCCGGCCCCGATGACGAGCCGCGCAAAGCGCAGCTTTACGTGAAGCCGGACGACCGCTGGGAAGTGAACGACGTCAGCTCACGGCAACCGGAAGACACCGAAAGCCTCGAAAAAATCCTGCGCGACTGCATGAACACACAGGGCGCCCAAGCCCAGGGGCGACCGTAGGGAGCTCCTGGGTTCCTGGCGAATTAACCCAGGAGCTCGCTGCGCTCGCCCCTGGGATCGGAGTGTCGGAAGCGCGATACGTCTTCGGTCTGGAACCCAGGAGCTCGCTGCGCTCGCCCCTGGGCTTGGGCTTGAATGATTGCACCTGCCACGGAAGCGTGAAATCCGAATGTGCGGAATTGCTGGCGTCATCGATCTCGCGGGAAACCGGCTCGTCGCTCCGGACGTGCTTGGCTCCATGGCCCGCGCTATCCTGCATCGGGGGCCGGACGACGACGGCTTCTTTCAGGCCGACGGCATCAACCTCGCCAATCGCCGGCTCAGCATCGTCGGCCTGGCGGACGGCAAGCAGCCCATCGGCAACGAAGACGGCTCGATTCAGGTCGTCTACAACGGCGAACTGTTCGACTACCCTGAAGTGCGCGCCAAGCTCGAGGCCAAAGGCCATCGCTTCCGCACCCATTGCGACACCGAACTCTTCCCCCATCTCTGGGAAGAATACGGCGAACGCATGTTCGACCATCTTCGCGGCCAATATGCCGTCGCCCTTTGGGATTCCCGGCAACGCCGGCTTATCCTGGCTCGCGACCGCTTCGGCATCTGCCCGCTCCACTGGTCGCGGCAAGGCGATTGGCTCGTCTTCGGCAGCGAAATCAAGGCGATTCTCGCGTCCGGCATGGTGCAAACCAAAGCGGACTGGCGCGGCATCAACCATCTGTTCACATTCATGTCCATGCCGGGCCCCGTCACCTGCTTCGACGGAGTCTCCGCCCTGACGCCGGGCCGATATTTGGACATCACGCAAGGCAACGGCGGACGACGCGACGTCGCCGAGCGCATCCATTGGCAGATGGACTTCCCCGACCAGGGCCACGAGGAGGACGGCGACGCCAAGACGCTTGTCGATCGTTTCGAATCGCTGATGCTGAAAGCGGTCGAGAAGCGATTGCGGGCGGATGTGCCCGTCGTGTCGTATCTCTCCGGCGGCGTCGATTCCAGCCTCGTCGTCGCCCTCGCCTGCAAGGTTCGCGGCGAGCCGATTCCGACGTTCACGATTCAGGTCGTCGATCCCAAGCTCGATGAGACGAACCAAGCAGGGATCGTCGCGCGACACCTGGGAGCCAAGCCCACGATTGTGCGGTTCGGAGCGGAGGAGACTTTCGCCACGTATCCGCGACTCGTTCGTGCGGCCGAGAGCCCGGTGATCGACACGTCGTGTGCCGCGATCCTGCTGCTGGCTCAAGAAGTCCATCGGCAGAACTACAAGGTTGCCCTCACCGGCGAAGGCTCGGACGAATGGCTTGCCGGCTATTCCTGGTTCAAGATCAACAAGGCGCTAAGCTGGCTCGACGTCGTGCCGGGATTGAATCTGGGCCAGAATGTGCGTCGGCTATTTCTCAAACTGTCGGGAGCACCGCTCTTCCCCAAAGAGTCGGTTCGCAAGACGCTCGCTTCGCTGGGCGGGTCGAATGCCTGGCTCGATTTCTTCGGCCTCATCAGCATCTCGAAGCTGCGCTTCTTCAGCCCGGCGATGCGAGACGTGATGACCTCGAATCATCCGTATGAGGATCTCGGCCTGAATCTCGACGGCATGAAACGCTGGCATCCCTTGCATCGAGCGATTTATCTCGGCGGTCGAGTCCATTTGCCGGGGCACTTGATGAATGCGAAGGGGGACCGCGTCGCGATGCTCAACTCGGTGGAGACGCGATACCCGTTCCTCGATGAGGATGTCGTCGATTTCCTCAATCGCCTGCATCCGCGCTGGAAGCTCAAGGGATTCGGCGACAAGCACATTTTGCGGCTGCTATCCGAACGTTGGCTGCCGAAACAGATCGCCTGGCGGCGCAAAGCGATGTTTCGAGCGCCGTTCGACAGCTTCCACATCGATAACCCGCCCGCGTTCGTCGATCATCTCTTCAGCCCCGAATCGCTGCGCAAGACCGGCTATTTCGACGTCGAAGCAGTGCAACATTGGCGGCAGGCGTTCAAGACCATGCGGGCCGGCTCCGCGGTTCGCACGTCCGTCGAAATGGGCCTCGCCGGGGTTTTATCGACGCAGCTGTGGCATCAGCAGTTCATCGATCCGTCGATCGCCGACGTACCCCAAGCCCCAGGGTAAGCGCAGCGCACCCTGGGGATCCAGCCCGCGGCCTATATCCCCACCGTGCGCTGCGCTTACGGTGGGGCTTGGCGGCGACGAAATAGTTTTCAAGGAGAAACGCATGCCCACCGTCAAACTCGTAGACCCCGACACCGCCGACCCGCGCATCAAGGCGGTGTTCGACGACATCAAGGCGACGAAGAAGATCGATTGGGTTCCCGCGATCTGGCGAGCCCTCGCCAACCATCCCGAGCACCTTGAACTCTGCTGGTCGCGGCTCAAAGCGATCATGCAGCCGGGCACGCTCGACATGATGACGAAGGAAATGCTCGCCATGGCCGTCAGCATTACGAACGGCTGCTCGTACTGCATCAATTCGCACACCGCGGCGGCGATGAAGTTCGGGATGACGAAGGAGCAGCACGGCGAGGCGCTGGGCGTGATCGGACTTTTCAACCAGATGAACAAGCTCGCGGAAGCGTTTCAGATCGAACCGGATGTCCTGCCGCCGACGGATTGACGATGTTTTCGAAACCGTCCGTGCAGGTCTTCCGCTTGCGGCTTAGCGAGATCAGGGCTTTTTCCGAACGCTAAGCCGCAAGCGGAAGACTGAGGTTTCGAAACGACTTTTGAGCGGCGGAATTCGCTACTTCGACTGGGGCGTCGTCTTCGCCGGCATGAAGCAGTTTTCGCGCTCCAGCGGGAATTGAAACGTATCCGCGACTCGCGTCATGTAGTTGCACCAGCCGCCGTACCAGATCAGATCGGCCGTGCGGTGGATGCCGAACGCTTTGCGCATGTCGGCGACGTCGGCATCCGTCAACGATGCGGGGTCGCGTGCGATGCGGTGGGCAAAGCGGAAGACCAGTTGTTCCGCGGGCGTGAATGCCGACCAGTCGCCGCTGGCGAGTTTGTTCGTGCGTTCGGCGATTTGCGATTCGTTCATGCCCGCGACCGCGAGCAGCATTTCGCTATGGCCCATTCAGTAAAAGCACTCGTTTCCGCGCGTGATCACCCAGAACATCAATTGCGATAAGCTCCGGTCGAGCTTTGCTTCCTGTTGATATGCCCGGAGCATGTCGAACCAATCCATCGTCATCTGCGGCTGATAACCGGTCATCACGCGAGTCCAGACGACGCGGGTGGCTTGATCCTTCGCCGCCGCCGGCAGCTTCGCGATGCGCTCGAGGTCCGGGAGAGGAATGCGGGATTGGCGGGCTTTCTGCTTTTCGAGGAGTACCTTCAATTCGTCGGCCGATTTGGGACGCCAATTTAGTTCCAGCTTCGAGAGTCCGACGGAGCCGACCTTGTCGGGCGACCACGGTTCGCGCGGCGGTGCTTGCAGTTTCTTGGCTTCTTCGCTCCCAATCGGATAATCGATCGGCGGGATCAGCCCCTCCGACTCCGCCTTGGTTCCGATGGCGAGGAAAATGCGGTTCTCGAAATTGGCGAATGCGGCGGTGTGAACCATGGCCACCAGCTTCTCGGGCCCAAATCGCTTCAGCAGCAAATCCATTTCTTCGTCAGTCAGCGTCGATGCCGCAAGCGCGGCCTTACGAGCGTAGGCCGTCATCGCGACATCGTCGGCCGACAGCGACTTGCCGCTGCGCAGGTGGTCGAGTTCCGCATCGCCGATCTTGGCCCGGCGAAGGTCGAACTCGGCATATTGCTTCGCATACGCGCAACGCATCGCATCCGCGACCGCCCATCGCAGCTTCGCGGCAGCGACTGGCCCTAGCGGATTGGCTTCGCGATGGAAGTGATCCAGATGCAGCATGCCCGCAACCGTCCGCGGCATGGACGGCGCCAACGCGCGGGCCCAAATGGGGAGTTTCGGACCATCCTCTCGGCCCAGCAGCTTCCATGTTTCGGCGGACGTTTTTGTCGGCAAACGAGCCGCATCGTCCGCGTGAACGGCGAAAGGAGCGAAGAGCAAAACCGAAAGGGCAACAAGAATTCGCATGTTTGACGTTCTATGTGTGGCGTTCTGATTGAGGCTGCAAGCATTCATTGCGAAGCCTTTTAAGTTTAACTCCAGAACCGCTGTCCGCCACACTTGATTTCGGAGGCAAGTCGATGGGGTGCGGCCAATTATTCGGGCGGACGCACCGAACTGCAAACGCGAAGGGCGTCCCCCATAAAAGCCAGGGGCGAAGTCGCCGCCGAAGGGCCGCGATACGGAACCCACGCGAACGCTGAAAGCGTTCCCCAGCGAAGCCCAGGGTTGGCGACCAACGGGAGCCAACCCTGGGTAAACCGAGACCCCACGGACGAGAGCTCTGAA
>JAIEPT010000266.1 GCA_019748295.1 Gemmataceae bacterium | reverse complement strand
GAGGCCCCGGCACCCGAAAGGGCCGGACGGATAGGCCGCCCCTAAACCACCGCGCTACCTCTCGACTCTACTAGCCGTTCTTTGAGCGATGCGAGTGTGCCGCTTCAGGATAGGGACCGGTGATTGAAAGCAACTTCTTGCGCAATTCCGCGGCTGCGCGGCGCGGATCGTCGGCGGCGCAGATGGCATGGCTGACCGCGATGCGCCGACCTCCGGATGCGATGACTTCGTCCAGCCGATCGAGCGAGACACCCCCGAGGACGAAGGCGGGGAGGGAAGTCTCCCGACACGCGGCCTCAACGAACGCGAGGCCCGCGAAGTCTTGAAAGTCTTTCGTCTTCGACGGAAAAGTGGGGCCGATCCCCACGTAGTCGGCTCCGTCGAGCGCGGCTTCGCGAAGTTGCGGGAGGTCGTGGCTGCTGATGCCGATGATCTTGTTGCCCATGATCCGCCGTGCTTCGCGCAGCGGCAGGTCGTCTTGTCCAAGGTGAACGCCATCGGCTTCCGCGAGCATGGCGATATCGGGGCGATCGTTGACGATGAACAGCTTGCCATGGTCGCGGCACAGTCGCCCCACATCGCGGGCCTTGGCGAGCAACTCGCGGTCGCTCAGGTTCTTTTCTCGGAGCTGAATCACGTCGGCGCCGCCTTCAATCGCTTCGCGCACGGTGCCGATCAACGAGTGCTTGCACAGGGACTCGGTGACGAGGACATAGAGCAACGCATCCGCAAGCCGCCCCGCTCCGCGAGCGCGTTTGGCGATCGTTTGCTCCATCACATACGCGCGATAGCGAAGGGCCTCCACGGCCGAGCCGATGCCGCCGTCGAATACTTTGCCGAACTCTTCCAGGCTGCGGAGGGCCTCCTGCAGCCGCTTCGCGTTGGCGGTCATGACCACCGCGAGCGATTCGCGTCGGCTTTCGAGCGATCCGGTCACCTGCGTGCCCACGTCCCGCTGCGTATCGCGCGATTCGAGCAACTGGCTCCAGGGCAAAGGACGCAGCGCCTGCGCCAGGCCGTGCCGCATCCCCTTGAGTTCTTCGGTGAGCATGCGATCGTCGAGCACGAATCGGCAGTAGTCTTCGAGCACTCGCAAGGCTTCGCGGGCCCGGTTGGCCGCGGCATCCAGGATTCGCTTGGCGTGGGCAACGTCGTCGTCCTCGTCAAGCTGAAGCGGTTGGTCAAGAGGCAGGTGCGGATGGTCCGGCTCCACCTCGGAAAGCAATCGCCGGTAATCGAAGCCGAATCCTGTCAACTCATCCCGCAACGACTCCGAAAGACGCAGCAGCGCACATAGCGCTTGGTCGCTCGTAGTCGTGCTGTCCTGCGATTGCAGCGAACGCTCTTGCCCGGCGCGATTGAGAATCAGCTTGGTGGAACCCGCAAGCGGCAAACTGGCATCCGCGGTCGCCTCGAAAGCGTCTGCCCCGGCCCGGTCTTTCCACCGTTCCAGGTCCATACCCATGCGTCGAAGCAAACCGGCGCCATGCCCTTCGTCGTCGGCAAGCAGGGCGCGGAGCAGATGCGAGGGGCCGATCTCCTCGACGCCTTCTTTGGCCGCCAGCCGGCAGGCGAGGCGCAGGGCGAGGGCAAGTCCGGGTGAGAATTCCGTCTTCATAAGGCAGGCAATCCAGGCAGTACGAACGCGGACAGCAATCGTCTCATTTTAGCGGAACGCCCGCATGTTCCGGGGGCATTGATCGAACGCGCCTGCATATTCGACACATCAAGCGCGTCCGTTCTGGTCCAATCCTAAAACGCAAGTGGAGAAAACCTCCGCCTCAAGTCGATCTTTGCAGAAGCCAGTCGATCGCTCCAGGGACGGAGCGCGAAGGTCCGGAAGGAGTCGGACGGATGACGGACGCCCACCGACCGCCTTCGAGGAACTTCCGATGACGGGTATCGCCCCCTTTGGGCCATTCGCTCCCCTTGCCGCGTGCTGCCTCGCGCTTGCACTAAGCCCGGCCCTCGCGCATGCTCAAGATGCGGCCGCGCCGGATGCTGCGTCTCCAGCGATCATTGCCGTGACGCCGCTCTCGTTGAGCCAATGCATCGATCTAGGCATGGCCAACCAGCCCGCGCTGGATGCGGCCCGTGCAAGTCTGGCGGCCGCCCACAGCGGGTATCGCGGGCTCAACAACATTGGCGTTGTGGGCCGCATCGTCGCCAAGGATCTGCCGATTCGCCAGCAGCAAGCCTGCATCGGCATCGGCATCGCCGAGGCGTCCTTGATTCAAGCGGAGTGGGAGACGCGTTACGCCGTTCGGCGAACGTTCTACTCGGTCCAGTACGCTCGCCACCAGAAGACCGTCCTCGAAAGCGCCTTAACAAAGCTGAAGTCGGCGACCGACAAAGCCGTCCTGCTGGAAAAAGCGGGCGATCCTGAGTTCAAGGTCACCAAGATCGATATCGATGTGCTGAATCTCAACGGCATGTTGCTGAAGTCGAAACTCGCCGAGGCGACGGTCGGCATCCAGAAGGCTGTCGCGGCACTTCGGGAGGCGATGGGAGTCGGCCCGGATTATCCGCTCGAGGTCGCGGTTGAACCGCTGCCTGCCATCGTGGAATCGCTCGACAAGGAAACGCTGATCGCGTCCGCCATCGCCAACCGCGGCGAGCTCGTGCAGGCGAATTCAGCCCAACGGCTCACGGAACTTGAGATCGCCGCTCAGTCGAAGATTCGCTCGAGCGCCGGGCGCACCTTCGCGGCAGGAAGCGACATCCACGCCAAGCCGATCCCGCAAGGCGTTGCGAACGGCGAATATCGCCCCGGCGCCATCGGCATCGAAATGCCCACGACGCTTGCAGGTCCGAAGGCCGACCGAATGGCCCGTGCGTCGGACCTAAGCGCTCGTGCCGCGGCGGTATCCGAGAAGGCCCACAACCTCGTTTCCTTGGAGACGGAGGTCGCCTACCTCAAGTGGCTCGAAGCCTCGACCAAAGTGCGAAATCTAAAGGATGCCGTCGCCACCGCGGCGCGGATTTCGGAGAGCGTCTCGAGCCGATTCGAGACAGGAAGAGTGAGCGGAGAAGAACTTTTGCGGGCGCGCACCCTAGAGGAACAGACAAAGGCCCTTTACAATGAGGCGTTCTTTCAGCACGCCTTGGCTTTGGCCGGTCTCGAACGCGTGACCGCCGGAGCCTTTCGAGTGCCGGATTAAGCCGCGAAGTTCGCGGCGAGAGCGTTGTTTTACTCCTTTGGGTCGTTCGGCAGCACGCCCACCTGGAATCTCCTTCCACCGCCGCGATTTACGGGATTGAACTCATGCTCCGAAAACTCTGGATTGTGGCCCTTCTTCTTCCGCTCTGCGGCCTCGCCTTGCGTCCACGCGTTGAGGCCGCCGAGGCTTCGCCGGTGCGCATCGGCATGGTCGCCTCGATCTTCGCCGACGTGCCCCCTGCGCTCGTGCAGATCCTGTCGCCGTCGTTCGGCACCATGATGAAGGAGTTCACGGGCCTCGATGGCACGCTGATCGTTGGCGGCGACCCGTTTGACGTGAGCAAGGATCTGAAGGAAGGCAAGCTGCAACTCGCGGTCTTCCACGGCTTCGAATTCGCCTGGGCTCAAGAGCGCGATCCCGCACTCAAGCCTCTGCTGGTCGCCGTCAACAAGCACCGCAGTCTGCAAGCTCATCTGGTGGTCCGCAACGACTGCAATGCGGCCTGCGTTTCGGAACTCAAAGGCGAGGCCTTCGCCTTGGCTCGCAAGACGCGCGAACACTGCAAGCTCTTCCTCGACAAGCAATGCCAGACGACGACCGGAACCGATGCCAAGACCTGTTTCGTAGTCGCCAACCCTTCGCATCCGGAAGCCGCGCTCGATGCGGTTGCTTCGGGTAAGGCCAAGGCGACGGTAGTGGATACGCTGGCGCTCGACGCGTATCGCGACATTAAGCCGAGCGTGTTCGCTCGCCTCAAGGTTCTGAAGCAGTCCGAACACTTCCCGACCGGCGTCGTCGCTTATCGCGAAGGCTCGCTGCCCCCCGCACTGGTGGCCCGCTTCCGCGAGGGGATGATCGCCGCCAACAAGACCGACCGCGGCCGCGATATGCTCTCGATGTGGAAGATCACCGCATTCGAGCTGGTTCCCGGCGATTACCAGAAAACGCTCGCCGACATCCTCCGGGCCTATCCTGCCCCCAGCGAGCCGACGAAGATCTCGCGGCAATAGTTCGCGAAACTTTCCTTACCCATTCCGAGTATCCCGGTTAGCCGCGACGCGCAGCGTCCGGTCTTGCTCCCCTCTCCCTCCGGGAGAGTCCGGGAGAGGGGCTGGGGGTGAGGGCAGAACCTTCGCCCCATGCGATGCTCCATTTGCTCACGTTTCTTGGTTATCAGGATGCGAAAGCGCTAAATCAGCGTGCGCAAATCGGCAGCGTTAGCGGCCTGTTGATAAGAGTGGCCGTTCGCGCTTCCGATCAAAACATGCCAGTCGCCCGCACTAGCCCGAAGCGTCAGCGAGGATCGACGTGAATCCCTTCGCTAACTGACGCTTCGGGTTAGTGCGATCGCTGACGCTTCGGGTTGGTGCGAAAGGTGCTGCTGCGAAATCGCGCACGCTGATTTAATGCTGGCTTGGCTCACGTCTCCCTCCGGAAAAGGGGGTGAGGGTGTTTTTTTTGGGCAACGCGAGCAAATTCCGCATCGCATGGGGCGAAGGTTCTGCCCTCACCCCCAGCCCCTCTCCCGGCGGCGAGAGGGGAGCAAGACCCCGACTGCTTGCCATGCGATCGCCGGGTGTCCTGTCCGCGCTCCGCTGCGCGTCGCGGCTAACCATGTCGTTCGTAGACTGAACACGTCTGCCGCACGTCTTCCGGCCGCTGGAGGGAAGCGCGATGAACGCTGCTCCCGGTTCGATGTTCGCCGGCCTTCGCTGGACGCTGTTTCGCAATGGCGTTCGCATCGCCCTTTCGCAATCGCGGACGCGCGTCGTCACGATTCTCTTTTGCTGCGCCGTCGTCTGGGGTTCGCTCTTCTCGCTTTGCTATGCCGGCTTTCGTGAAGCCCGCATCCGCTTCGATTTTCCGCTCGAAGGCGGCTTCATCGAGATCATCTTCAATCTGATGTTTCTCGCCCTCACCACGCTTCTGATCTTTTCCACCGGCATCATTCTTCATGCGTCCTTGTATTCGTCCAAGGAAAGCGAATATCTGCTCGCGGGGCCTGCGACGGACGACCATGTCTTTGCTTACAAACTGCAGAGCGCCCTCGCCTTTAGTTCCTGGGGCTTCCTGCTCTTGGGCAGTCCCATTCTGATCGCTTACGGCCTCGCCCTCGAGACGCCGGCGCCGTGGCACTACTACGCCCTTTTGCCGCTCTTCTTCCTGGGCTTCGTGCTGATCCCCGGGTCGATCGGCGCGGTGCTTTGCATTCTGCTCGTCAATTTCTTTCCCAACCGCCGTCGGCAGATTCTGGCAATCGTTGTTGCCGCTGTTGCGGCGGCATGCGTCGCTTGGGCGATCTTCAAGCTACGGCAGGTTCGCAATCCGCAGATCGCGCCGCGCGAATGGTTCGAGAGTCTGTTCGCCCAACTCGGTTTCGTCAGCCACATCTTCGTGCCATGCAGTTGGGTCACGCGAGGGCTTAAGTCCGCGGCGCTCGATCAGCCGGGCTCTCTTTATTGGCTCGGTCTCGTCTGGAGCAATGGCCTCACGCTCTATCTCGCGGCCGTGTACGCAGGCCGCCTCGGCTTTCGCCGCGGCTTCAACCGCCTCATCACCGGCGGCGACATGCGGAAGCAGGCGTTCGGCACGTCCTTTCTCGATCGCATCATGGAAGCCTGCACCTTTTTCCTCAACCGCCAGACGCAACTGCTCATCCTCAAAGATTTCCGCACTTTCCGGCGCGATCCGGTGCAATGGGGGCAATTGCTGATCTTCGCAGGCCTCGGCTCGTTCTACTTCTTGGCGATGCGTCGATTTTACGAACGCGACATCGGCTACCTCTTTCGCAACAGCGTCAGCATGCTGACCTTCGTTTCGACGTGTTTCCTCATGTGCGCTTACACAGGACGTTTCATCTATCCCATGCTAAGCCTGGAAGGTCGCAAATTCTGGATCCTGGGTCTGCTGCCGCTCGACCGCAAACGGCTCATGTGGGGCAAGTTCGTCTTCGCGGCGGCAACCTGCATCGTCCCTTGCATGCTGCTGGCCGGCATCAGCGACCTCATGCTCGGAATGCCGTGGCCCGTCGTATTCGCGCACCTTTCGATGATGTTTGGCATCTCCCTGGGACTCAGCGGCATCAGCGTCGGCCTCGGGGCATTGATGCCGAATTTCCGCGAAACCGACCCCTCCAAGATCGCAGTGGGTTTCGGCGGCACGCTCAACCTGGTGGCCGGTCTGCTTTTCGAAACCGTCGCTGCCGTGATTGGCGTGTTGCCGTTTCACATCAGGCTGGGAAGTTCCGGCGACGCGTTCGTCGGGGGCACGCCGTGGTTCCTGTGGGTCTGCGTTGCGCTCGGTTGGGCACTCTGCGGCGCGGCCGCCTTGCTCCCCATGCGGTGGGGGGCACGCCATTTGGAACGAATGGAATTCTGACGCGGCGGCGGATTGCCGTTCCAGACTGCGAATCTTGCCAAATATCGCAGGGATATTAAGACAGGCTTAAGGTTAACTGTGCGATACTTCTCACTTATCCTTGCTCCGCTGGATCTCTAATGCAGCAAGAACTTGCCGCCCTGGAAAACGAAGTTGCAGGCCTTCGGCAACTCCATGAACGGCTGCGCGAAAGCGAAGAGCGGTTTCGCGGGGCCTTCGACAACGCCGCCATCGGCATGGCCATCGTCTCTCCGCAAGGACGCTGGCTCCAGGTGAACCAGTCGCTCTGCGAGATCGTCGGCTATTCCGAACAAGAATTGCTTTCCATGACGTTCCAAGACGTCACTCATCCCGAGGACCTGGATCTCGACCTCCACAACGTGGAGCAAATGCTCCGCGGCCGACTGCGTTCCTACCACATGGAAAAACGCTACATCCGCAAGGATGGCCACACGGTGTGGGTACTGCTCAGCGTCTCGCTCGTCCATGATAAGGACGGCGAACCGCTCCATTTCGTCAGCCAGATTCAAGACGTCAACGCCCGCAAGTTGGCCCAGGCGGCCCGCGACTCGCTGATCGACCAGTTGCAGCAAGCCCTCGAACACGTTCGCCACCTGCGGACGCTTGTGCCTGTCTGCGCGTGGTGCGACCAAATCCGCGACGCGTCCGGAAACTGGGCGCCTTTCGACGCCTACCTCCGGTCCGAACTCAAGCTGAAGCTCACGCACGGCATCTGCCCCGCTTGCAGTTCTTCCGCCATGAAAGACGGCTCGCCCAATCCGAAGCGATCCTAAGATGCCTTCATGAAAACGGTCATCTTCGATTTCGGAAACGTCGTCGCCTTCTTCGATCACTGGAAGACGCTCAATCGTCTCACGCATCTCACCGACATGCCCGCGAAGGAGATGTTCGACACGGTCTACGTCGGCCAACTCGAGGATGACTTCGAGTCGGGAAAGATCAACGATCGCGAGTTCCTCGACCATGTGATTCAGCTCTGTCGGCTCAAGTGCGACCGCGATTTTCTTGCGAAATCCATTGCCGACATTTTCGAGCCGAACCCGGAAGTTTGCGATCTGATCGATCGTCTGCATGGCAAGGTGCGGCTCGTCCTGGGCAGCAACACCAACCCCGTGCACGCTGCCCATTTCGTGACGCAATTCGAGCCGATCCTCAGCCGATTCGACGGCATCGTGATGTCGCATCAAGTGGGCGCCCGCAAGCCGCGCCCCGAGTTTTTCGCCGCATGCCATCGCCACGCGGGAGGCCGGCCGGACGAGAGCGTGTTCATCGACGATTTGCCCGCGAATATTGCCGGCGCCGAAGCCTTCGGCTTCCGCAGCATCGTCTACCGGGCCGGCGACGATCTTGCGGGAAAGCTTCGGGCTCTTGGCGTGGCGCTGTAATGTCACCCCAAGCCCAGGGGCGAGCGCAGCGAGCTCCTGGGTTCCAGACTGCAACCATGTTGCGCTTCCGACACTCCGATCCCAGGAGCTCCCGTTGGTCGCCCCTGGGCTTGGGCAACCATACAAAAGCCTTCCCACCTTGGAGCGACCACGCGATGGAACTTTTGCGAACGCACGATCCGGAAATCTTCCAGGCCATCGAAAACGAGAAGCGCCGCCAGCAAGAAGGGCTGGAGATGATCGCTTCCGAAAACTACACCAGCCCCGCCGTCATGGCCGCTCAGGGTTCGGTCCTCACCAATAAGTATGCCGAAGGTTATCCGGGCAAACGCTACTACGGCGGCTGCGAGTTCGTCGACGTGGCCGAGAAGCTCGCCATCGATCGCCTGCTCAGGCTCTTCAAGGCGGATCGGGCCAATGTGCAGCCGCACTCCGGCGCCCAGGCGAACATGGCCGTCTACTTCGCCGCCCTCAATGTCGGCGACACGATCCTCGCCATGGACCTCGCCCACGGCGGGCATCTCACCCATGGGATGCACCTGAATTTTTCAGGCAAATGGTACAAAGTCGTTGGCTACGGCGTGGACCAGAAGAACGAGCGGATCGACTTCGACCAGGTCGCCAAGCTGGCTCGGGAACACAAGCCGAAGATGATCGTCGCCGGCGCCAGTGCGTATCCGCGCGAGATCGATTTCGCGAAATTCGCGGAGATCTGCACGGAAGTAGGGGCCCTCTTCTTCGTCGATATGGCCCACATCGCGGGACTCGTCGCCGCGGATCAGCATCAAAGCCCCGTGCCGTTCGCCGATTTCGTGACGACGACGACCCACAAGACATTGCGCGGCCCGCGCGGCGGCGTCATCCTCAGCAAGCAGGAGTGGGGCCAAAAGATCAACAGCGCCGTCTTCCCTGGCCTCCAGGGCGGACCGCTGATGCATGTGATCGCCGGCAAGGCGGTTTCGTTCGGCGAAGCGCTGAAGCCGGAGTTCAAGAATTACGCTTCGCAGACGATCGCCAACGCCCGCACGCTCGCATTTGAGCTGCAAAAGCTCGGCTTCCGCATTGTCTCCGGCGGCACGGATAACCACCTACTGCTCGTCGATGTCGCATCGCGCGGCGTCACCGGCAAGATCGCCGAGGAATCGCTCGACCGGGCGCATATCACGATCAACAAGAACAAGATTCCCTTCGACCAGCGCCCGCCGATGGACCCCTCCGGCATCCGCATCGGCACCCCCGCCCTCACGACCCGCGGCATGAAGGAAACCGAAATGCGCACCATCGCCGGCTGGATCGGTGAAGTGCTCGGGAAAGCCGATGACGCCGGCGTGGCCGAACGCATTCGCGGCGAGGTGAAAGAGCTTTGCACGCAGTACCCGGCGCCAACGTTCGGATAATTGATGAACCATTCAAAGCCCAGGGGCGAGCGCAGCGAGCTCCTGGGTTCCAGACCGCAAACGTGTCGCTCTTCCGACACTCCGATCCCAGGAGCTCCCTACGGTCGCCCCTGGGCTTGGGTTTTTGCATGACTCGCGAGGTGCTGCCATGCGTTTCGTTGGAATTTTCGCCGCACTCGCATTGCTCGCTTCCCCACTCCACGCCCAGACGAAGCAGAAGCATGTCCTGCTGCTGATTGCCGACGATCTCGGCATGGATGTCGGTTGCTACGGCCACCCAGTCATTCAGACGCCGAACCTCGACCGCCTCGCGAAGAAGGGCGTGCGATTCACAAAGGCGTATTCGACGGTCGCATCATGCAGTCCGAGCCGGGCGGCGATCTTCACGGGTTTGTACTCCCATCAAAACGGCATGTACGGCCTGCACCATGCTCCGCATAGCCAACAATCGCATGCGTGGGTCCAGAGTCTCGCGAATCTGCTGCGAGCGGGCGGCTACTGGACCGGCATCATCGACAAGGTGCATGTCGGGCCGACATCGGTCTACGATTGGGAAGCGGTCATCACTAAAGGCACCGGCCGCGACAACGTCGCCATCGCCCGACATGCGAAGGAATTTATTGCTCAGCGAAAGGATCGGCCCTTCTTCCTCACCGTCGGCTTCGTCGATCCGCATCGAGCGGCCGTCGGTTTCGGCAACGAGGCGTTCGCGAAGGATCCCGCGGAAGTCCGCTACGATCCCGCGAAAGTCATCGTCCCGCCGCATTTGCCGGACACGCCCGAGGTCCGCAAGGATTTGGCGGAGTGCTACCAGTCGGTGAGCCGAATGGATCGGGGCGTCGGTTTGGTGCTCAAGGAACTCGAAGACGCGGGCCTGCTCGACGACACGCTCATCATCTTCATCAGCGACAACGGCATCCCCTTTCCCGGCGCCAAGACAACGCTTTACAACGCGGGAATCCATCTGCCGCTTCTGGTTTCCGGCCCCGGCCATCGCCACGGCGGCACGCACAAGGGACTCGCAAGCTGGATCGATCTCGCGCCGACGATTCTCGATTTCACGAGCGTGAAAGGGCCGAAATACACACTGCCCGGCCAATCGCTCATGCCGGTGCTGGGCAAGGAAACCTCCGATCGCGATGCGGTCTTCGGCTCGCATCAGATGCACGAAATCACCATGGCGTATCCGATGCGCACGATCGTAACGCCTCGTTGGAAGCTGATCGCCAACCTGGATCACGAGAAAGACTTCCCCTTCGCCTCCGATCTGTGGGCCTCGCCAAGCTGGCAAGTCGTGCGTTCGGGCAAGGCGAAATCGCTAGGCGAGAAATCCGTCGAGTCGTTTCTGCGCCGTCCCAAGGAGGAACTGTACGACCTCGAAAGCGATCCGCATGAGTTGAAAAATCTCGCGGGCAACAAAGATCATGCATCCACGTTGAGCGAGCTCCGCACCCGCCTTCGGCAATGGCAGGCGGACACGAAAGATCCCTGGCAAATCGTCTATCGCGAGGAAGACGTGCGTTTCAACAAGAAATGACGTAGCGGAGCCGCATACAATGCTCGCATGCGCATCGCGTGCGTTCAACTAGACAGCCAGCTCGGCCAATTCGAAACGAACGTCGCCAACGTCGATCGGCTTCTCCGACGTCGGCGCGATCAACTTGCCGACTTAGACCTCCTTGTCCTTCCTGAGCTGGCATTCATCGGCTATTGCTACCGCGATCGCGCGGAGATCGAACCGTTCGCGGAACGCCGCCAGGATGGTCCGACGATCGAATGGATGCGCCACACCGCGATACGCTTGGATTGCTCGGTCGCATGCGGGTTCGTCGAGAAGGACGGCCTCTTGCTGCATAACGCGATGGCGGTCGTCCATCGCAGCGGGGAGTTGGTGCATGTCCACCGCAAGCATTTTCTCTTCCACATGGACGAACCGTGGGCGACCGCCGGACCCGGCTTCGCGAGCCGTGTTCTTCCTGATCTGGGGCCGACGTCGTTCGCGATTTGCATGGATCTGAATCCCAAGGGATTCGTCGCCCCCTTCGAGGCTTACGAGTTCGCCTCGTCGCTCTACGATCCGCCCCTGCAAGAGGGGGAGAAACCGACCACGCATCGGCTCAGCGCCAACCTCGTCATCGCGTCCAACGCCTGGCTTCGATCCGCCGCGGAGGAGCCGATCTCGGATGAAGAACGCAGTTTGAGCCTCATGAACTACTGGGCCACTCGGCTCCTGCCGGTCATTGACCGCAACGTGATCCTCGCCCTCGCCAATCGCACCGGAATTGAACGAGGCACGACCTTCGCCGGAACATCGTGCGTCATCGACATGGGCCGCCGGCAGATCCTCGGCAACCTCGGGCCCACGGGCGAGGATGTGCTTGTCGTAGACACGAACACACAGCCCGAAGACTTCGAAGCCCTGTAGGGAACGCCCTCCGTGGCGTTCCGCCGAACTGGGCGCGTCCGAATCCCCAGCATCCAACTCTCCGCGACCCCGCTCGCGGCTTAGCGATCCGGAATCGACCATCCGGATCGCTAAGCCGCAAGCGGAAGACCTGCACGTGCGTCCGGTCAGGCGGAACGCCACGGAGGGCGTTCCCTACAGGCGCCATGTTGCGTGGCGATTCGCAATTGCCGTGGCGGCAAGGTGTCGCGATACTGTTGCCTATCTCTCCCCCACTCTCGCCAGGAGCCTCTCGATGATTCCGAAACTGTTCGACCTTACCGGCAAGGTGGCTCTCGTCACGGGCGGCAGCAAGGGGCTCGGCAAGGCGATGGCGCGCGGCTTCGCCGAGGTGGGGGCGGACATTCTCATCTCCTCACGCCATGAGGAAGAACTGAAACCCGCTCTCGCGGAAATTCTTGAAGGCACGGGCCGCATGGGAGCGTATTTCGTCTCCGACATGAGCCGACGCGAAGAAACGCGAAAGCTGGCGGAGGAGGCGATCACGAAGTTCGGCCGGGTCGACATTCTCATCAACAATGCGGGGAGCAACATTCCGCAGCCGATCGACGAAATCAAGGACGAAGATTGGGACCGCATCATGGAACTCAATTTGTCCTCGATCATGGCCCTGACCCGCGCGGTCGTTCCGCAGATGAAGCAACGCAAATGGGGGCGGATCGTTCATATCTCGTCGATCATGGGGATCGTGTCAAAGGCCGGGCGCAACGGGTATTCCGCCACCAAGTCGGCGCTGATCGGCTTCGCGAAAGCGACTGCGCTGGACCTGGGCCCCTTCGGGATCACCGTCAATTGCATCGCGCCAGGTCCGTTCCTCACGGATTTGCCGGGCAAGCTGCTGTCGCCGAAGGAAAAGGACGAGTTCGCCGCGACCACCGCCCTGAACCGCTGGGGCCGACCTGATGAATTGGCGGGGCCGGCGCTGTTTCTCTGTTCCGATGCGGGCAGCTACGTGACCGGGACGGTGCTCGTCGTCGATGGCGGGTACGTCGCCAAGTAGTGGACTGCCGCTCCCCTCTCCCCTTTGGGGAGAGGGGCTGGGGGTGAGGGGAGAGAACGATGCATCATCTTCATGATGTGCACCAAGCCCCACCGTAAGCGCTAGCGCACGGTGGGGATCAGACCGCGGGCGCATTGATCCCCACCGTGCGCTAGCGCTTACGGTGGGGCTTGGTGCACCACATCAAATCTCAGCACCGCTTATTCTCCTCACCCCCAGCCCCTCTCCCCAAGGGGGAGAGGGGAGCATGAAAAATCGCGAACTACGCATCCGTGCGCTTGCGTCGCGCACTTTCGGCGGTTACAACACACATCCACGGAAGGTTCCGCTTAACCCATCGGCAGCGCCCATTCGCCGTCGATCGGTCGGTATCCGCCTCCTCGAATTGCTCGGACACCCCGCGTCCGATCGGTTCATTCAACAGTCGTATTTGGAGCTTTGTCATGAAGCGTTGGTCCTTGGGGCTAGTTGCCCTCGTGCTGGCTGCGGTCAGCACGGTAACGGTCGCGCAAAACATTATTGTGTCGCCGAATCGCGCGGCGGTTCTCGTTGCCGTGCCGCTTGATGCGAACGTAACGTTCAACGGCGCCGTCACCCGCGCCTCCGGTTCGCTCCGTCACTTCGAAACCGCTGAACTGACTCCTGGCACTTACACCTACACGATCGAAGCCGTCTGGACCGCCAACGGCAAGGAAGTGCGTCAGAGCCGCAAGGTGCAGGTATCGCCGGGCCGTGCCACGGTGGTCGATTTCTTCGTCGCCGAATCCGCTTCGCCGAAAACCGAAACGAAGAAGGAAGAGCCCAAGAAAATCGACGTGAAGAAGGAAGAACCGAAAAAGGTGGAGACGAAAAAGGAAGAGCCGAAGAAAGTCGAGACGAAAAAAGAAGAACCCAAAAAGGTTGAGACCAAGAAGGAAGAACCGAAAAAGGTAGAAACGAAAAAAGAGGAGCCCAAGAAGGTTGAGACCAAGAAGATCGAGATCAAGGAAGAGCCGAAGAAGGTGGAAGTCAAGAAAGAGGAACCGAAAAAGGCGATCGTGGTTGAGCCGAAAAAGGTCGAGCCGGTCAAGGAAACGCCGAAGATCGAGACGCCTCCGCCGCCCGTGAAGATCGATTCGAAGAAAGTGCCGGCCACCACCGAAGAAAAGAAGAAGGACGAGTAAAACAAGGAAGAAGACCTCGTCCACTCCCCATGGACGCAAGTTCGACTTCGTCTACTCGGGAACGCTTCAAGATTTGACCCCCGGCAAGGAAGTCAAAGTGTGGCTGCCGGTGACCGAATCGACCCGCGAGCAGATGCGAGCATCGCCTGGGTCGAAGTTTGGGCTAAGCATCAGCTCGGCAAAGAACCCGTCTAGGGGAGCAAAGTCCTTTTTTTAGCCAAGGCGGACGATAAGGGGCAGGTTGCGTTTGAGGTCTTTGAATACGCGACTCGGCAGGAAATCCGCACTGCAGCCAACCCTATGCCGAGGCGGATGGACAGCTTTGGCTGGAGGCGAAGATCGACCGCAAGTTTTCGTTCCGTGCCAGCAAGCAGCAGATCACTTACTTCCCATTGGAAACGCCAGTCCTCTCGGGCTGGCGTTTTGCTTAACCGATACCCATCAGACGTTTACGTCTATGTCGGCATGTCTGGTTCCAGTGTCGCCGCCATGACGGGTTTCCAATTTCGAATCTTGGGTTTGCCACGTCTCGATGTGCATAATCCGCACGACCGATGCAACTACCGCCGACGGAGGGTAGGCATGGCCGGGAATCTGCGAAAGCCCGTCAAGAACGGACAGCCCATGTTCCGAAAACTTCAAGGATGGGTGGCAGACCCCAGGCGTCGGACATTCGGGTCCGTCGGCCTGAACGACTGTAGGGTGTGATAGCTCGGACAGGAACCAGGTCGAAGGATCGGCCGCCCACCGAGCCCATGTACCCATATGGAGGATCCCAAGTGAAAGCAGTGCTTCTGTTGGTGACTTCGGCCTGGTTCGCCGGCGATGTCCCTGTCACGACCGCTCCCGCCGTTTCCGCGGCTCCGGTGGCGTCTTCGTGCTCGGGCCCCGGTTGCGCCTCGGCCTCCTGCGCCGTCGACTCGTGCGATTCCTGCGGCAGCCAGCGTCTCGGTCTTCTGAGCCGGCTCCGCGGAATGTTCCATCGCAACCGCGGTTGCGATTCCTGCGGCGAATGCTCGGCTCCGGCCTGCGCTCCCGCCCCGACGACTTGCTGCGCCCCGGCCCATCGCCCGGTTTGCGCTCCCGCCCCCGTGTGTGCGCCGGCTCCGGTCTGCGCTCCGGCTCCGACCTGCGCTCCTAGCTGCGATCCGTGCGGCAGCCAACGCGTCGGCTTGCTCGCCAAGCTCCGCGCTCGCTTCCATCGCTCCAGCGATTGCTGCGGCGATAGCGGCGCCTGCGGCAGCGCCTACGGCGCCACCCACGGCGACCATGGCTGCGCCAACGGCGCGTGCGGCGGCACCCCTTCGGTCGTCACCCCGGGCCATCCCGGCGTGATGCCGACGCCGGTTCAACCGACGTCTCCCGCCCCGAAGAAGATGCCGGCCACCGACATCAAGCCGTCCACGGAACCGGCTCCTGTTCAGCCGGCCCCGAAGAAGACTGTCCAGATCATCCCGGCCGTCCCGGTCATCCCTTCGACCCCGGCCATCAGCAACAACCCCGCTCCGACGATCGAAATCGTCCCGAGCATCGACAACCGCAACCCCTTCTAACCCAAGATCGCGGTAGTCGAACCACACTCGGCCCACGGCTTCAACGCCGTGGGCCGTTTCATGCGCCCATTCTCATTCCCATTCCGACC
Organism: Gemmataceae bacterium; assembly: GCA_019748295.1. Lineage (GTDB taxonomy): Bacteria > Planctomycetota > Planctomycetia > Gemmatales > Gemmataceae > JAIEPT01. The sequence continues at coordinate 4,655 of JAIEPT010000266.1, read as the reverse complement.
CCACACAGCGAAACCCGTTTGGTGACGGTGACCGGCTCCAACTGCCATTCGCTGCGAAATCAGTCAGTATGAACGATGGGCCAGATTTTTTCAAAGTCAGCACGAACGTTTCATTCGCCTGCGCTCACCCAAGAAGTGCCGCTCTCCTGCGAACTCCAGCGCCAATGGTAGCGGCCATGATGCCCTCGTCCGCATCGACGCGGTCGCCGAATCGCTCATCGCCATCGGAGGCGAGTTCGGCGCCGCCTGCGTCACAAGTCCCGCGTCGATGTCCGTGGGGCTTTGCCCCGCGGCCACCGTGAAGAAAGCCGTGTAACCGCTGGCATCCGCATCGCTGTCGATGGTGTCGTCCAACCCGGCGTCCTTGGTCGTAAACGCCTTCCCCATTGGCGCCGAGAACTGCACGCGGTAATTTTGAAGGCTAAACTCGTGGTGCCTTCCGCTTTGACAAGACCATAGTTGAAGAAGGCGCCGGAGCCGTTGATCTCGACGCTAGTTGCCATGTTGGGATCGGCCAACTTCACGAACTTCCCTTGCGACAAGTTATTGAGGACGCCGCCATTGCTGGCAGCAATGATCGAATTCCCCTTTACTTCAATGGTGCCGTTATTTTGAATGACTCGGCCGGCGAGATCGAGGTTGTTGGACATCTCAAACGTCGTGTTCGCAGACAAGACCAGCGTAGAGGCTGACGGATCGGAATTTCCCGCCAATGTTCCGCCTGTCCACCTTCCGTTTCCAGTGACGCTAATCGGGAACGAACCTGTAATCGTCCCACTGCTTTGCCCAAATGTCGTTGTGGCCAAACTGCGTTCAAGGGACATGGCGCCTGTGTAACCGTTTAACTAAGCCGCCTAACAGCGGCTGCTCGCCTTGACGAGTTCCTGCAGCAGCGATCGGTGACACCGGTTAGGATCGTTGCAGCTTGAGGAACAGAGCAACGTGATCGATTCTCCGTCATCCACGCGTTTCGCCAACGCGGCGATGCGTTCTTGCTGCTCGGCCATTTCCCGCAGATAGCGTTCGCGAAAAGCATTCCAGGCGATGGGCGGGCCGTTCTTGCCGTAGAGATCGGCGTGCAGTACTTTGCTCGGCCCCAGTTCCTTCATCCAAACGTCCCACGTTTCGTCAGCCTTGCGTAACGCTCGTGGCCGGTAGCGGCAAACGAGGATGCGCAAGCCGTCGTCCGCTTCTCGCGGGTCGTTCCAGCGTTTGATGCGGACCGGCATGTCATCCCTCAATCTCTGACTACTTCTGAGAATGCCTGAGGTGACGTGCCATGCTTGAGCGGATCCCTGGCCGGGCTCATTGAACTTTCCCCTTTCACCGCTCAAGCATGCCCCCAGACCGAAATCTCGGAAGCCCAACGGTCGGAAGCTTCGAAGAACTTGGCGAGGGATCCGACGAAGCATTGCACGCATGGCACGCAACCGTCTGTTTTACGGTCCAATACTTTATTACGCCCTGTGGTTTGGGTGGCACGCCCTGAACGTAGCGAAGGGCGTGGAAAAGGTGCTGACGCAGCATCCAACTTGCATGAAGTCTTCGGAAGCTTCGCCCCGCCCTTCACTACGTTCGGGGCGCGCCACTCGTGCCGCCAAAACTACCACCTAGGAGATTTTGGAGGTTACTGGCCCTTCCGCAGGATGATGCGTGTTACTTCAGGTCGGCAGTTGATTCGCAGCGGGTGTTGCCCCGCCAAACCGCGTCCCACATGCATCACCGTCGGCGAACGCCAGAAGACGCCGCAGTCGAATTGGCGGCTGAAACGGCTGGGGACGAACGAGGAGCCGATCAGCGGAAAGCGGATTTGGCCGCCGTGCACATGGCCGGCGAGCATGAGGTCGATCTTGTTTTGCCTCGCCCAGGGGATGTTGTCGGGCGTGTGGCTCAGACAGAAGCGAAACACATCATGGGGGGCGGCGGTCAGGTCAGGCGTTGGGCCGATCCATGGGCCTTCGTGTCCCACAACCAGCATGGGGACGCCGCGGACGTCGATCTGTTTCCAATTATTGCCAAGGACATCGAGCTTTGCCTTTCGCAGGCGGCGCCGAATCGTCGGCACATCGCGCCAGGCGTCGTGATTGCCTAGGATGGCGAGGCCTGCGTTGTTCCATTTCAGTCGGCCCAAAATGGGAACGATCCAGCGATGATGCTCGGGGCTATCGACGACGTCGCCGGTGAGTGCGACGAGATCGGGGATGCCGCGGCGCATCGATTCGTCGATGGCGAACTCGTGAAACGCGCGATCGGGGGAGCCGCAGAAGTGCAGATCGGTGAGATGCAGAATCGTCAGGCCATCCCAGGCCTCGGGCAATTGCGGCAGGCGAAGCGTTTTCTCGGTGAAGTCGATCTGCATCGCCTGGTTGAAAGGCCACAGGGCGACATGGGCCTGCTTCGAGCGTCCGATCGGCGGCGAACCGAGGACTTGTGCGACGTCCACGACCTCGCTCGTGCAAGCGATCTGCTGTGGTGCGGTTCGGCGCAGCCAATACATGACCTGGCAAATCGGAGCGACGACGAAACCCAATATGCAGGCGATGATCGTGTAGGGCGCCAGCCATCGGCGCGGGCCGAATCCTTCCCATCGGAGGCCCGATTCGCCCAGGACATTCAGGGCATAGCCGAAGACGAGGGGCCCGCACAGGATGATGGCGAAATCGACTTTGCGGAGCGCTTTGAGGAATCGGCGCGGCAGCGGGTAGGAGTAGATGGCGTTGAGCGAGACGGTCATCCAGAAGGCGTGTCCCAGGCAGGCGCCGAGCCAAAGCAGCCAGATGGGCATAGCGTCGGCGAACGAACGGAGGAGAAAGAGGGGGTCGCTCACGGGGCAGGGGAGGGGGCTTCGGATTCGGACGATTGCAGAGCGATGAGCAACTGTTCGACGCGAAACGGCTTGTAAAGGACGAAACGCAAACCTTCCTGGCGAGACTTCACTAGGGAATGATGCGGGTCGTATCCGAAGCCGGTCATGAGGATGACGCGGGCGTTGGGTTGGGCCTTCCGCAGCGACGCATACATGTCGTAGCCGGTGATGTCGGGCAGGCGAATGTCGGCCAACATCGCGTCGTAGGTGGAAAGTTTCGCCATCGTGAGGGCTTCCTGCCCGTCGCGCGCGGTTTCGACGATGCAGCCGAGCCGGCCGAGAATTCCGTGAGCGCTGCGGCGGACGCGGTCGTCGTTGTCCACGACCAACACGCGCATTCCTTTGAGTTTGCTTGGCGCCGCCAGGACTGTTCGGCCGAACTGCGGGGTCATGTCCTCGCCGACTTTTTGGATGCTCTGCTTGATTTGCCGGGCGGCTTGGAGGATGCGTTTGAGCTTTTCCACCATGTCGGGTTCGTGGCCGATCCAGCGTTCGAGGATGGTGGTGGCGGTGGTGAGAATTTCATCGACCGGCAGGGCGACTTCGCGATTCACGGCTTCGATCGATTGCGAGACCATCGCTTTCTTTTCGACCAGCAGCAGTTCAAGCGTGTGCAGCGAGGCGGCGATTTCGCGGGAAAAGATCTCGGCGAACTGCACATCCTGCGGCGCGAAGCCATTCAGTTTCGGGCTCTCGACGTTGAAGGTGCCGATAATCTTGTCGTCCCACATCAAGGGGACGGTCACAGACGACCGAGCCCCTTCCGCTCCTTGAAGGTAGCGCGGGTCGGAGGCGGCATCGGCGCAGACGTACGTCAGGCCCGTGGCGGCGACGTAGCCGGTGACGCCGTTGCTTTCCTCTTTCGCATAGAGCACGCGCGAGGCGGCCTCGGCGGTCATGCCCTCGGCGAGCAGCGGTTCGAGCTTGCCGGTGACGGGATCGAGCAGGCGGATTTCGATGACGTCGTAGTGGAGCAGGTCGTGCGTGAGCCGGCGGATGTTGTGCTTGAGAAGCTCGATCCGTTCCTGCGGATCCATCTCGGCCAGCTGATCGGTGCTCAATGGAACGAGTTCGTCGCCGGCTTGGTGGACGGCATCGAGCATTTGCTGTTGGCTGACTTCGGCCGTCACGTCTTCGGCGGAAACGATGATTTGGGCGATGACGCCGGAGGCATCTTTGAGGGGCGTGAACCGCATATCGAGATACTGATCGCCGGGCCGGCGGAGGCGGGAGCGTACGGACTTTCCTTCCAGGGCATGCGCGAGGGGCGAGGGATCGGGGCAGAATTGGATTGGAGTGCCAAGCGCTTGCTCGAAAGGTTGCCCCTGGACTGGGCCGCCGCACCATCGCTCGAAGTTGACGTTGGCCCAGAGAATTCGGCCGCCGGGATGAACGACGGCGATTCCTTCTTCCAGGACATGGAGGATCGCATCGACTTGCAGGAGCGAGCGCGCCTTCGAGGCGATGCGTTCGTCGTGGGCCGAGGCGAAGATGCCGTCGAAGGATTCGCGGAGCAAAAGGGCGAGGCCGTCGGAAACGCCTTCGGACCGGACCAAGTCGGCGACTTGGCCCAAGGCGGCGCGCACCTCCTCGGAGATGCCGTCAGGGGCGGCAAACACCAAAATCCGCGGTCGCGACGGCAAAGGAAGGTCTTCCTGGGACGGGGATGCGTCAGACGGAAATTATATTTTTGCCGCCCCCCGGCCACAAGGCGCGGGTGCATTCCCGTTCCTGCGCGAGGGGAGAGCGGTTAAACTCGGTCCGAGAGCAGCTGGCGGGCAGCTGGTCG
>JAIEPT010000302.1 GCA_019748295.1 Gemmataceae bacterium | reverse complement strand
GCGGGCGGTGAAAACGGAACGCCGGTGTCCACCGGCGCACCGCGTCACCGCTCGACTCTACCCTCAAGGCGAGCGGCAGGAGCTAATCTACCTCCCTCTCCCTGCGGGAGAGGGTTGGGGTGAGGGCGCCTTTTTCTCGCCCAACGCCACGTCGCACGGCCCTCACCCCCGGCCCCTCTCCCGGACTCTCCCGGAGGGAGAGGGGAGAAATGCAGGCGCCGTTCGCCTTTGCTTCGAGCGAGCGTTCTTTGCGGCGATTGCTGTGTCGAGCCTGGTCACTGCGAAGAAGACGGCGGTTTCATGACTGGCCCGTTCGACCCGGCCGGGTATTCGCCGAGCGGGACGGCGCCTCCCGCCCAGGCTTGCACAATCGGCTCGACGATCCGCCAGCACTCTTCCGCTTCGTCTCCACGGATCGACAGCACGGCGTTTCCGGCGAAGACTTCGAGCAGCAGCCTTGCGTAGGCGGATTGAGCGTGCGGGGCCAACTCCGTTTCGAGCGTCGCAGTCTCCAGGTCGAACGGGTCGCCGGGGCCGTTGATGTTCAGCCCCAAGGCGACTCGGTCCGGGTTCAGGCTCAGCCGCAGTACATTCGGGTTCGGGGCCGACCGGGCGAACATCATGTGCGGTATGGGCCGGAAGTAGATTGCGATCTCGTGCCGATTGGCTTCCAACGCCTTGCCGGTGCGCAGAACGAACGGCACGCCGGCCCAACGCCAGTTGTCCACAAACAGCGTCACCTGGGCGAACGTCTCGGTCATCCGCGCGGGATCGACTCCCGGTTCGTTTACGTACGACGGAACGGGACCGCTTTCGGTCTGCCCGGCGGCGTACCTCGCCCGGATCGTTTGGGAAACGACTTCCTCCCGGTTCATCGTGCGGACAGCCCGCAGCAAATCCGCCTTTCGGTCGCGGAAGCGGGCCTCATCGAACCCGGTCGGCGGCTCGATGCCCACCAGGCAAAGCAGTTGAAGCAGGTGGTTCTGAATCATGTCTCGCAACGCCCCGGCCCGGTCGTAGTACCCGGCCCGGCCCTCCAGCGAGACGGTTTCGTCCCAAGTGATTTCGACACGCTCGATATGATCGCGGTTCCAGAGATACTCGAAGACGCGGTTGGCGAATCGCAGGCCCAATACGTTTTGCACCGTCTGCTTGCCGAGGAAGTGGTCCATGCGAAAGACGGCCCGCTCCGGAAACGATTTGGCGAGCAGCCGGTTCAGCGCTTGAGCAGACGCCTGATCCGTCCCAAACGGCTTCTCGGCAACGACGCGGCTTCCTTCCGGCAAAGCAAGGCTTGCGAGTGCGCGAAGCACCGCGGCGCCGACCGCCGGTGGGAGGGCGAGATAGAGTGCAAGCGGGGCAGTGGGGGCGCCCAACGCGGCGCCGAGTTGAGATTGGTCGGTGACGTCGGCCGAGCGATACTCCAGCATGCCGAGAACCGCGTCTCGCGAAGCGATCGGTAGCTTGGAAGCATGACGGGCGAGACGCTCCGCAACATGGCTACGGAACGTGGCCAGATCCCACGCCTCCTGCCCGATGCAAAGAATGGGAGTGCGAACCGGCAACGCCAAGTCGCGATGCAGACCGACGAGCGCTGGAAGGAGATATCGGCCGGTCAGATCCCCGGTCGCTCCAAGAATGACGAACTGCGGCTCAGTCACCATCCACCTCAAATAGGAGTCGTGCCGGGTTATCCACGAGCATTCCAGGCGAATCCAGGTCACGTTGGGGCAATCCATGATTCTCGCTCAATCAGGGCCACGCCGTCAACGGCCCCGGGTCACCGTTTCTTATCGCAACTCTGGTAATGCAGGAGCACGCTGAGGTGATGGAGGGCGTCGTAGGCTTTTTCGACCACGCCCATCAATGGGTCCGTGGGCCGAAAGCCGACTTCGTACATTCGATTGCGAAGCTTGCCCAGATAGCGAAGCATCGGCGTCACCGCGGCGCCCACGATGCGGGCATGCGCGGGGCGCAGCTGCTTCCCGGCGGGAGTCGAAGGCGTGCTGTGGGGTCGCTCGCTCATCCCTCCATCACTGCGCGAAGCGGCCACGAAATGCAAAGTCGGTTGTAGCGGCTGCCGCGGTAAGGCGAGCGGCGCCTGCATTTCTCCCCTCCCCTCCGGAGATTCCGGAGATGGGCCGGGGGTGAGGGCGTGTGAGGTGGCGTTACGCGAGAAAAGGCGCCCACACCCCAACCCTCTCCCGGAGGGAGAGGTAAGCTAAATCAGCGTGCGCGATTTCGCAGCAGCACCTCGTACCAACCCGAAGCGTCAGCGAGGAATTTCGCGTCGACCCTCGCTGACTGACGCTTCGGGCTAGTGCGTGCGACTGGCATGTTTGGATCGGAATCGCGATGCCCACTCTTATTCAACTGGCCGCTAACCCGCTGCCGATTTGCGCACGCTGATTTAGCTCCTGCTGCTCGCCAAAACTCCCGCCGCGCGTCTCACGGAATCCGATCGAAGGACTCGATCGCCTGCACCTCGCTCGCATCCAGCGTAAAGTCGAATACCGCCAGGTCGGCACGCATGTGCTCCTCGTTGGTGGTGCCGGTGAGCGGAAGCATGCCGACATCCAGTGCGAAACGAAAGACGATCTGGGCCGGCGAGCGGCGATGACGTTCCGCGATGTGGCGAAGCCGCGGGTGGGCGAGGGCATCGCGATTTGCGGTGAGCAGGGAGAAACCTTGGTAAACAATGCCGTTCTGCGAGCAGTATTGCCGAACCGCTCGATCCCATCCCAGGCTTGCATAGCAGCGATTCTGCACGAAACTCGGCCGAACTTTGGCGTCCTTGCACAGCAACTTCAGTTGGTCGAGCGAAACGTTGCTCACGCCCAAAACCTTCGCCTGACTCGTCCCGTGAATCGTTTCCATCGCGCGCCACGCTTCCCAGTCGTCGGCCCCGAGTCCGCTCCGCATCGTTGGGCCGTGCAGGACATAGGAATCAATCCATGCCGTCCCAAGGTGCTCGAGCGAGCTGGCGAACGACTGGCGGACTTGCTCGCCGATCGGGGCGTTCGGATCGTACGGCAAGCGATGATCCTGTCCGTTGCGAAACGTGTACTTCGTCTGCAGAAACAAATCCTCGCGGCGAACCAACCCTTCGCGCACCGCATCCGCGATCCCCTCGCCGACGGCCGCTTCGTGGTAGTGGCGTCGCTGGTTCGCCGTGTCGATGCCGCGGAACCCGGACCGCAGCGCGAGGAGGGTGAGCCGTCGCGTCTCGTCTTCCTTCCAGGCAGTGCCGTAGAGGAACCGAGCAACAGCGACGCCATGGTTGGAGGTGGAATTCACTGCGATCTCCGAATGAGACGTTTCCATGATTCTCGCGGAAATCGTCCGAGCTTCCCAGCCCGTTGCTCTTTGGCCCCAGATAGCATCGCCTTTCTGCATCGCCGAACTTCGAGACGCCGTTCGTGCGGATGCAGCGGAAGCGTTGCTGGAACTCGGGGATGTTCACGGAGGTATCGAGTACATTGTTTCTTCGCCCTCGAAAGGAGCAATCGCCAGAGGTTACCGAATCAGTCAAGGAACCCGGTATGGCGGCGCCTAAGTCCTTAAGCGAGTGGCAGGAGCTAGTCTACCTCCCTCTCCCTTTGGGAGAGGGTTGGGGTGAGGGTGCCTTTTCCCGCGCAACACCACGTCGCACGCCCCCACTCCCGGCCCCTCTCCCGGAGGGAGAGGGGAGAAATGCAGGCGCCGCTCGCCTTAAGTCCTATTTCGTGATGAGTTCTTTCGGTTCGCCTTCGCGCAAGCGATAGCCGCAGTTTCCGCCGAGGTTCTGGTAGACGTTTTCTCGTCCCGAAGGCCAGCGAACGGTGATTCGATCCGCGGATTTGGCGGGACCAAGTCCGATAACCAACCTGCGATCGCTCGCTGAGAGGTAGCTTCCGCCTCCAACCAGCCAGCGAGTCTGCTTTTGACCGCCCGCTTCCACGACGATTTTGGCGCCAATCGCGTCGCGGTTGCTCTTCTTGCCGTCGCCTTCAAGGGTAAGGCGAATCCAGGAACTGTTGGTTTTGGTCGCGTTCTTGAGCAGAGCCAAGAGGCCCGCGTTGTTGCTGAAAGCAAGGTCCGGGAGGCCGTCATTGTTCCAATCCGCCCAAGCGAGCCCCCGGCCGACTTCCTTTTGGCTGAAATATTCGCCGGATTTGCTCGAAACGTCCTGGTATTTGCCTTCCCCCATTCCTTGAAAGACTTGCGATTCCTGCCGGAACGGATCGCCCAGGATCTTGTCGGAATTCCTGATCACATGGCCGTTGGCGACGGCAAGGTCGAGCCGTCCGTCAAGGTCGAAATCGCAAGCAACGACGCCGAACGCGAGACGCGGCACGCTCGGGGCGCCGAGACCGGAACGGTAGCTCACCTCGTCGAAGAAGAGCTTGCCGCGATTCAGAAACAGCATGTTCGGCTCGCGATGAAAGTTGCTGACGAACAGAGAAAGCCGGCCGCTGCCGTCGAAGTCGGCCGCCTCGACTCCCATCCCCGCGATGTAGCGGCCCTGTCCCATGAGGGCGCAGCCGGTCGGCATCGCTTTCTCCACGAATTTTCCCTTACCCTGGTTGTGGAACAAGTATGCTGGAGCCATGTCGTTCGCGACATAGATGTCAAGCAGACCGTCTTCATCCAGATCCGCCATCACCACGCCCAGCCCCCCGGCGGCAGGCGTATTGGTGATGCCGCTCGTTTCGCTGACGTCCTCGAATCTGCCGTTGCCGAGGTTGCGGAACAGCTTGTGATGGACCGACTCGAACATCGTCGGTCCGCAAACGAAATTTTCCTTGAACACCTTGTTGTAACAGGGTACGTACTTCTCGGGATCAAACTTGACGTAGTTGCAGACATACAAGTCCAGCAGGCCGTCGCCGTCAATGTCGCCGAAGGCGCAGCTCGTGGCGCATTGGGGATCGATCAAGCCGGAATTCGCAGAGGCATCGACGAATTTGCGGCCCCCTTTGCCGTCCGGCACGTTTCGATAAAGAACGACGCCGCGGAAATACGTGACGACGAGATCCGGGAAGCCGTCGTTGTCGATGTCGCCGACGGCGCAGCCCAGGCCGAAACCCGAGCGATCGAGTCCGACTTCGCGGGTGACGTCGGAGAAGGTGCCGTCGCCATTGTTGCGGAACAACTTGTTCGAAGGGCCTTCCCCACCCTTCAATGGGCCGTCCTGAATGCAGAATAGATCTGGGAGTTCGTCCTGATCGAAGTCGATCCACGCCATGCCGCTTCCGAGCGTTTCCCAAGTGGCGTGCGCGGCAGTGGAACTGTCGAAGTGACGAAAGTCGATTTTCGATTCCGCCGTCGCGTCAACGAAGAAGGGAATGTTCGCAACGGGCTGCGACGCGACAGACGGCTGGGCCGGCGGGGTCAGGACCAGGCCGCGTGTTGCATGGAAGATTCCGGCGGCAATGCCGACGACAAGCACTACGCCTAGGAGAAAGCGGGTCATGGATGAGATTCCGGCAAAGATTTGACTATCGCGTCATGTCGCGCCGCCAAGTCCGGACGGCCCATTTTGCGATAAATGTCCGCTAATTCGCGATGGGATGCCCGAGACTGCGGATTCGCAGAAAGGAACGACTCGAGAATGGTTTTCGCATGCTTCATGTTGTCCGCTTCCACGAACGCTTTTGCCGCCCGAATTTGGATGTCTTCGTAGTCGGGATGACCGAGGCGCTCGTCTTCCAATAAGTCGGCGTCGTGGATCTTTCTCAACTCTTCCGTAAGCTGCCTGGCTTCCGCTTCATTGCCTGATCGCTGCAGGGCCCGACTCAGCTGGTAACGCGTCGACTTCCGCCGAGTCGGATCCTCGGCCAGCACCTTGCGATAAATCGGAATCGCTTTCTCGGGTTCATCCGTGTCCATGTACAAATTCGCCCGAGCGACCAGCGCCGAGAAGTTGCTGGGGGCCAAAGCAAGAGCCTGGTCGATCAAGTCCCCCGCCTGCTTCACGTCGTTTCGCGAACGGGCGATTTGCGAAAGCAAAATCAAAATGCCGCGATCGCGTGGCGAAACCTTCAGCAGACTGCGGCAATCTTCTTCCGCTTTCGCGAAATCTCCTGCCGAGTACCGAAAGCCAGCCAATCGACGTCGAAGTTTTTCGTTGCTCGGCTCCATCTCCAGCAGTTTTTCGGCATCTGCGATTGCTTCGGTCCAACGATTTGCCTCTTCCATCAGCTTCAGATGCAGAACTCGGGGACCGGGTTGATCCGGAGCGGCGTCGATCCAGCTTTTCGCGAACGCTTCCGCTTCCCCCTTGTGCCCTGCGGAAGCGTAGCTGTTAGCAAGCGTCTCCAAAACCTCCATATCTTTGGGAGATTGGCTAAGGATCTGCTTCAGCACCGGGAGCGCCTCGTCGATGCGGCCTTTTTTCGCGAGGGCTAACGCATTTTGGCGGCGCTGCCCCGAATGGATGGTCCATGCGGCAAACCCGATTACGGCCGCCGCAACGAGTGCGACGAAAAGCATCCGACGATGTTTGGAGGTAAGAACAGGCATGCGATAGAGCCGCAAAGCAATGTAGGGTCGACAGGTCTAGAGATGATTCGACTGCCAGCTTCGCAGGGTTACGGAGTAATGCAACCGTTCGAAGAAAAGAAGGATAGGTAAACCTTCGCCCCTCGCGATGCCGCGAGAGGCAAAGGGGTTCGTTTAGGCGAGCGGCAGGAGATAGTCTACCTCCCTCTCCCTCTGGGAGAGGGTGGCTATTTCTCGCGCAACGCCACGTCGCACGCCCTCATCCCCGGCCCCTCTCCAGGAGGGAGAGGGGAGAAATGCAGGTGCCGCTCGCCTTACTGATCCTTGGCTATGTCGATCGTCAGATTGGCCGACCCATTGATTTCCCGAACGATGGGAGATTTTGCGCCGGAAAACTTCCCATTGAGCTTGTCCTTGCCTGGATAAGGATCCACGATTTCGATGGAAACGCGGTACTTTCCGCTCGTGGGAAGCGAGCCGTCGCCGCGGGGTCGAACCGTGAACGTGCCATCCTTGCTGACATCGGCCGGGAATACGCTGGCGCCGGATTTGTCTTCGACCGGCACCAAGTTCATGTTGACCATTCCTTTGTCGCTAACCGTAAGCGGTTTGCCGTTGTCCTCAAGTTTGCCAGTCACGCTGAAACCGGCCTTGCCGCAACCGATTACGTAAAGACACATAAACAGGAAGCTGGCGAGACGGAGATTATGAGCCAGAGCCATAGTGCATCCTTCATTGAAAAAAAGGCCGTCCCTTCGGGACATGGATGTTCCGAAAGGACGGCAGGTGGAAATCATTCGAAGCTAATTCCGTCGATTACTGCGTATTTGCAGTGGGGGTTTGTCCGTCAGTGGAGCTAAGCAGGAAGTACCAGTTATTGGTGTCGATCGAGTTGAGGACAGTACGAACGCTTCCGTCTCCAAAACCGGCCAAAGTAATACCGGTGTGCGAACTGCGAGCATTAGCCTGTCCGTACCCTCCGTTCCAACAACCCATAAGGATGTCGGGGCGATTATCGCAGCCGGCGACGTCATCCGAATTGCCGCCGCTGTCGTTGGGACCGAAGCAATCGCCAGCCGGGCAACCTGTCGTAATGCTGGCACCGACCACTCCGAGAGCCCAAGACCCGCGAGGATCGCCCGCACTCGTGCCCGCACGAATGTGATTCACGAGAATCGTGCTTGAGGTACCATCGGTGAGGCCGATCAGGGTGCTGCTCCCATTGTGCCATAAAGGCGCCTTTGCGATCCAATTACCGCTGCCTCCGGCTGGCGTTGTTGTGACCGTGCCTCCATTCCAGCACTCCTGACGAGGTCCTTCATTGGCCGCATAGTTGCCCCGAGCCCAACTGCCGCCCGCTCGGCTGCCAAGAATCGCTGAGTTGGCCTCGGAAGGGCAAACGTAGATTGGAACGGTCTTGTCTCGCATGCCGCGCCAACCTTGGTCATTGCTGCCAGTGGCGCCATTCGTTAGAGCCCATCTTTGGAAGTTCGAAATGCTTGCGTTATACAGATTATATAGGGGGCCCTGTTCGACGTAGGGGAGAATCATCACGGCCCAGTTCGGTCCGACGTTGTTTTCGTCGTTATTGCCGATGCTGGCGTTATTATTCCAAGCTGCTGGCGGCAGTTTCTTATACGTGTCGTGGAAGCCGTGCATCGCAAGGCCAATTTGTTTCAAGTTGTTCTGGCATTGCGAGCGAGCCGCAGCTTCGCGTACTTTTTGAACGGCAGGAACCAGCAGGGCGATCAGCACCGCGATGATCGCGATGACGACCAGAAGCTCGATGAGCGTAAAACCCCGGCGAGCTTTAGTGGGAGTACTCTTCATGGACACCTCAAAAGAAAAAGGACGTTGAGAGCGAAGGTCGGACGGATGAAGACTTGAAGATGATCCGCCGTCCTATTAATGAAGGATAAGGCGGGTCGTTTCCTCTGTCAACAGAAACTCCGCTTGAATTTGCGGGATTCCACGTTTTTGCAGGTGCGCCTCCTGCGCGATTCGCGTCAGCCGGGAAGACTCCAAAACACCTAGGTTCAAGTGCGGTGGATCTCAAGCGGTTTAGTTTCCCAAAAACGGCGCCGTCGGAACGGGACTGAGCTTGTAGGTGATAATAGCTATAGTTCTTGACGACACCCGTCGCCGACTTTCGGTGAGTCTAGATATTCCTTTCCGAAAGCGCTCGTAGGAATTCGTGTCGATCGATCCCGCGTGTGCACGCTAGTAGGGGGTGCACGCTGAATCGTGCCCTAATTTTTAGGTACGAGTTCCAAATCGATTTTATTTGGCCCGCTCTTTACCTCCACCTCTGCAGCGTTTGGTTGAAGGCCCATGTACTTCGGGGGCGGCGCGATGTACTTCGGATTCGTCCGTTGTTCATCCGTAAGCTGTTGCGGTGGTGGCGTAAAAGCTACCTTGTGCTTGCCGAGTACGGCGCCGTCGTTCTTGCCGAAGGTGCTCAACGTGTAAGTTCCGTCGCTTTGAACTTCCGCAGTCGCGGGCTTGCCCGACTGAACCGGAGAGAAGATGAGCGTACCTCCCGTGATAGGCGTGCCTTTATGCACAACCACGCCTTTCACTTCGGCTGTGGTCTCTCCGCCGCATCCGGCGAGGATGCCAATGGAAAGCAGTGAAAAAAGGCCAAGTACTCGTCTGCAAACTGTATTCATGATCATGCACCTCAAAGGAAAAGGCCTTCCTCCCATGAAGAGGAAAGCCTGAGCGGTCCAAAGCGATCTCATCTTAGAAGTTGCCGACGGGTTCGTTGCCGTTGCGAGTTCCGAGGTAGGTATAGGTAGTCGTGTTGATGGCGTCCGTGACGAAGCGAACCGAGCCATCCATAAAGAGAAAGTTGCCGCCGCCAGTATGCTGGGATCCGAAACTGCGGTCCGCATTACCAGTGTTCTTAAGGTTCAGCGGATAGCCGGCATCCATAATGCGGAAGTAGTTGTGCTGAGCGCCTTGGCCCTGATAACTGGGATTGCCGCCTGCCCAAAGCGGGATACGATTCGTGTTTGTAACTCCATAGGCGCCGCCGCCCGTCCCTGCATTCGCCGTCACTTCGCCCACGCCGACAGTGTTGCTCGTGCCGTCGATGATCCCTGCCATGTTGACGGTATAGGTGTTGGAATTGTTATTGGATTGAAGGAGCACGCCCGTCATGTTCGCTCCCGTGGGAGGACCCCAGGTTGCGAAATTGCCGTTCCAAACTCCCGTGTCCCTCCCGATGTTGGCGAGGTAGTTGGATTTGGCCATGCCGTTCGAGTTGAAGCTGGGCCAAATATCGCTCGGGCACTGGAAGATTGAAAGAACAGTTCGGGCGGCGCCGGAGCCCGCATTGACGTTCACAATTCCGGCAGTGTTGTTGCCGTCTGCGTTAGTTCCGGTGAGATTCGGGGCTGAATTGAGTCCCTCGCCGGGGATGAAGATCATGAAGTTTACGGTGTCGGCTTTGAGAAAGTTGTAGAGCGGAGCCTGTTCAAGGAACGGCAGAACGGCGACTCCCCAACCCCAGTTGCGATTATCGTCATTGAACTGGCCGACAGGGAACTTCTTGTACGTGTCGTGGTAGCCGTGCAAAGCAAGGCCGATCTGCTTCAAGTTGTTTTGGCACTGCGAGCGAGCAGCCGCTTCGCGCACTTTTTGGACGGCGGGGACCAGCAAGGCGATCAGCACCGCGATGATCGCGATGACGACCAGAAGCTCGATGAGCGTAAAACCGCGCCGCGTTTGAGTGGGAGTAATCTTCATGAACACCTCGAAAGAAAATGTCGACAACGAAGGGTCGGACAGATGAAGACTTGATGATGATCCGCCGACCTATTAATGAAGAGTAAGGCAAGTCGTTTCCTCTGTCAACCGAAACCCCACTTGAATTTGTGGGATTCCACGTTTTTTCGCGTGTGTCTCAAGCGGTTTCGCGTCAGCCCGGAAGACTTTGAAAACACCTAGGTCAAACCGTGGTGGATTTCAAGCGGAAAACCTGTCGAAAACCAGCCAAAACACGCAGAAAATCGCGATCCCGATCCTGGACCCAACGAGGTGAAGTACGGCACGCCGAAGCGTCTGGCGGCCCTAGTTCGGAGCGTTCATTTCCAGTTAAGACCCGAAGTGAGAGTGCACGGATGATGCCGAGATGAAGCTCATGAATTAAAACCAGCTGCTAACGGCCCAGGTACGCAGCCTGGATTCGCTCATCGGCCAGCAACTCGTGAGCGGGGCCCTGGATGGAGATGGATCCCGTCTCCATCACGTATGCTCGGTGGGCGAGTTTCAGAGCTAGCCGAGCGTTCTGTTCGACCAGCAGAATCGACATGCCTTCGCGATTCAACTCGCGAATGACCTCAAAAATCTTGAGGACGATCAGGGGGGCGAGCCCAAGGGAAGGTTCGTCCAGCAGCAACAGCTTGGGTCGGCCCATCAAGGCGCGAGCGACGGCCAGCATCTGCTGTTCGCCGCCCGAGAGGGTTCCGCCCATCTGAGATTGACGCTCTTTGAGGATCGGAAAAAGGCGGAAGGATTTCTGAAGGTCTGATGCAATCCCTTCCCGATCCGTGCGCGTGAAGGCGCCCATTTGCAGGTTTTCGAGGACCGTCATCCGCGGAAAGATCTTGCGGCCTTCCGGCGATTGGCAGAGGCCGAGCCTCACGATCTCGTGGACCGGGCGGTTTTGGATGGAGGTTTCGTTGAACAAGATGCGACCGCCCCGGGCAGGCACCACGCCGGAAAGGCACATCAGGGTCGAAGTCTTGCCGGCTCCATTCGCGCCGATGATCGTGACGATTTCGCCCTGACCGACTTCGATGGAGATGCCTTTCAGCACTTCGATGAGGCCATAACTTGCGGTCAGGTTTTCGACTTGGAGGATCGGGGCCGGCATCACGACACCTCTTCCTTGCCGAGGTACGCCTCGATGACGGCCGGGTTGCTGCGAACTTCCTCTGGCGTGCCTTCCGCGATTTTGACGCCGTGGTCCAGGACGACGATCCGGTCGGAGATCGCCATCACGATGTTCATGTGATGTTCGATGAGCAGGATGGTGATGCCGCGGGAGCGAATCTGCTCGATCAGCTTCATGAGGTCGGCGGACTCCGACGGATTCATGCCGGCGGCGGGTTCGTCGAGCAGCAGCAGCCTGGGTTCGGTGGCCAACGCTCGTGCAATCTCAAGGCGTCGCTGGTCGCCGTAGGGGAGGTTTTTCGCAAGCATGTTGGCCTTGGCGTCCAACCCGACGAAACGGAGCAAATCGCCGGCGACGCGCAGATTCTGGTTTTCCTCCGGCGTGATGCCGAGGGCGTTCATCGCCATGCCGATGAGGCCGGAGCGATAAAAACGATCGCGGCCCACGAGTACGTTTTCGATCACCGTCATGTTGTGGAAGAGGCGGATGTTCTGAAAGGTGCGAGCGATGCCGCCGCGTGCGATGACTTCCGGCGCGCCACGCGCGCGACGCCACATGGCGAACGCCCCGAGAAATCCGACCGCGAAACCGCCGAAGAGGCCGATTAGGGCGAATGTCTTTCGTCGCGAACGATCGACCTCGATCTTGCGGAATTCCTCGAGTGCCTGGCTTGCGGCGTCTTGATTTTGCAAAGTCAGCAACGATTCGTCGCCGACCATGATTGCCCCTTCGCCATCGACGACTTGGATCGTCGCGATTCCGGAGTTCGCGACGATTTTTTCGAAGCGTTCAAGTCGCGAGTTCGCATCCTCCTCGCTATCCGCGGATTGAATGACATAAGAGCGAGTGGGGTCCAGGATGGTCCATTTGCCTCCTTTTTCGACAATCGCCAAGCGTCCTGTCAGGTAGCCTGATGCGTTGTTCCAAACTCGACCAAAGGTAATCGTGGATCGGTCGAGGCTACTGAAGGTGGCTCGCCAAAACCGATCGACGTTGATCAGGGCCATCATCAGGACGAAGCCGGTGAGGATGCCGACCGCGGTCCAGGCGAGCAGTCGCAGGAGAGTGAAGGGCGTGGCTTCGACTTTTCCGTCGAGGCGAATGTCGCCTTCGGTCGGTTCGTAGATGCCGGTCACGACGTTGAACACGGTCGTCTTGCCGGCGCCGTTGGGGCCGATGATCGAGAAGATCTGCCCCTTCTCGACGGCGAAGCTCACCTTGCTGACCGCGGCGAGGCCGCCGAAACGCATCGACAGATTTTCGACCTTGAGGAAAGCCATCAGGCCGCTCCTCCCTTCGCGTCGAACTCATGGAGTTCGCGCTGAACTCGCTTGGAAGGAATGATCCCCTCCGGCCGAAACCGCATCATCAGGATGAGCGCGAGGCCGAAGATCATGAGGCGCCAATTTCCGATGGTGAAGTACTGCTTGATCCATTCGGGCATGGCGGAATCGACCAGAGGCGAAACGATGCGGTCGAAGCCGTACAGCAGTCCGGTCCCGAGCAGCACGCCGTCGATGCTGCCGAGGCCGCCCAGGATGACGCAGCAGAGCGTGATCGCGGAGAGATTGAAATCGAACGGCGTTGGCGAGACGCTGCCGATCGAGAAAGCATAAAGCGCGCCTGCCAACCCCGCGAGGCCGCAGCCGATCGCGAAGGCCGAGAGCTTGACGCGCGTGGCCGAGACGCCCATGCAGGTGAGGGCAAGTTCGTCTTCGCGGAGCGCTACCCAGGCCCTGCCAAGCCGTGAGTTTTCGAGGTTGCGCAGCACGACGACGGCAAGCACGAGAAACGTCAAGTTTAGGTAATAGTGAAGGTGGAAACTGGCCGGGCCCTGTCCCAGCGCTTCCGAAAGCCAGTTGAGTGGCACGTTCAAATAGTCGGGCGACGGAATCGGCGTCAGCCCTTCGGCTCCGCGCGTGATGTTGTCGAGGTTGATGAAGTAGGCCTTCACGACCTCGCCGAAACCAAGCGTGACCAGTGCGAGATAATCGCCGCGAAGCCGCAGCGTCGGCGCCCCGAGCGCGACTCCAAGCACGGCGGCTCCCACGGTCGCGAGGGCCACGGCGGTGAAATACTCCATCTGAAACGGATGGCTCGGCGTCGTGAGGATCGCTGCGATGTAGGCGCCGATCCCGAAGAACGCCGCGATGCCCAGGTGAAGCAGGCCGCTGTATCCGACGCAGACGTTGAGTCCCAGGGCCAGAATCGCATAGAAGAACAGCTTGTCGAGCTGCGAGCCGATCGGAGTGGCGAGGGCGCCGATCGCGACCGATTCCAGTCCGGAGAAGGGGTAGATCAGCAGGAGCAGAATGGCGAGGTGCCGCCAGTAGGGGAAGCGCATCACACCTTCTCCCTTCGCCGATCGCCCAAAAGCCCTGCCGGACGGAAGACGAGAATCAGGACAAGGACCGCAAAAATGATCGCGGTCGCCCAGCGTTCCTCGAAGTAGCCGCTGACCATCGAACGAATCAGCCCAATAAGGATGCCGCCGATGACGGCTCCCGGCAGCTTGCCGATGCCGCCGACGACCGCCGCCGTGAATGCATACAGGCCGTTGGTGTAACCCATCGTGAACGAAATCTGATTGATGTAGACGCCGAACATCACGCTGGCGGCCCCCGCCAGCGCGCCGCCGATGGCGAAGGTGGCTCCGATCACGCGATCGCTGGGGATGCCCATCAGCTGCGAGGCCACCGGATCCTGCGCCGTTGCACGCATCGCTTTGCCGAGCTTGGCATGCTTCACGAATAGCGTGAGGGCGATCATGATGGGGATGGTGATGCCGATCACCATGACGTCCTTCATCGTGATGTAGATGCCGTAGTCGCCCAGGAGGTTGACGTTGGAAACCAGATCGTTCTGGCCGAAGCTGGCGGGCCGAGCGCCGGAGATCGCGGAGCCGATGTTCATGAAGACGAATGAGATGCCGATGGCGCTGACGAGCGGAGCCAGGCGCGGCGCTTTGCGAAGCGGACGGTAGACGATGCGGTCGTTGAGCCAGTTCACAAGCGCTGCAGCCGTAGCCGTGACCGCGATGAGAATCACGAGAAGAAGAACCGTCCCCGCCGTCGAACTTCCCAAAGCTCCGAAGCCGAGGGTGGAGATGCAGAAGAGGGCGAAGAAGCTGCCGAGCATGACGAGGTCGCCATGCGCGAAGTTGACCAGTTCCACGATGCCGTAGACCATCGTGTAGCCGAGGGCGATCAGCGCGAAGAGCATGCCGTTGGCGAGACCGGTCACGCAGTGCTGCACGAAGATTTGCCAGGCGCTGGAGTCCACCGCCAACAGCGTCGGGATCATATGCGGGTCTCAAGGAGCGGTCAGCAGTCAGCTAGCGGCACACGAAAATCTTGATCTCTCTTCAAGATCTTCAGTGTCGATTCATCGTCGGCTAGCGAAAGCGCGTCGGTGGCTCGCGTTTTCCGCTTTCCCGAAACCCGCCGAAGCGGGGTACTACAATCTCGAATCTCGTAGTCTCGTAGTGACTTTCCCGAAACCCGCTGAAGCGGGTTACTACGAGCTTCGAAACCCGCTGAAGCGGGTTACTGCGAGCTCGTAGTGACCCGCTTCAGCGGGTCCTGTGCGTTCGCAGCATCGGCGGCCCTCTGCCGCTCAGCGATTTCGCTGCCTGACGATCGATAGCTGATCGCTGACGGCTCATTTCAACTGCTTCACGAACGAGAGTTTCCCGTTCTTCACCGTGCTGCCGCTGATGATGGCGAGGCTGATGTCGCCGTTGGCGTCGAAGGACCATTTGCCCAGGGCGCCGTCGAAGTCGCGGAGGGAGAGGGCGGCGGCGACCACGGCGGCGCGGTCTTTCTTGTTCGCCTTGCGGATCGATTCCAGGGCGACCTTCCCGCATTCGTAACCATAGATCGCATAAGCTTCGGGCTGCGTTTTGTACTTGGCCATGTATCGATCGACGAACGCCTTGCCGGGCCCATCCTTCAATTCCTCGGGGGGCAATCCGCCGAAGGTGAAGAACGCTCGCCCTTCGATATTCTTGGCGCCCGCCGATTCCACGAACGCATCTTCGAAGCAGCCGTCGGGAACCATGATGGAAGATTGCAGACCGGCGCCGACCATGTCGCGAGCCAGTTGGCCCCCCTTGGATTGCGTCGTGCCGCCGAAGTAGATCATGTCGGGGTTAAGCGACTTGATCTTGACCATCAGCGACTTGAATTCCTGGGCGTTGACGTCGATCTTGTCCTGCCCGAGAACCTTGATGCCGATCTCCTTGCAATGTTCCGCGAAAAGCTTGGCGATGCCCTTGCCGTAGAGTTCGTTGTCGTCGAGCACGTAAACCTGCTTGACGCCCATTTCCTTCGCCCAATTGGCCGCGAACGGGCCTTGCAGGTCGTCGGTGGGGACCACGCGGGTGTAGTTGATTTTCTTGGTCGGGCGATAGATGTCGGGTTCGCCCGTGCCCCAGTTGCCTGGCTTGGTCAGGCCTGGCCAGGTGTTCGCGGGACTGATCATGAGGACGCCGGCCTTGTTCAGGATCGGCATCGAGATCTTGGCGGCACCCGAGTTGTAGGGGCCGATGTAGGCCAGCACGTCGGGATTCTTCGCTGCCTTGTCGGCGTTGGCCGCCTCCGCTTCGGGCGTCCATTGTCCGGCCGCGGCGGTCGCGTCGTCCCAGTCGAGATACTCGACCGTGAACTCGCCGATCTTGCCGTTGACTTCGTCCATGGCCAGCTTGATGCCGTTGACCATGGTGTCGGTCTGCCCCTTGGCGCTGCCGGTGCGGGGAAGGCTGGACACGATCTTGATGACCTTGCTGTCGCCGCCCCCCTTGTTGTTCGGGCAGCCGGTCAATGCAAGGGCAGCGATTCCAAGTACCGTTACCGACGCGAGTCTGAGCATTGCCTTCTCCACGCGCTTCGTGCTGTCTGTTCTCGCCCCAATATACAGACGCCCCCCGGCGAAATCTTCTGCAATTTCGCCGCAAAGAGGAGCCGGTTCGGGAGAGGAATTGGCGTGCGGACGTTGTACGAGGTCTCACGCCCGGCGGCGCGGGAGGCGAACCTCGAAGGTCGTGCCTTGGTTCACCTGACTGGCGACGCGGATGTTGCCGTGATGGGCTTCCACGATGCTGCGGACGATCGATAGACCCAGGCCATGCCCCGGCGACAAGCCGCGTGAAGGATCGCCGCGATAGAAGCGATCGCGTGCCGCAGGTCCGCCTCGTCTTCGACCACCAGGATTCGCATGGCGACAACATCCTTTCGAACGAACCCTGGCATCGGTTGAAGGGACGACCTCAGCGTATCGCGGACGGCTTAACCGCAGATGAAGCCCGCTTCCATGTCATTGCAGGGTTCGCTGTCCGCGCTCCGCTGAAGCGAGAGTATTGGCTTTGCTCCCCTTTCCCTCCGGGAGAGTCCGGGAGAGGGGCTGGGGGTGAGGGCAGAACCTCCGCCCCACGCGATGGTCCAGTTGCTCGCGTTCCCCAGAAAAAGGATCCTCACCCCCAGCCCCTCTCCCGGAGGGAGAGGGGAGCAAGACTGTCCGTTGCGCGTCGCGGCTAACCCTGGTGCCGGTCGAGAAGCTTCACGAGATCGCCCGCCCGTTGGTCTTCCATCGCCCACAGGGTCTTCAGCATCTTGCTCGCTCGATCTTTGCCGTAATGCGGTTCAACCAGGGTGCGGAACTTGTGCTCGACCTCCGCGTCGGTCATCGGATTGCGAGCATGGCCGCGCGGGAACTCAACTTCGCGGACCAGCTTTCGGCCGTCATCCAGGGTCGCGGTCAGGCAGTTCGGAATGCCTGCCGGATAGCGAGCCGTCATGCCGGCATCGCGATGGATCTGGGTGAGGTCGATGATGCGCAATAGGCGAGGATCGACGAACCGGTTCGCGTCGAACGACGCCAGCGTCACGTCCCCATCAAGCAACGCGGCGGCCACGCAATAGGGCAGGCTGTGGTCAGCCGTTTCACGCGTCTTCGGACGGCGTTTTTCGGGATCCTTGGCGATGATGTCCACGGCCGCATCGAAGGTGTGGATGTCGAGCAAGCGGAGCTTCTCGATGTCGCCGATTTCGGTTCGCAGTTGCAGGGCGGCGTCGATGGCGCTTTGCGAATGGTATTCGGCCGGCCAAAACTTGATGTAGGTGTCGTTGATCATAAAGGGCCGATCCCTGCCGCCGAGGGGTGCGACCTCGAACTGGCCGGTCAGCAGTTTCATGAAGCCGAGTTCGCCTTCGAAAATCGGGGCAGGCCCAGTCATGCCGTCGGCGGCGAGGATGGCGGCGAAGACGCCGTTGCGGGCGGCGTTCGCGAAGGCGCATCCCTTCCACATGCTCAGTTCGCCCGAGCGGGTCTGACGCAGGGCTGTATTGCAAACGCCCGCGATGCCGAGGGCGTGCGTCGAGCGAATCACGTCGAGATTCAGCAGTTTGCACGCGGCAGCGCAGGACGATATGGCGCCATAGGTGACATGGTCGAAGCCGTTTTTGCGAAGGCTGGATGCGTCGCAGAGCCGGCACTGGATCTCGTACGCCAACACGGCGGCGACGATGAGTTCACGCCCGTTTCGGTCCGACATTTCGCCTACGGAAAGAACGGCCGCGAGATTGTCGCTCGGGTGGGCGGGTTCGAGCGAGAGGTAGGTGTCGTTGTAGTCGAGGTAGCGGATCAGCAGACCGTTGACGAAGGTCGCCCATTCGGGGCTCGTTTGGCCCCCCTCGAACATGCCGGCCGAGGGCTTCGCGGAGAAACGCTCCGCACAGCGGCGAGCAACGGGGTACGCATCGCCATCCATCGCGCCGACCGCGGTGGCGAAGGAGTCGATAAATCGCCGTTTCGCCTCATGCACCGCTGCTGACGGAAGGTCTTCGAATTTCAGGTCGAACGCGTACTGTGCGAAACGCTCGGCTAATGGCGCGGGCATGTATCAACCTCCAGGATTTCCGGTGTCCGCTTCAGCGTTTCGATTCGAATCGCGAAACGCTACAGCGGAAGCAGGTGCTGGTGGTTGAGGCTACGGCCGGGGCTGAAAAGATGCAAGCGGTCAGGCCGCTTTGCGAAGGGGCGCGGGAAAGGTGAGGGCAAACGTCTCGGCGGCTCGGTTCAACTCGAGCAGCGATTCCATGGGAGGCGTGAGCAGGTGCTTGCACGCTTTGCCCACTCTCTCCGCGGAAATGGCGAGGTCGAGAAGGGCGAAATGCTGCGGTGCGTGATTCTGGGCGCACTCCCGGCAAACCGGGCTTCCGCTCTCGAGAATGCAGACCCGCGGGCCCTTTTTCCACAACGCCGCCTCGCCGCACATCCCGCACAGTCCATTGCGGGGTTCGGGGGCGAGCGCGATCGCAAAATCGGTCATCTTTCCCTGCCTTCGTCAGTTTGAACCCGAACCGCATGAGGCTCAGGTCGTCAGGTCCATCCATCGGCAGTCGCGACGGCGGACTCGCAGCCACCTCGAACGAAAGCGAGGCAATCGTTCGTTCGATCAGACCGACCAGGCGCGACCCGCCATGCGTTCCTCAGAGGAGGAATGGAGCATCGGCGGAACAGGGATCAGGTCACGCGAGCGGGGGAAAGTTTGCCGATTATGCGGGCAATCTAGAAGTGCAAGACATTGCATCTTCGACGCAAAATCTTGGTGGAAGCACGCGGCGGTGTGCCATGCTTCGCCGGGCCCCTGGCCGGGCTCATCAATGCCGCCGCTTTCACCGGCGAATCGTGCAAAGCTCGAGGAGCCGCGCACGCAGTAAGCGGATTCGGCGTGACGCCATGCGAAAACCGCTTACTTCGTGGGCGGCTCCTTCGTTGCGAGCAAACGAAGCTTATCGCGTCCAGTCTGGGGGCATGCTTGGTCGGTGAAAGCGGTCAGTTCGCTGGCCCCTGCCAGGGATCCGCCCAAGCATGGCACATCGCGGCATGCTTTCGAAGATTCAAACGGTTTGTCGACGATGCAACGTTTTGCTTTCTCCCTCATCTCAACCCTCCCCCAACCAAGGGAGAGGGATCAATGCGGTTGCCTTAGTGGTCCGTTTCACAAATAACGTCCGGGTTGGGCTGGACCTTCGGTTGAGGCTGCGGGCATGATCGCATACCG
>JAIEPT010000258.1 GCA_019748295.1 Gemmataceae bacterium | reverse complement strand
CGGCGTTTGCCAACCTATTATCCTCTCATAGTTCGCTCACTCAATCCAGCTTAGCGGAGTGAAAAAAACGAAGGGGATAAGGCGCCTGCCCCTTGTCAGAGGGGGGAGAAAAAAAGGTGTCCGAACCGTTTCCGAACCCTTTATGTGAGAAGTACCTAAATAGGGTCCTGACACCTTTTCCATTCCTCGTCATAAGGCATAATGAGCAATTGGACGTTTTCCGCGGCATTTTGCCGGAAGCTAGTCGTTCATCAAGCGGAATGCATGCATTCTGCTTGGCTTGGGGTTTGGAAGCATGCCTGACTCGTCGACCAGCTTCGACAGGCCGGTCACGCCAAGCATTGATCCTACCGCACCGAACGGCTCGAGCACCTCTCCCGCAGAGGTTGGCCCAAAACTCACGCTTTGCCTTTCGGCATCGGCGTGACGGCAGGCAGTTGGCCTGGCGGGATTAATGCACGCCATGCGGTGTGGGCACGCTGGCGGACCACGGAATCGGCGGACGCGCTGTAGGGGATGTTTCGTCCGGAGGGGGCCATCTGGTAGAGGTGCCAGGCGGCCAGTTCGCGGATCGGCAACACTGGATGCACGAGGTAATCGATCAGCACTTCATAGGTGTCGGGCTGCTGGGTCGCCCGTTCGGAGAAGCTGTGCAGAAGCTGCATGATCGTCTCCGCTTCGCTCATCTTGTACTTCGCCTTGAGAATCTCGTAGACCTTGTATTCCCCGTTTCGCGAGGTTGCGATCCAGTAGCGCAGGGCTTCGATCGTCGTCAGGCGAACGTCCGGCTGCTTGTCCTGCTCCAGCAAATCGAGCAGCGACGGCAATTCGTCCATCCCGGCCAACGACAGCACGGAGAGCCGGCGAGCGACTGGATTGTTCGACTCCCGCATCTCGGCGAGAAGGACATCCAGATTCTTCGAGTTGAGATTGGCGACCATGTCTTGCCGAACTTGATTGGTCTCCTTGGCGATCTTGTCGTCGGTTCCCTTCGCGGGAGCTTTGCCGAGCAGCCAATCGGGAATGCTCTGCATGCTCTGCGGATCGGCCGTGCCTTTGTTGCTGCTCCATAGCAGCAAGGCGGCCCCGGGAGGCGACATCAGCGAACGCGGCACATCGCCGTTCTTGATCGTGACGTTTCCCGACAGGGCGATCGCTCCCACTTGAGCCATCGGACCGACCCGATTGTTGTTGGTCGGATCGCGGTAAAACGGCTCGCTGCGCGGGAAGCTGGACCAACGGTCGAAGAGGACTTCGGCTTTGGGGCCGAGCGCCATGTCAAACGATTCGACGCCGTCGATCATCATCGGATTCTCGAACCGCATGCGCACCAGCATCGACTTGTCGGCCTTCGTCGAAACGAGGATGACTCGGCCTCGGAGCAACGTGAAGTCGAGGTCGAATTTCTCGCTCGCATGCAGGATCACGGCCGACTCGTACAGGGGCGGGGCTGGTTGAAGTTCGGGAACAGCGCCCCACATCTTGAGTTGAAGGCCGCGGCTGAGGTTGATGGTGCTGCGGGTCGCGGGGAGCGAAACGAGCGTCTGCCCCGTTTCGACGGCCGGCGCCTTCATGCTGACGCGCTGCCACTCGGGCGCCTTGGCGGAACGCTTGAGCAGCACCCCGTCCTTCGGATCCGCGACCAATTGCCCCGCGGCCGACCGCGTGTTGTCCGGCTCCCCGAGTGGTTCGTTTGGAATCTTAGCATCGCCTTTGCCGCCGAACTCGGGCAGGTCAAGCGGCGGCAGCTTGAGTTCGTCGTCCTTCTTTTTCTCTTCCTTGACGACGTGCTTGCCGGCAGCGTCGTCCTTCTCCTTGACCGGCTCGGGAATCGGCTGCTGCGGAGTGATGGCGGCGATTTGCTCGTCGTCGTCATTCGTCTTCTGTGGAGTGGGCCGCAGGTTGGGGACGTTCAGGATCTGCACGATCGCCACGCCGATCAGCACGCAGACCGCCATGACGGCGGCTCCCAGCACCCAGCGAGTGGAGCCGCCTTGTTTCTTGCGCGGGATGCCCATCCGCAGCGTTTCGTCCGCTTCCGCATCGGCGGCGGACACGACGGTGTCCGACTTCGGCGCGGTCGGCTTGCGGGGTTTGACGACGACGCTTTTCCCCTTGCCGAGCGCGATCATCCGCTCGGCCACGCCGTCGGGAATATCCACCGGTTCGCTGAAAATAATCGTGAGCAACTGATGGCACGATGCGACTTCCGCGAGGTGGACGTCGGAAGCCAGGCAGATTTGCTCGACCTCGGCCGCTTGCTCGGGCGTGACGACGTTGTCGATATATTCGGAGATCGTGTTTGGATCGATTTTGCCGGGGCCCGCGGCCGGGGGCGTCGTGATTCGGCGGCGACGAGCCACTTGCTTGATCCGCTCGATCAGTTCCTGGGCCGACTCGCTCTCGGCCACCTTGGCGCCGATCTCTTTCGCCTCGGCGGGGGGCAAGGTGTCGTCGAGGTAGGCAAGCAGCGTTCGCAACGTCAATCGCATGGCACGGCTCCGCGGGAAGTCTTACCCTTAAGTAGTGGGAAGCCGCCCCGGTTTTCGTGCAACGAAATCGATTTTATTTTCCCGATTTCGGAGATCGCAGTGACGCAACCCTGCCATCGTCTCTTCGTCTACGGCACGCTCAAGCGCTGCAGTCCGCATCCCATGGCCCAGTTTCTCGCCCAGCGCGGCCGATTCCTCGGCGAGGCCCGCATGCCCGGACGGCTCTTCGATCTGGGCCGATATCCTGGCATGCAGCCGGCGCAATCAGCGGAAGAATGGGTCTATGGCGATCTATACGATTTGTCGCACGACCCCGCCGCCTGGGCGGAACTCGATGCGTATGAAAACGTGGAATCGCCCCGACCTTCGTTCTTCGAGCGAGCTTTGGAAACGGTGACGGACGCGGAAGGCCACGCGGCGGAGGCACATGTCTACTGGTTCGTCGGCGACGTCTCCCATGCGAAGCGCATCGACTCGGGTCGATACATGGAGGAAGCGTCAATTGGGAAGCGGCGTGATTGAAAACGCTGATTGGCAAAGGTCGCGCCGCGTCGTCGATCCGGTGGTGTCGCGTGTCGCCCGGCGCCCGATCCGGTGGTGTCGCTGCGCTCAACCACCGGCTACCTTATGTGACCCCTACCGGGGTCGATCTCCGCAGGGGTCGAATCGTTATCCCGACGCCATGTCGCCTGAACCTCAGGAAGAGAATTCATTCCTCGCCGCGATCGACCCCGGTAGGGGTCACATATGGTAGCCGGTGGTTGAGCGCAGCGACACCACCGGATCGGGCGCCGGGCGAACGAAATACCCAGCAGTTTCATCTGCCTTGATAACTGTTCTTCTTATTATCCTGCTTCTCATTATCCTGCTTTTCTCCGCCTATGCGCGAGAAGCGTGCTTCCGACACTCGACCGGCGGCCCAGCCTAGGCCGCACGTCCTTCCAGCGAGCGAATCATGGCGTTCGACAGTCTGCAAGCCGACGTCGACAAACTCCAGCCGACCAAACCGGATTCGATCCCGGCCATCGTCCAGCATGTTCTGCTCGATGCCGTCGCGCGCGGCGCGAGCGATGTTCATTTCGAACCGACTCGCAAGGACCTCGAGATTCGCTACCGCCTTGATGGCGTGATGCAGACGGTCGCGCGCATGCCGGGCGATCTCGCGAAGAACGTCGTCTCGCGGCTCAAGGTCATGGCGGAACTTCTCACCTATCGTGTCGATATTCCGCAAGAAGGCCGGGTCGCGGATGCCAAGCCGTACCAGAACGTGGACATGCGGGTGAGCACGTTTCCCGTCGTCCACGGCGAGAAGGTGGCGGTGCGTCTTTTCGATCCCACGGGGCAGGTTTACCAACTGGAACAACTCGGACTCGGCGACGAGCAAATGGCAGTGCTGAGTTCGTTGCTCAAGTCGCGCCATGGCGCGGTCCTCATGACCGGACCCAGCGGCAGCGGCAAGACGACGACGATCTACGCTTGCCTTCATCGCATGGTGAGCGAAGAACAAGGCCGTCGGCAGATCGTGAGCATCGAGGACCCCATCGAACGCGTCCTCGATGGCGTCAGCCAAACGCAAGTCCGCCCCGGCACCGAGTTCGATTTCGCCCGCGGCCTGCGCAGCCTCTTGCGGCAAGACCCCGAAGTCATCATGATTGGAGAGGTGCGCGACGCCGAGACGGCGGCCATCGCCATCGAAGCGGCGCTCACGGGGCACTTGGTCTTCACCACGCTCCACTCCGGTTCGGCGTGCGGAGTCATCAGCCGGCTGCTTGACATGGGGATCGAACCCTACCTGCTGACCAGCGGGCTGCGGGCGATCCTCAATCAACGGCTGATTCGGCAAGCTTGCCCTTCGTGCAAACGGCAGAAAGGCGATCGGGTGAAGGCGGTGGGTTGCCCGCAGTGTTTCGGAACCGGATACCGCGGGCGGATGTTGCTTGCGGAAATCCTGCATATCACGCCGGAGTTGCGGCAAGCGATTCTCGCCCGGGCGGATACGCATGCGTTGGAAGTGGCCGCGCAGAGTTGCCCGCGGATGAACATGGTGGATGCCGCCCGCCTGGGCGTGCAACGCGGGCTGACGACGGAAGAAGAAATCGAACGCGTGCTCGGGGCACGCTGACGGGAGCATCGATGGACTCGCCTCAACCCGTGCCGGAAACAACTGGCCGGGGCCTCTCCGGCGAAGATCTCGCCTTGCTGAATGAAGAAATCGCCGCCCTCGCCAAAGCCGGGCTGCCGCTGGATCAGGGGCTCGCGAGCTTGGCCGAAGAAATGCGCCATGGCCGGATACGCACGGTCACGTTGAAGCTCGCCGCCGACCTGCAGCATGGGCTATCGTTGCCCGAAGCGATGGCGAAGCAAGAAGGCAGCATCCCTCGCTATTACGGCCGAGTGGTGGCTGCGGGGATCAGGACCGGCAATGTCGGCGAGGTGCTGGCAACCTTGGCGACGTACGGACGATCGCTCGCGGAGATCCGATGGGCGGTCGTCTCGGCCATCCTCTATCCGTCGCTCCTGTTCGTCATCTCCATCGGGCTGATGATTTTCCTTTGCTACTTCATCATGCCGCAGTTCGAGTCGATCTTCGAGAACTTCAGGATTCGCCTGCCGGCGATGACCGAAGCGGTCCTGTGGGTTTCGCGGAACTGGGTGTGGATCTTCGTGGTCCCGCCCGTGTCGATTCTCACTTTCGTTTTGGTTTGGCGAACGATTCTGATGCGGACGGACTCGGGCCGGGCACGTTGGGCGGGATTCGTGTACGGCATTCCGATCTTGGGAACGTTGATCCAGCGTGCGCGACTTGCAGCCTTCGTCGATCTGCTCTCGCTGCTCGTTCGACGCGCTGTGCCGTTGCCTGAAGCGTTCGCGTTAGCCGGGGAAGCCGCTGCTGATCCCATTATGCAGGTTGGTTCGCGCCTGGTGATCGAAGACTTGAAGCACGGCCAAGCGCTGGGCGAAAGCCTTGCAGCGCGCAAGCTCGTGCCTCGCTCCGCCGCCTGGATGATCGCCGTCGCGGAACGTCGCGGCAGCCTGGCCGATACGCTCGCCAATCTCGCCCAAATGTATCGCACCAGCGTCCAATTGCGAACCCGGCTCATCGGCGCCGTTCTGCCGCCCGCGTTGGTGCTGGTCGTCGGCGTCGTCGTCGCCATTTTCTTCGTCTTCGGCGTCTCGGCCCCCATGCTCTCCCTGCTCGAAGCCCTCAGCGGCGGCACGCGCTAAAGAGCCGCGCACGCAGTAAGCGGTTTCGCATGGCGTCATGCGAAACCGCTTCCTGCGTGCGCGGCTCCTCGGAAGCTTCGCATGCTTCGTCGGTGGAAGGGGAAGCATCGTGGAGCCCGGCCAGGGACCCGACGAAGCATGGCACGCATGGCACGCATGGCACGCCATCGGCCTACGTTAGCGATTGCGGCGAATGCGGATTGCCTTTTCCCGAACCGTGTTCGACAATCGAAAGCTCTGGCACGACCGTCTGGTTGCCCTTCGCCATGAAAGCGAAGAGCGGTTTTCGGAGGTAGGTTCGTGAAGGATGTGCTGACCTTGGTCTTGGCCGGCGGGAAAGGAACCCGTCTCGAACCTCTCACTCGCGATCGTGCCAAACCCGCGGTCCCCTTCGGCGGCCTCTACCGCATCGTCGATTTTCCGCTCTCCAACTGCATCAACAGCAACCTTCGCCGCATTCTCGTCCTCACGCAATACAAAGCCCGCAGCCTGGATCGCCATATCGCGGGAGCCTGGGGCTTCATGAGCCGTGAGCTCGATGAGTTTTGCGAAGTGCTGCCGCCGCAGCAGCGGATCGACGAGAACTGGTACAAAGGCACGGCCGACGCGATCTACCAAAATATCTATACGATCGAAAAGGAAGAACCGCGCTACGTGCTGATCCTCGCCGGCGATCACATCTACAAGATGGATTACGGCGAAATGATCCGCCACCACATCGAGCGCGGAGCCGACATGACGGTCGGCTGCCTCAAGATGCCGGCTTCCGAATCGATCCACTTCGGCGTGATGCAGGTGGACGAGGAAGACCGCATCACCGGCTTTCAGGAAAAGCCGAAGCAACCGATCACCATTCCAGGCGATTCGGAAAACATCTTGGGCTCGATGGGGATCTACGTCTTCACCGCGCGGCCCATGTACGAGTTGCTCTGCCAGGATGCCACCAAGCCCGACAGCGACCACGATTTCGGCAAAAACATCATCCCCTCGATGATCGGCTCGCACAAAGTGCAGGCTTTCCGCTTCCGCGACATGAATCGCAAGGCGACCGCCTACTGGCGGGACGTGGGCACGCTGGACGCGTATTATCAGGCGAACATGGACCTGGTCGCAATCGATCCGGTGCTGAACCTCTACGATCGCGATTGGCCGATCCGGACGTTTCAGGCGCAACTGCCGCCGCCGAAGTTCGTCTTCTCGCAACCCGGCGAGGGGGGCCGTCGCGGCGAAGCGATGGACAGCATGGTGAGCCAGGGTTGCATTCTTTCGGGCGGCCAAGTCGTGCGGAGCGTCCTTTCGCCGAACGTCCGCGTGAACAGTTACACGCACATCGAGGATTCGATCCTCTTCAGCGGCGTCGACGTCGGCCGGCATTGCCGCATCCGCCGTGCGATCATCGACAAGGACGTGAAGATCCCGCCGGGCACGACGATCGGCTACGATCTGGAACACGACAGCAAACGCGGATTCACGATCACGGAGCAGGGCGTCGTGGTCATCGCGAAGGCGGAATTGCCGGAGGCGTTTGGATGATTGGAGAGCCAGGATAGCTGGAATAGTACCCAATACCGCAGCCTTGGTTTCTTTACGCCAACGGCGTTGCATCCAACAGCCCAGGGTTGGCGACCGTAGGGAGCCTACCCTGGGTAAGGCGAGAAGTGAATCCGTCTACCCCAACGGGGTTGGAGCAACAGATGCCTTCGGTTGCTTGAACCCTTTCAGGGTTCTGATTGGCCATTGGAACGATAACCCAGGGTAGGCTCCCTACGGTCGCCAACCCTGGGCTGTTGGATGCAACGCCGTTGGCGTAAAAAGATTGCGGTCATGGGTTTTCGCCAGCCGTAGAGCCGGGCCGACGAGCAACGCTATGAGCGAACTGACGCATTTCGACGAGCACGGCGAGAGCCGGATGGTCGACACGAGCGCCAAGGCGGAGACGGACCGCCTCGCCCGCGCAAGCGGCGTCGTTCGCATGCAGCCCGCTACGCTCGCGTTGATCTGCGATCGCGGCATGGCGAAAGGCGATGTGCTTGAGGTGGCGCGTCTCGCCGGCATCATGGCGGCGAAGCGAACCGGCGATCTGATTCCGCTTTGCCACCCGCTACCGATCACCTCCGCAACCGTCGATTTCGCGTTTCACGATCCCGATGTCCTGCGTATCGAAGCGACGGTCCGCGTCGTCGGGCGAACCGGCGTGGAGATGGAAGCGCTCACTGCGGTTTCCGTCGCGGCGCTCACGGTCTACGACATGTGCAAGGCGGTGGACAAAGGCATCTCGATCGAGCGGATTCAGCTCGAGGAGAAGCGCGGCGGCAAGAGCGGGACGTATCTGCGCGACGAATCCTAATCATTTGCGGCGAAACTTGCGGTACGCTACGGTGTTGGACAAGGGAACTTCCCGCCGCGACGGGCGTCCAATCGTTGCCGGCCCATGTTGCCAATTACGAGGTTGCCATGAAACTTTATGTCGCTGCGTGTTCCATTTCGATGATCGCGTTTATCTCGTTCGTGGAAGCGCAGGCGCCCAAGCGCGAGGACGTGCCCAAGTATCTGAAGGCTCTGCAATCCTCGCAAAACGCGAAGGATCGTGCCGTCGCCGCGTCCATGCTCGGCAAGCGTGGGGCGATCAACGTCAAGGACGTCGAAGAGGCGATCGAACCGCTCAAGAAAACGCTCGAAAAGGACGTGGACGCCAGCGTCCGCAAGGCGGCGGCGACGGCGATCGGGTCGATCGCTCCGAAGCCGGACGAGACGATCCCGCTTTTGATCGAATCGCTGAAGAAGGACAAGTCCAGCGACGTGAAGTTGGCGATCGTCGAAACGCTTGGCCGGTACGGCGCCGACGCGAAGCCGGCGTTGCCCGCAATCCGCGATTACGCCAAGGATTTCGACAAGAAGAGCAAAGAAGCGCAACTCGTCCGAACCGCAACCATGGCGATCAGCGGCAAGAAAAAGTAACGGCTGGAAGATGGGCGTCTAACACTAACCCGAAGCGTAAGCGAGGGAAAACTCTTACCTCGCTTACGCTTCGGGTTGGTGCACAAACTCCCTCCCAATGGGCGAGGGAGCGGAGATGAACGCTCGCTATCGCGGCTTTTTGCCGGTGATGGCTTTCACTTCGACGCCCGTTTGGCAATGCGATTTCATCGGGCACTGCGGGCAGTTCGGGTCTTTTTCCCAGCAGTATTCTTTCGTCAGCCAGCTCATCAGATCGACGAACATGCCGTTCTTCGCCTTGGGCACCTGATGTTCCAGGGCGGAGCGAACGGATTCGGCGACGTCGTTCTCGTCGATCATGCCCAGGCGAACCAGGGCCCGACGCGAAGCGCCGTCCACGGGGACCGCGTGTCCTTCCAGCGTCTTCTGCATCACCCAGGCGACGGCGTAATCCGTGGATGCCTTATAGCCGGAAAGCGATTTGCCGGCGGCCTTGAGGCCCTTCTTGGCGAGCGGATCGAGATCGAATGAGAAGTTGCTTTCGAACACTTCCTGCAGGAAATCGATGATCCGTTGCGATCGGCTCTCGGGAGCCTTGACGTATTTGCCGATCACCTCGGCGATTTCCTGAACCGCGCTGACGCGGATTTCGTTCCAGTCGAAAAACGCCTTGCGAAGGGCGTTGAAGGCCTGGTCGGCCGATACCGCCGTCGCGCCTTCGCGAAGCAGGGCATAGATGAATTCTTCCAGGAGAGGCCGAGGCTCCGCCTCGCTCTCCTGCAGCTTGGCGGCCTTGCCAAGCACGGTGAACACTTGCGAGACCAGCTTCTGTCGGTTGGTCATGGTGGCCATGTTCAAGCCCTCGGGGGGAAAACCGATCCGTCTCTCGGATTGATCCGGCGAAGATGCCGAATCAATCTTCCTCCGATTCCTCGTGAGCCGTTCCTTCGGCAGAATCTTCCTGGGCCGTTGTCGCTTTCGACTGGGCCAGAGCTTCGCTGATCAGCCGGGTGACTTCGATGCTGTTTTTCACGCCTTCGTCCACGACGAAGCGAATGATTGGCGTGAACCGCGACTTCATGCGCGACGCGAGTTTCGATTGGATGTAGCCGGCCGAGTGCCGCAGGCCGTGCATGCAAAGGTCTTGTTCCTTCTGCGTTCCCATGACGGAGACGAAGACCTTGGCGTTCTGCAGATCGTTGGAAACCTCGACGCGCGTCACCGTCACATGCTTGATGCGCGGGTCGGAAAGGTCGAACAGGATCGTTTCCGCGGCAACTTCGCGGACGACCTCGGCGACCCGTGCTGTGCGATGCGCTTTCATACCGGGATCGTATCCAGTTCGTGTTCCAAAAACTCCGCGATCGGATGCGACCGCAGCGCCTCGACCACCTGGCCCAAGGCAACCTTCAGATGGTGCGTCTCGTTGCTCACCATCGCCAGCCCGAGCGTCGCGAGCTGCCGATCATCCAGGTCGTCCACCTCGGCGATCGAGACGTTGAACCCGTTCGCCAACTTGTCCTTGATGCTTTTGACGACCTGCCGTTTGTCCTTCAGCGTCCGCGCCTGGCGAAGCCGCAATCGAACTCGCAGATAGCCGAGGATCATGGCGGTCGTCCGGATTTCTATGTAGCCCTCTCGCTCCGCGAGAGGTAAGCGGCAGTGTCTTTTACGATCGCATGGCATTCATCCGCTTACCTCTCGCGGAGCGAGAGGGCTACATAGAAATCCGGGTCGCCTACGGCTCCCCGCTACGGCTCCCCGCTAAACGCGGAGACTACTTGTCCAGCGTCCGTTGCACGATGTCGATGCGGTAGGCTTCGATCACGTCGCCGACCTTGATGTCGTCGTAGCCCGCGACCTTGATGCCGCATTCGAAGCCTTCGCGGACTTCGCTCGAATCGTCTTTGAATCGTTTGAGCGAATCGAGGCCCGCGATGCGTTCGTTGGGCGGGTAGATGACCGCGCCTTCGCGAATCACGCGGATGCGGGCATTTCGCTTGATCGTCCCCTGCGTCACGTAGCACCCGGCGATCGTGCCCACGCGGCTGATCTTGAAGGTGTCGCGAACCATCGCGCGACCCAGGTGAACCACTTCCTCGCGCGGCTTCAGCTTCCCCTCCAGGGCGGCGCGGATGTCGTTCGTCAGGTTGTAGATGATGTCGTATTCGCCGATCTTGATGCCCTTTTCTTCGGCAAGGACCAAGGCCCGGTCGTCCGGCACCGCATTGAACCCGACAACCATCGTGTCTTCCGGCGACGTCAACGCGAGCTGCACGTCGCTTTCGGTGATCGCTCCGATGCCCGAATGGAGCAGGCGGATGCGAACTTCCTTGTGCTCGAACTTCTCAAGTTCCTTCTTGATGGCTTCGATCGAGCCGCGGAAGTCGGCTTTCACGATCAGCTTCAGCTCGGCAATCTTCGATTCGCCCAAGGTTTCAAGCGTGAGGGCAGGCCGTTTGTAGACGGCAGCCTCCACCAGCTTCGACTTGCGCTTTTCCGCGATTTCGCGAGCGAGCGCCACATCTTCTACGACGATGAAGGGGTCGTCCGCATTCGGAACATCGTCGAGACCGGTGATTCGAACCGGAACGCTCGGACCCGCCTCCTCGATCGGCTGGCCCTTGTCGTCGTACATTTGGCGGATGCGGCCATACGCATGGCCGCACAGGATGACGTCGCCCCGCTGAAGCGTGCCTTCGCGGACAAGCAACGTGGCGCGGACGCCTTCGCCTTCGCTCAGCATGGCTTCGAGCACGGTGCCCTTGCCGAGCTTGTCCGGATTGGCTTTCAGTTCCTTGAGTTCGGCAACCAGCGAGATCTGCTCGAGCAACTCGTCGATGCCCTTGCCGGTCGCAGCACTGGTTTCGACGAACGGGGCGTCGCCGCCCATATCGTCAGGCAGCACGTTGAGGCCGTAGAGCTGCTGCCGGGTGCGATTGATGTTCGCGCTCGGCATGTCCACTTTGTTGATGGCGACGACAAGCGAAACGCCGGCGGCTTTCGCGTGCGAAATCGCTTCTTCGGTCTGCGGCATGACGCCGTCGTCCGCGGCCACGACGATCACCGCGATATCGGTGACGTTGGCGCCGCGAGCACGCATCTTGGTGAATGCTTCGTGGCCGGGCGTATCGAGGAACGTGATCGGCCTGCCGTTGTGCTCGACGCGCCACGCACGGATCACCTGGGTGATGCCCCCCGCTTCGGTCGCCACGACGTTCGATCGGCGAATCTTGTCGAGCAACGACGTTTTGCCGTGATCGACATGCCCCATGATCGTGACGATCGGAGCGCGAGGAACCAGGTTTTCCTCGGTGTCCGGCGTCTTGTCCTCGAGCAGCTCGTCTTCGGCATCGCGCGGTTTCTTGATGTAGATTTCGCGACCGAAATCGATGGCGAGCAGTTCGGCGATCCCTTGATCGACAGCCGAATTGATGTTCGGGTTGGCGACGCCATGCGCCATGAGCTTGAAGAGAAGCTGACCCACGGGAACGCCGATCGCTTCCGACAGAGATCGAACGGAGATCGGCGTTTCCAATACGACCGGTCCCTTGGGCTGGACCGTGCCGGGTTGCTTCTTCTTGAGGCGATGGATCGTCCTCGCATTCCCGCGATCCTGCGGATCGAGGATGACGAGTTCGCCCGACTTCAGTTCGATGGTGGTGTCGGCCCGCTGCTTGCGTTTGACGGCTCGCTCGTTGCGGTCCTTTTGGCGTTGATCGCGGCCCGGGATGCCGCCTTTGCCCTTCTTCCCCTTTTCGTCTTCATCTTCAATCGTCGGGGCCGCACCCGGCGCACCTGCGGCGACTTGCGGCCGCATCAGATCGGCGACGCTGACAGGCCCCTTCTGGACCAGCTGCTCCGCGGTGAAGCGAGCAATCGGTTTTAGAACGGCAGGGCCGATGGGCTTGGCTGCTGCCGGGCTGCCGCTTTGGGGAGCCGGCGCGGGGGCTCGCATCGGCGGAGCGGCGAAGCCTTGGCGAAGCGGACGCTGGACGCGCGGAGCGGGAGCATTGCCGCCACCGCCGCCGGTCGGAGGCGATGCGGGAGTCGCACCCGGCTTCAGCGTGGGAGGGACGCGAGCTGCCAAATTCATCGGCGTACGAGACTGCATGCGCTGCGGGCCCGTCGGCAAAGCAGGCCGCACGTGTTGCGGGGTCGTGGGCCGCGGCGGGACCGATACTGGCGGAGGCGCGACCGGATGGGCAGATGCCACAGGAGGCGCGACAGCCGGCACACTCGGAGCCGGGGCCTCGGGAACGGGCGCGGGAGTCGTCATCGCGGGCATCGGCGCATCGGGAGCAGGTGCAGCAGGCGCCGAAGCAGCGGGAGGCAGCGTCACCGGTTTCGGCGGCAGCGTCACGCGCGGGGGCGCTTTGGGAGGCAGCGTCACCGGCGGCGGTGTGCGCGGCGAAGCAGACCGGCTGCCTTGGTTCAAGTTCGGCATCCGGTTGCCCATGCTAGGCAGAGCCGCAGGTTTGGGCGCGGCGGGAACGGGGGGCGCGACTGGGGCGGGCGCGACGGCGACGGGAACCGGCACCGGCGGCACCTCAGCCACCGCAGGAGCGGGAATTTCGGCCGGAGCGGGTGCGGCGGATTCCTCGGCGACTGTGGCGCTGTCGCCATCGGCGTATTCGGACTGCAGTTCCCGCTTGGGGCGAACCGGGGCCAAATTCCGCACCGGCTTGGCTTCGGGCGTAATCGTCGGCATCACTGACTTCGCAGGGGCAGCCGGCGCAGCGGCGGATTTGGGGCTCTTCAGCAAGGTCTTGAGAGCCTCGGCCTGTTCGACTTCCAGGTTGCTCAGCTGATTCTTGACCTCGAATCCTGCCTGCTTGCACATCTCAAGCAGATCCTTGGATTCGACATTGAGGTCGCGCGCCAGCGCGTATACTCGGATCTTTTCTTTCGACAAGCGACGACTCCTCCAAGCCACACCCTCAAACGGCTTCGCACTGCCGCGAGGGGACGACGGCTAACTTAAAGATTGTACGGGACTTTCGACGATCGCAAAGAGTGCAATGGGTTGGGGGGGGTTGAACGGCCCGTGCGGGCCTTTGTACGGCTAGGAGACAGGAAATTTGGCGGTACACCCCACAGGAAGAAACGCAAAACCAAACCCGGCTCGCCCGGCCAGAGCGACGACAGGTGTTACCATTCAACTCAATTTTACCGCCAGAAGCAACCCCGCCTAACAAAAAATGGCCGGATTTTCCACGCTTTAGCGTGCGGCGGTAGAAAACTTTGGAATTTTGGAAGCACGCGGCGACGTGCCATGCTTGGGCGGGCGCCTCGCCGGGGCCAGCGAACCGCCCGCTTTCACCGTCCAAGCATGCCCCCAGTACAGGGGACTGGGGATTCGGGTGGGGGCATGCTTCGTCGGTGAAAGCGGAAGCATTGAAGAGCCCGGCCAGGGATCCGACGAAGCATGGCACGTCGCCGCGTGGTTCAACAGTTGGCAACGCAAAAAGCCGCGCATCTCGCGCGGCTTCTCTCGTTTCGCTTGCCTTCCGAGCTTAACCCGGAATGATCTCGGTGATCTTCACCGACGTGTACCACTGGCGGTGCCCCTTCAGCCGGCGATAGTTCTTGCGACGGCGGAAGTGCTGGATGTAGGTCTTCGTCGAGGGATGATCGACGATCTCTCCCTTGATCAGGGCCCCAGCGACCAGCGGTTGGCCGATCTTGAGGTCCGCGTCGGTCTGGCAGAGCAGAACCTTATCGAATTCAACGTTGGCGCCGACGTCCGCTTCGCGGAAATCGACCTTCACCACGTCCCCTCGTTGGACGCGATATTGATGCGAGCCATCCTCGAAAACCGCAAACATGTCCAACCTCGGATCGAATGACGATGCGTCGACAGAAGATGATAGAAATCCCGGTCCGTTCGACCAGACGCCGGTTTCGATTTCCACTCGCGAACTTAACCATCCGGGATGTCGACGCGAACGCTTGTAGGAAACGCCCTCCGTGGCGTTCCGCAAGAATGAACACATACAACCCACTCGCCAATATTCCGCAAGCGGCGGAGACGGGCGCCTATGGGTGTTTGAACAATCGGACGCGTCCAGATCGGCGGAACGCCACGGAGGGCGTCCCTACAGAACGCAACGTCGCGGCATCAATCTGCAAGAGGAACTCCCTCGCAGTGCCAGGTCACGCCGTGTCCGACAATACCCAGACGCTCCCCACCACCTTCTCCGGCCCGCCGCACTCCGCCACCGCCTGGACGACGCCCGGATGGTCGTAGTCGTGCCCGCAAATCACGCCCACGCCCGTTTGCCGGGCCCAGTGGATGTCCTTGAGCGTTTCCTCCTAGGTGTGGATGGCGTCGAGAAATGCCAGGGCCGGCGGGACGGCGAAAGGGCGGCGATAGAAGTCGTTCTTGTCCGCCTTGACGATCTCCACGTGGCCGTGGGCCGTCAGGTAGAACAGGTTGTTGGCGGTGATTCGTTCATGCTCTTCAGGCGATAGGATCCATGGGTTCCACGAAAACCGATCGACCGCGAACACCTTCTTTTCGGGGGCTTTCCACGCGGCTAAACGTTGGGCCGTGCTGCCGAAAAGGGTGCCGATCTCCACGAAGTCGCCCGGAAGCTCGTTGGCGCGTTCCACCAGCGACTTGAGAAACTCGTACTCGCTCGCGCCCAGGCTGCCGCAGTGGGAGAGATCGTGAGGAAACAGGGCTCGCCGGACGACGTGTTTCACGGCGCGTTTGCATAGTTTCAGCATGGATCGGCTCGGGTCCGCGTCGCGGGAAAGACCTTCCCTTAACGTAAGTTATAGCGACGAATCAACATGAAAACGCGTTTTTGATCAAGCAGGCACAGCGGCGGTAACGCATGCCGAAAGGGCGGCGATCAACTCACGGCAGGAAGGCCAGCGATCTTGCGGCACGGAATGGAGTGCCCGCAGCAAAACTTGTCCTTCGTCTTTATCCAATCCCGACAAGTTAGGCGCGGGACGTTGATGAGGGGACGAAAACGACTTCGCGGCGGGGAACGGCAGTCGGCCCGTGCGGAGTTGATAGTAGGTGACCGCAAGCGAATATTGGTCCGAGCGTTCGCTGTACCAGTTGCCGAATACCTCGGGAGCCGCATAGTCGAGCGACCCGGCCCGGCTGTGAGTCACCATCGGCGAACCAGTGGGAAAGGCGATGCTGAAGTCGGCCAGTTTCACCGTGTCGCCGATCAGGAGCAGGTTGCTTGGCTTCACATCGCAATGGCGAAATGCCATCCGCTGGTCGTTCACCATGTGCTGGCGGGCATTGAAGAAATCGATCGCCTCGGCCGCTTGCCTCAAAAAGTAGCAGACATGATCGCCGGTAATCGGGTGATTTAGTTCGGTGTAGTAGACGTCGAGCAGGTCATGCAGGCTGCCGTCGGCGAGCGGCATTTGGATGACGAGATAGCCGGCCGCCGACCAGATTTTGTCGATGCCAAGCAGGTTGGGATGCCGCAGTTCCTTAATGGCGTTGAGCGCCCGGATCTCGTAGGCGGCCGCGATATTGCGTTGCGCCATGAACTTGAGCGCACACGGCTTCCCGGAGGCGTCGTCGGCGCGCCACACTTCCCCCCAGCCTCCTTTGCCGAGGAGATTGCCGAGCTTGTAGCCCGGAAAGGGCTCCAGCCCCGGCGAGAGGATTAAGCTTCGCGTCACGTGCATGCACTCGGCGTCAAAGACCGAACGGATTGTCCAACCCTAGGTCGCCTACGTTGGGATGTCAATGTTTCGATCCGTTTGTATTGAACGTTTGAACAATCCGCGGCCCTCTCCCGGACTTCTCCCGGAGGGAGAGGGGGGAGAAAGAAAGCCGCGACGCGCAGCAGGGCGCGGACAGCGAACCAGACGATTGCGCTCGATGTTCGCATTCTCGGCCGTTCCCCTGGGCTTGTTTCGCCGAGTGCGGTAAGTTGACGACCAGTGCCCTGGACGGCATCGACACCCCGCGAGAAGTCTTCATGGATGCGCAAACCGCCTCCCACGGTCTGTTCGGCGAATCTCCCACCTTCCAAATGGCGATCCGGCAACTCCAGGCGGTGGCCGAGGTTGTTGAGATCGATCAGAACATTCTGGAACGCCTCGCGCAGCCGAAGCGATCGATCATCGTGTCGGTCCCGATCCGCATGGACGCGGGCCATACGCACACCTTCGTCGGTTATCGCGTCCAGCACAGCCTGACCAGCGGCCCCGCGAAAGGAGGCCTTCGCTACCATCCGTCCGTCGATCTGGGCGAAGTGGCGGCCCTTGCCATGTGGATGTCGTGGAAGTGCGGCATCATGAACCTGCCTTTCGGCGGCGGCAAGGGGGGCATCGCGTGCGACCCCGAAAAACTCTCGATGGGCGAAAAGGAACGGCTCACGCGCCGCTTCACCGAAGAACTGCTCCCCGTCATCGGCCCTCGCATGGACGTGATGGCGCCCGATCTGGGCACCGACGAACAGACCATGGCCTGGATCATGGACACCTACAGCATGTCCGTGGGCTATGCCTGTCCTGAAATCGTCACCGGCAAACCCGTCGAAATCGGCGGCTGCGTCGGCCGACGCGAGGCCACGGGCCGCGGAGTCGTCTACTGCGTCATGCAGGCACTCAAGGAGATCGGCATCGACCCGGCCGGAGCGACGGCGGTCGTTCAGGGCTACGGCAATGTCGGCTCCATCGCCGCTCATGAACTTTCGCTGCGCGGCGTCAAAATCGTCGCTCTGGGCGATCGCTACGGCGCGATCCGCAATCTCAAAGGCATCGACCTGGTAGCTCTCAACAAGCACATGGCCGAGGGGAAGTTGCTCAAGGCGTTCGGCGGAGCCGAGGCTATCGATCCCGAGGATCTGCTGACGACGCCTTGCACCATCCTCGTCCCCGCCGCCCTCGAACGGCAGATCACCGAGAAGAATGCCGCCAAGCTCAAGTGCCGAGTGCTGGCCGAAGGCGCTAACGGCCCGACGACGCCGGATGCGGACGAGATCCTCGCGAGCAGCGACATCTTCGTGATCCCCGATGTGCTCTGCAACGCCGGCGGCGTCACAGTCTCGTACTTCGAGTGGGTGCAGGACATCCAACAGCTTTGGTGGAACGATGCCCAAGTCAATCAACGGCTCGAAGAGCTGATGCTGAAGTCGTTCGCCCAAGTCCGTTCGCTGTCGCAGCAGCGAAAGGTCGGCATGCGAACCGCGGCGATCAGCCTCGGCGTCCTGAAAGTCGCGCGCGAAAAAGCCCGCCGCGGCCTCTACCCCTGATGAACCGCCACCAAGCCCGGGGGCGACCGTAGGGAACTCCCTGGATCCAGACCGAACGCTTCATTTTCTCGCCAGAGTCTTAAGTCGTTTATTTCCATGTCCGCCCGCACCTCCCACTCCCGGATCACCCTCCCCGCCGCCGACGCGTTCGACGACTGCGCGTTCGCAGCCGGCAAAACGGACCCGGCCCCCTCCTGTTCTTCGAAGATCGCGATTGCGGAAACGCTGAAGCGATTCGAGCGCGAAGCGACGCACGGAACGCTCGACACGGGCCGCTATCGCATGCGATTCAACATCTGGGGCGAAGGCCCGCCGCTCGTGTTCCTGCCCGGAATGTGCGACGACCGCATCTCGTTCGTATTGCCGATGAGCCGGCTCGCCGAGCGATTTTGCTGCATCAGCTACGACCATCCCACCGGCCAGCACGACGGCGCCAAACTCGGCGCCCGGCGGCATGTCGATTACGTCGATGACTTTTTCGCCCTGCTCGATCATCTGCACATCGATCGCCTCATCCCCCTCGGCAGTTCGTTCGGCTCGACGATCACTCTCGCCGCGATGCATCGCATGCCCGAGCGATTCCCAAGGGGCATTCTGCAAGGCGGCTTCGCTTGCCGTCATCTGAGCGTCGCGGAGCAGATGCTGGCACGCTGGGCCCGCTGGTGGCCTGGAGCGCTGAATCAATTGCCGGGCCGCGAATCGCTTATCCTCCACAATCAGGGATCGACGTTCGACCAGGCGCCGCCAGAACGAAAGACCTGGTTCCTCGAACGCAACGGCGCCCCGCCCATTGCCGCCGTGGCGCATCGAGCGCTCGTCATCGACGGCGTCGATCTGCGGCGCCTTCTGCCGTCGATCCGCCAGCCGATGCTGCTCGTGGTCGGCGATCAAGACGTCCTGGTCGGCAGGCAGCAAGAAAAGGAATTGCTCGAAGGGCTTCCGCACGCCAATCGGGCCGAGATCGAAGGCTGCGGCCACTTGCCGCAATACTCGCACCCCGAAGTGTTCGCCGAGTTGGTGCAGCAGTGGATCGGCAATTAGACAAGTGCGAAGAAAGTAGTCCTCACGCTCCGCGTGAGGTCAGCGGCGATGTGAGGCCAGACAGCCGTGGAAACAAGTTTATTAACTTGTTTGAAATGACCTCTATGCAGCCCATTCCGACAAGTTAGATATACTTGTCGCCACGAAAGACGAGAGTAGTCCTCACGCTCCGCGTGAGGTCAGCGGCGATACGAGGGCAGACAGCCGTGGAAACAAGTTTATTAACTTGTTTGAAATGACCTCTATGCAGCCCAATCCGACAAGTTAGACAAACTTGTCGCCACGAAAGACGAGAGTAGTCCTCACGCTCCGCGTGAGGTCAGCGGCGATGTGAGGCCAGACAGCCGTGGAAACAAGTTTATTAACTTGCTTAAAGCGACCTCTATGCAGCCCATTCCGACAAGTTAGATAAACTTGTCGCCACGAAAGACGAGAGTAGTCCTCACGCTCCGCGTGAGGTCAGCGGCGATGTGAGGCCAGACAGCCG
>JAIEPT010000306.1 GCA_019748295.1 Gemmataceae bacterium | reverse complement strand
GGGGTGAGGGCAGAAACATTGCCCATGCGGTTGCGCCAATCGTTGCGCCTGCACTAAGTCCACACCTTGGGCGATGCCGTTTCCCTCACCCCAACCCTCTCCCGGAGGGAGAGGGAGAAATGCAATCGCGACGCGACTTTTGGAGAACGCCATGTCCATGCTTGCCATCGTCTTCGGCCTCGCCCTTACCGTTCTCGGCGGAGGGCTCTACGGCATGTCGCCCGAACCACGAAGTCCCACCGCGTTGATTCCTTCCGCATTTGGGATCGCTCTCATTTTGTGCGGAGTCATTGCTCGCAACGAAAAAGTCCGGATGCACGCCATGCACTTTGCGGCGTTGATTGGCTTGGTTGGGGCTGTCTATCCGGCTTACCGCGCGTTCAGTGCCATGGCGGGCGGACGAAGCGTCGATCTCGCAGTCGGCGGACAACTGGCGATGGCTGGCTTGTGTGCGGTGTTCGTGGTGTTGTGCGTCAAGTCGTTCATCGACGCGCGACGTGTCCGCAAGGCGCGGGAAGCGGCCCAAGCTTGATACGCCGTGCAGCCTACATGCGAGTTAGGGCCAGGTAGTTTGCGATGCCGGCGATCAGCGCCAACACCATGACGGCTTTCCACGCAGGCGGGTAATGCGCAAAACGGTAGGGTTTATGGACGCCATGCGTTCGCCGAAGCCAATCGATATCCATCGGCATCAGCATCAAACTCAGTCCGCCGATCGCGACGACTGGGCCAAGTCCACCGAGGCGGGTGCTGAACCGCTCCTGTATTAATGCACTGTGCCATGTCCAAGCGGTCACTGCCAATCCAGCAAGGAACAGCAGGCATCCGCCCAGGCGTTGCACGAGTTTTGACGGAAGCACTTCGTTGGCCCCAAACAGCAACAGGGTCCGAGGGTTAGCCGCGACGCGC
Source organism: Gemmataceae bacterium (assembly GCA_019748295.1). Lineage (GTDB taxonomy): Bacteria > Planctomycetota > Planctomycetia > Gemmatales > Gemmataceae > JAIEPT01. The sequence goes on along the minus strand of JAIEPT010000306.1, from coordinate 18,260 downwards.
AGCGGCGCGCGGACAGCGAACCCAAGCGTCACATGGCATGATGTCCGCGCTCCGCTGCGCGTCGCGGCTAACCGTTGGCGAACTTTTGTTCGAGGTCCGCGAGGCGCTCCAGACGCTTGTCCCGTTCGCCGTGGCGCATCGCCCAGATGCCGGGGGTTTCGAGCGTTTCGCCCGCGGTGAGGCGGCATTCCTTCTGCTTCTCGCGGCCGCGCTCGAACCACTTGGGCAGGCAGTCTTCGCAGCAGAGGCCGTAGGTTTTCAGTTCGCTCTGCCGGCCATCGCTCCATAGGGCGGCGATCTTGTAGGCGGCGAGGTGCTTGCAGCCCGGCGTGTGGCAGTAGATCGGATACGACGGCATCGGCATGACGCACGCTCAGTCGGAGGGGAACGGGATCGGCTCGTTCTGGATCTTGGCCAGGGCGTTCATCGCGGCCTTTTGCTCGGCTTCCTTTTTCGTCTTGCCCCACGCGGCGGGATAGCGATATCGCCCCAGGCCCGCGGCCACCTTGAAACACTTGCTGTGATCGGGCCCCTTCTCGTCGAGCAGGTGGTAGAAGGGCGTTTCGTTGAAATCCTTCTGGGCGAGTTGCTGAAGCACCGACTTGTAGTTGCCGTGCTCCCCTTCCGCGACGGCGTTGATCTCTTCTTCGAGCAGCTTCAGGCAGAACTGCTTCACGGCCTCCAGGCCGCCATCCAGATAGACCGCGCCCACGAGGGACTCGAACACATCCGCGAGAATGTTGCTCGGCATGGCCGCATGCAGGTGCATGCCTTTGCCGAGGAACATGTATTTCTCAAGCCCCAGCTTGCGGCTCAGCCGTGCACAGGTGCGGCGACTGACGACCGCCGACTTGATCTTGGTAAGTTCCCCTTCCTGATACTCGGGGAACTGCAGGTAGATATGTTCCACGACGATCAGGCCGAGGATGGCGTCGCCGAGGAACTCCATGCGTTCGTTCGAGGAGAGGCGGGTCTCGGCTCCGGAGGTGTGGGTCAATCCGGAGCGCAGGAGATCGACCTGGTTGAAGCGGTAGCCGATCGCGGCTTGGCATTCCTCCAGAACGTCCTGTTCCTTCGTGGCGGATGGTTTCGTCATAATCCAAGAAGCAGTCGAAAAATACGAGCCGTGAGAACCGAAATATCAGCCAACTTAGAAATTGCTTCGAAACCGAGGACGCACGTTTTCCGCTTGCGGCTTGGCGAGATCAGGGCTTTGTCCGAACGCTAAGCCGCAAGCGGAAGACTGGGGTTTCGAAACAACCTCTTCGCCGCATGTGCGGCCGATGGCGGATGAGGACGTTTCATTTTTACGGATTTCCGGGACAAGGGAACGGCCAGGGCAGCGATTTCACCCGCCTCCCTCATGGAGCCAGGCGTTCGATGATCCATCCTGATTGCGCGAGGCGATACCGCAAGCGGTCGTGCAAACGGTTCTCGCGGCCTTGCCAGAATTCGACTGCGTGCGGCACAAGCCGATAGCCGCCCCAATGGTCCGGCCTGGGCACGTCCTGCCCCTGATACTCTTTGGTCAGTTCGTCCATCCGATGTTCAAGGAAAGCACGGTCAGGGATCACGCGGCTTTGCGGAGAGACCAAAGCTCCGAGGCGATGGCCCGCGGGGCGTTTCGAAAAGTAGGCGTCCGACTCTTCCGGCGTTTGCTTGACGATCGAGCCTTCGATCCGCACTTGCCGTTGGAACAGCGTCCAGAAGAAGACCATGGCGGCGTGAGGATTCGCATCCAGCTCGCACCCCTTGCGGCTCTCGTAATTCGTGTAGAAGGCGAAGCCGCGCTCATCGAAGCCGCGAAGGAGCACGATGCGGGCGGAAGGATGGCCGTCGGGGGTCGAGGTGGCGAGCGTCAACGCGTTGAAGTCGGGAACTTTCGCGTTCTCCGCGTCGGCGTACCAGCGGGCAAAAAGGGGAAAGGGACCAGGATCCGCAGAAGCTTCATCGAGGGATAGATTGGCGAGGATGGACATGTTCGAAGTGGAGGCTGGGCGCGCAAAAAAGTCCTGCGGTCGATTTCCTCGGCGTCGCCCAGTCACCGAAGTCATCCATCCGCAGGACAGTCATATGATATCTGATTGAAAAGCAAATGCAAGTCCGAGCGTCGTAGATTTCCCGAATTCGCGGTCTCGCAAGAACCGCTTTTCGAGAACCTTAAGTCTCGATTAAGCAACAGGCTGTGGCGAATCGTGTCTTGCACAATCTCCACACAGGCTAGCGAATTCAGGCCCTGCAATAAGGAATACTAGTCGCATCGGCAACATATGATAAAGCAATTTCGATCAGTTCTTTTGCCTCATTCAAGTGTTCGTTTCAGTCCCTGCAAAAAATCGATTTTCGGGCTGTAGCGTAGATCTTTTGTAATCTGAGCGATGTTGGAGCAAGATAGTTTGATGTCGCCGGTGCGGGCTGGTTCATGCGTTGCCCGGATCGATTTTCGAAGCACTTCGTTGAGCGCGTCCACCAAGCCCAACAGCGTCACGCTTTCGCCCATGCCCACGTTGTAAACGCGACCATTCGCCTGGGGCGTCCGGGCGGCTAGTATCAGCGCTTGCACGACGTTCCCCACGTAGACGAAGTCGCGGGCTTGCTGGCCGTCGCCGAAGATTTTCGGGATCTTCCCTTCCGCCATCGCTGCGGAGAAGAGGGCGATGACGCCGGAATAGGGGTTCTTCGTGTCTTGGCGAGGGCCGAAGACGTTGAAAAACCGCATCCGCACGGTTTCGAGTCCGAATACGGCTGTGAAGCTGGTGCAGTAATGCTCGCCCGCCAATTTCGCCGCGGCGTAGGGCGAGAGGGGCATCATGGGATCGGTCTCGCTCCGCCGCTCGCCCGGTTGGTCGCCGTAAACCGCACAGCTGCTGGCGTAGACGACCCGTTTCACCTTCGCCAGCCGGGCCTCTTCCAGCACCGTCAGCGTTCCCGTCGCACAGATCGTGTGCGAAAGGAGCGGGTCTTCGACGCTCTTCGTCACCGAAGGCAACGCCGCCAAATGGAAGATGAAGCTGCAACCTTCGACTGCCTTGCGGACGTCCTCGCGCGAAACGATGTCGCCTTGTTGGAACTCGATGCGATCCTTCACATGGGCCAAATTCTCGAGCTTGCCGCTGGAAAGGTCGTCAAGCACGCGTACGGCAAAGCCTTCCGCGAGCAGCCCATCCACCAGATGGGAGCCGATGAACCCCGCGCCGCCTGTCACCAAACACTTGTCCACGTGTCAGTCCTTCCAGCTTTTGTCTCTGATCCATTGATGAAGTATACTCCATCACGGGCGCCGAAATCTCACCTAGGCGGGCTCGGGTTCATGGTTCGCTCTGCGTTGCTCGGTTTGTACAAGCACTCCGGCCTGATGGCCCTCCAGTCGGCGGTCCGCCGGCAGCGGGGGCGGACGCGCCTTTCGATCGTGCTGTTTCACCGCGTGACGGACGCCGTTCCGCGGGATGGGCTCACCGTGGGCATCGAATGGTTCCGCGATTTCTGCGCCCTCTTGCGGCGATCCTACCGCGTGATCACGCTTGCGGAGGCGTTCCGATACGCCAACGATTCGCAACCGATTCCCCCCAACACCGTTGCGATCACCTTCGACGATACGTATGCGGATAATCTGCCTGCGGCTCGAATTCTGGCGGATCATCGGCTGCCGGCGACCTTCTTCGCTTCCACGAGCTATGTTGGCAGCGAGCGGTCGTATCCGTGGGATGCGCATCTTCCGAAGATGCCCAACCTGACCTGGGATGAAGTGCGCGAGATGGCATCCCTGGGTCATGAAATAGGCTCGCATTCGGCGGAGCATGCGGATTTCGGCAAGATCGACGCGGAAACGGCGCGGCGAGAACTGACGGAATCGAAACGCATCCTCGAGGAGCAACTGCAACGGACTGTCCGATGGTTCGCGTATCCGTTCGGCGGCCGCGAGCATTTTCGGCCCGAGTACCTGCCGCTTGTTTTCGAGTCGGGGTACCAGGGTTGCGTGTCGGCTTACGGCGGATTCGTTCGGCCAGGAATGAAAGGGCAGATCCTGCCTCGCGAGGCGATGCCTTACTTCCGCAACCTGACGCACTTGGAGTTGCACCTGTCGGGATGCTTCGACTGGATCTACGCCTGCAAACGCCGCTTCGGTTGGAAACGCTGACCATGGGAGAGTTTCTGCACGAACCCGAAGCGTAAGCGAGGGAAGACTTTGACCTCGCTTACTTACGCTTCGGGTTCGTGCAAGACGCCCTGCCATCGCATTGCCGCTAACTGCAAACTTTGGATCCATGAACCTCTCATCCACCACTAACGCGCCCCCGATCAAGCCGCCCGCCCCGGCTGCGGCGCCGACGGGTCCGAGCATTGTTCTCGAAACGATCCAATCCGCCGGTGCCGCGCAGATCGTGTCCGACGCCTGGCAGACTCTCGCATCCGAGGCCTTGGAACCAAACGCGTTTTACGAACCCTGGATGCTGCTCCCCGCATGGCGGACGATGCCGGAGCCGAACGTATCGCTGCATCTGTTTTGGCGAACTTCCGGCCGCCCCAACGAATCGCGGCAACTCATCGGCGTCTTTCCGGTCGAGCGGCGGCGATCGTATCGCAAGCTGCCGATATCGACGTTGCGTTTGCGGAAACATGCGCTCTGCTCGCTCTGCACCCCGCTGCTGCATCGCGATCATGCTCATGAGGCGTTGACCGCGTTCTTGGATTCCGCAGCCAAAGAAGCCGGCATCGTCGAGATGGACCACGTTCACGGCGACGGCCCTTTCGCACGCACGCTGATCGACGTGCTTCGCGAGCGAAACGCATTGACGCTGCCGATCGATGCCTGGAATCGCGCGTTGATCGTTCCGGGAACGAACGCCGACGATTACGTCGCGAATGCCGTTTCCTCGGGAACGCGGAAAGAGCTGAAACGCCACCGCAAACGGCTCGGCGAATGGGGCCGCTTCGAGGCACGCACTCTGGCGACCGACGAATCGGTCGAGCCGTGGATCGAACACTTCCTCGCCTTGGAAGCCGCGGGTTGGAAAGGCGAAACGCAAACCGCCCTGGGCTGCACCGAGGGGCAACGCGAGTTTTTCGCAACCGTTGCTCGCTCCGCCCATGCTCGCGGACAACTTCGCATGCTCGGGTTCTTCCTCGACGATCGTCCAATCGCGCTGAAGTGCAACTTTCTTTCGGCAGGCCGCGGCTCGTTCGCGTTCAAGATCGCCTACGACGAACGCTATGCGAAACACTCGCCCGGCATGCTGCTGGAGATCGACAACATCGGCCTCGTCCATTCCGAACCCGCCCTCGGCTGGATGGATTCGTGCGCGGTCCCCAAGCATCCCATGATCGATCGCCTCTGGACCGATCGCCGCACGATCCAACATCTGGCCATCGCCGTCGGGGGCATCGGAGCGAATCTTGGCCTAGGGTTGCTGTACATGGCTCGCGCACTGAAGCGAGCATGGAAATCGTCTTCCGCTCCCTCTCCCTCCGGGAGAGGGTTGGGGTGAGGGTTTGGCTTAGCTTAGCTTAGACGTTATTCCGAAACTCCGGCGGAGATCGGGAGAGCGAGGGGGCGAGGCGGGCGAGGCTCCTGCCGCGCCGGTGTTGCGGAAAACGCGGAGAAAATCGGCGTTCGAGACAGGGAACTTGGTCCCGCGGCTCGGCAGGAGCCTCGCCCGCCTCGCCCTCCCAAGTCTCCGTATGGTTTCGAAATAGGTTCTTCGTCTCAGAGGCATTGGCCCTCACCCCCGGCCCCTCTCCCGGAGGAAGAGGGGAGAAATGTCGTCCTCATTAAGGGAAAACGCCATGCGATTGGCGAATGCGTCCTCGAATCCAGTGTTTCCCGCGTTCCCACCTCAAGGGACGAGCGAGAAGCTTCTTGACCTCGACGCCCATCTTTTCCGAGCCAAATTCGGCCAGGAGCCGTTCCTCATCGGCCATCGGCTCGCGGATCATCCGTTGTTCGCGATGGACCGCCTGATGCAACTCGCGCGAACGTTGCCGGAGAAGAACGTCGAATACAACGCGGGCGAACTGCCGATCAGCGTGGACCCGAACCTGACGCCTCGCAACGGCCTGACGATCGACGAAACGATTCGCCGCATCGAGCATTGCAAATCGTGGATGGTGCTCAAGTACGTCGAAACCGATCCCGCCTACCGCGACCTTCTTGAACGCTGTCTCGCGGAAATTCGGCCTTATTCCGAGCCGTTGCATCCGGGGATGTGCAAACCGGAGGCGTTCGTTTTTTTGACGTCGCCGGGGTCGGTGACTCCGTATCACATGGACCCCGAACATAATTTCCTTCTGCAGATCCGCGGATCCAAGGTCGTGCATCAGTTCGATGGCCGCGATCGCACGGTCCTTTCGGACGCGGAATTGGAACGCTTCTACCAGGGCGCTCATCGCAACTTGACGTTCAAGGAAGAATACCGAGCCAAGTCGTGGGCCTTCGATCTGAAACCGGGATATGGCCTGCACTTCCCGGTGACGTATCCGCATTATGTCGCCAATGGGTCCGAGGTTTCGGTATCGTTTAGCGTGACCTTCCGCACGCCGGACCTGGATCGGCGCTACGAGGCGTATCAGGCGAACACGTGGCTGCGCGGCCGCGGATGGAAGCCGCGTTCCGTGGGGGATTCGCCGTGGCGCGACAAGGTCAAGTCGCTGGCGTTTCGCATGGCCCGCAAGGCGAGCGGCCTTTTCGGAAAGCGGGACGCATGAACCTCCTCGCCGAACCGAGCCCCGTCGTGTCGATGCCGGCCGCCACCCCGACGACGTTCCGCATGATCTCGAATCATGCGGAGCTGCAGGCGTTGGTCCCCGCCTGGCGTGACCTGCTGCGCCGCAGCGTAAGCGACGAGCCGATGCTGTCGCCGGAATGGCTGCTGACGTGGTGGGACATCTATGGCCAAGGCCGCGAACTGCAGGTCGGTTGCTGGGAACGCGACAGCGACTTGGTCGGCCTCGCTCTCATGCATCGACGACGGCGCCGCTATCGACTTGGGCTCTCGTTCCGTCGCCTCGAACCGCTCGGCAGCGATGGGGATGAAGGAGACGGCGTTTGCTCTGATTACCTGAATCTCATCGCATCCGCAGGCGAAGAACTGACCGTCGCCCGCGATTTCGTTCGGCGTCTGCAAGCGAACGAATTCGGTCGCTGGGATGAATGGATGTGCAGTCGGATGGACGGCGAGCATCCGATGTCCGCCGCGTTGCAGACGGCATTCGCCGAAGCGGGATTCGTGATCGAACGCGAGGCGAAAGATGAAGCGCCTTACGTCGCGTTGCCGGAAAGCTGGGAAGCGTATCTGGCGACGCTGAACAAAAAGCGCAGGCAAAGCCTGACGTATGCGATGCGGGACTTTAAGGCATGGGCCGGCGACGACTTCCGCGTCCGCAGCGTGGAATCGGCCGCAGACCTGCCGATCGCCCGCAAGGTGCTCGCGGATCTGCATCGCGAACGCTGGCAAGCCGAAGGCAGCCAGGGCGTATTCGCATCGCCGCGATTCGCGACGTTTCACGAACGCTTCCAGGAGGCGGCGCTTCAGCGCGGCCAACTTGAACTGACCTGGATCGAGGTTCGCGGCGAGGCGGTGGCCGTTCACTACAGCTTCGTCGCCAACGGCAAACTGTATTTCTACCAGACGGGCCGCAAGACGGATGTCCCCGACAAGGTCCGACTGGGCATCGTGCAAGTGGTATTCGGTGTTCGAAAGGCCATTGAGGGGGGCCTACGCGAGTTCGATTTTCTCCCCGGCGTCGCCCAGTACAAGTCGTTGTTCGCGAGCGGCAGCCGCCCCGTCGTCACCTTTCGAGTTGCTCGTCCGTCGTGGAAAGAGTCGCTCCGGCGCGGTTTGAAATGGACGGCCGCACAGCTTCGAGAGCGAATGTCCAGGATTCGGCGTGTTAACCAAAGTTAACAGCGCCGCTTTACGCTGTTGCGTGAAGAGACCTGGACTTTGGCGACTAAGAACGATCCAGGATGCCAGCTGGGGGCAAATGAAGGGAATTGGCGGCAAATTCGCGAAAATCGGCCTATATTTCCTTCATGGCGCCAAGCTTGCATTTTATAATCGATAACGGCACAGAGAACCTACTTTAGCGGGTGGCCACCATGGCGAAGTTTCGATGGTTTTGGTCAGCGCCTGGAGTCGCCCTTGTGGCGATTGCCGGCGCTCTTGCGGTCTGGCTTCCGGCAACGGCCCAGGAGACGTCGAAGGAACCTCGCGGCGTCCGTTCGTCGCTGGTTCGCGCGGGCTATACCCGCCCGGGCACTCCGGACGACATCGTCACCTCCGACAACAAGATCATCCCGGTGAACCAGGGCTTCGAGAAGAAGGCCATCCTGGGAGCCACGGTCTACTACGCGGTTTACGAAAACAAGAATCGCGAAGGCGACCCCTTCGGGACCGGCTTCCCCGGGCTCGAGGGAGCGTTCGTCGCCGGCCAAGGCAATACCGGCAAGCTCAGCACTCAGGCTAAGTATCTTTACCTCTATCAGATCGTCAACGATCGCGGCATCGACCCGGTAGGCGAAGTGACGAAGGACGGCATCCGCTTCGCCGCCAACACGGGCTCGGCCGATCTCAAATCGCAGGACGTCGGCAGCTTCAACTTGAAGCTCAACGTCGATCCTTCGTTCATCACCTCGTGGGGCTACTTCCGCAACGTCGGCCTGGCTCTCGCCGGCGAACAACGCGACTCGACCGGCAAAATCATCGCCGCCTCGAACAACGCTCCGGAAAAGATCCGCCTCGCCGCCTCGGCCAATCCGACTACGATCGCCAAGCTCGAAGGTCTGCCCGCCTACACGCGTCAGGCCAAGGCTTACGACTTCAGCCGCAATGTCGAAGTCTCGCTCGACAAGAGCAACCTGGGGCTCGGCGATCTCGCGACCACCAAGGAGCTGTCGCAGAAGAAGGCGAACAAGACCGCTCTCGCTTCTTGGGAAGAAAACGCTCTGTCGGCCACGACCCAGGGAGGTCAAACGCCTGACTCGGTGCAACTTGTGACCGTCTCGTCCGACAAGGGGAAGGACGGCGGGGTCTTCCGGGCCGAATGGACCAACAGCCAACTGAAGCTCGGCCAGCATAGCGTCGTCTTCGGCTACACCAGCGACATGCCGCCGGTGAACGAGCCGATCCGCATCATGAATCCCGCGGCCACCGCGAAGAAGGATTCCGTGAAGTCGGTCGGTATCGACGAAGAGGGCGTCGCCGGCGGCGAAGCCCCGGCCCCGGCGGGCGGCGTCAAACTCGCCAATCTGCCCGGCAAAGTCGGCGGCATCAACCGCATGCCCAACGTCGTTCGCTCCGGCTACACGACGATGGCCAACATCCTCGGCCTCCAGGGGAACACCATCACCAGCGCCACGGTCTTTTACGCCGTGCTCAAGCGGAATCCCGAACTCAAGGGGCGCGACTCGTGGGGCGTGAACCTGGGCGATTTCGACGGTCGATTCGTCGAAGGCATGAACATCCGCGGCGACGTGTCGCCGGCACTCGATACCGAGGCGGATTACATCTACTTGTATCAGGTGGTCAACGATCAGCCGTACCACGATCCTCGCTTTAACCCGCGCGTTTCCCGCGACTTCAAGACCCGGCTCGCGTCGATCAACCTCGACGTCAATCCGAACAAGGTGGACACGATCGGCAGCGTGGCCCTCAAGCTGGCCGCCGATCCGCGACACATCACCTCGTGGGGCTTCTTCGACAACACCGCCTTCTCGCTGCCGGTCGCTAAAGTCGGCGGAGACGGCGAAGCCTTGGCCGCCTTGGACGGCGACAACAAGGCGAAGGAATCGATTCGCCTCGCCACCTCGGCCCACCCGTCGATCGGTCTTCAGCTCCCCGTGAAGCAGTATCGTCCGTGGGGTCCGGTCCACGAGTTCACCGGCGACGAAGGTTTCGGCATCGGCAACGACACGCAAAACCTCGACGCCAACAAGGCCGTCATCAAGACCGTCGGCATCGCCCTCGCCAGCCGATTCGAGAGTACAGCCGAGAAGCGCGGCGGAAGCAAGCCGAGCTTCGTGCAAGTGCTCTACTTCGACTCCGTGGAAACGGGCTACAACCTCGGCCTGCGAACCGAAGCGATTCGCGACGCCAACGGCCTGGTGCTCGCTAGTCGCGACATCGCTCCGTCGATCTTCCGGGTCGATTGGAAGGAAGGCATCGAATCGGGCAACCACAGCGTGCTGTTCGGCTTCACGTCGAACCTGCCCCCCAAGGACGAACCGATCCGCGTGAAGAACCTCGAAACCTCGCTGGCGCCGGCCACGGCCGAGACCGAGCGATCGTTCATCCGCAGCATCTCGACCTCTCCCGCGGCTCGGGCCACGATCTTCGGCGCCTTCGGCGCTCGCGACCCCGGTCCGGACGGCTTCGACGCGGCGGTCGGCGCCGGCGGCGCGGCCCTCGGCACGGGCGGAGCAGTGGGCGCTGGCCTCGGCCAAGGCTTCGCTCCGGGCGTCGGCGTGGGCAACGCTCCCGGCGTAGGAACGGGTGTCGGCAATGCCCCGGGCGTCGGAGTGGGCGTTGGCCCAGGCGTTGGAGTGGGAGCTGGATCTGCCTCTGGCGTGGCACTCGCCTCGCTGGGTGCAGGTGGGGTCGCTCTGGCGACCGGCGTTGCTCCTGGAAACGCTCCGGGCGGCGGCATCCCTAGCCCAACCTTCGGCAGCTTCGCAACTCCCGGCGGCGGTGGCGGCGGCGGCGGATTCCTCAGCGGCTTCGTCCCCGGCATCCCAGGCGTCGGAGGCGGCGGATTGGGAGGCGGAGCCGGCGGCGGCTTCGGCGGCGGCGGTTCCTTCTCCGGCGGCGGCGGCTTCAACGGCGCCGGTTCCGGCGCCAATCAGGGCGGCTTCGGCGGCGGCGGCGGCTTCAACGGCGCCGGGCGCGGCGCCGGCAGGACCGACGCCAACACCGGAACCAACACCGGAACCAACATCGCCATCAACATCAACCAGAACCAGAACCAGAACCAGAACCAAAACCAAAACCAGAAGCAAAATCAGCAGCAAAAGCAACAGCAAAACCAGAACCAGAATCAAAAGGGCGGACCAGGCAATGGAGGCGTCATCCCCGCTCCCGCCAGCCTGATCCTCGGTCTGCTCGGCCTGCCCGGCCTCGCCTTTCTCCGCCGTCGCAAGACGACGGTGACGGCGACCGAAACGGCCTCCTAAGTCCGGCTTGATTCGCAAAACCTAGACACGCCCGGCCCGCAACGGTCGGGCGTGTTCCTTTTCATCCGCCTTGTTCTTGAACGCGGCGGCGGTAAAAAATCGTGCAGGGCGCAACCGCTTTAGGCGACGGCAGGAGATAGTCTCCCTCTCCCTCCGGGAGAGGGTTGGGGTGAGGGTGCCTTTTCTTGCGAAACGCCAGGTCGCACGCCCTCACCCCCGGCCCCTCTCCCGGACTCTCCCGGAGGGAGAGGGGAGAAATGCAGGCGCCGCTCGCCTTAGCGTTTCGCGACAAGGCCCTGCGGTTGCACGGTTCATAGCCCGCTCCGCTGCGCGTCGCGGCTAGCCGACGTTTCGAATCGCCGCTCCGACAGGATTTCGCATGGAACCGTACGGCATCGCTCTCTTGGGTTGCGGCACCGTCGGCAGCGGCGTCGCCAAGCTGCTGCTTGAAGAGCCCGAACGCCTCGCCGCCCAGGCGGGCCAACCGCTCGTACTTCGCAAAGTCGTCGTCAAAGATCCTGGCAAAGCTCGCGAAGTCGCCCTGCCGTCGAACCTGATCGCGACCGACTGCCGCAGCGTCCTTTCCGATCCCTCCATTCAACTCGTGGTCGAAGTCGTCGGCGGAACCGCGTGGGCTCGCACCGCCGTTCTCGATTCGCTCGCCGCGGGCAAAGACGTGGTGACGGCAAACAAGGCCCTCCTCGCTCAACATGGCCAGGAGATCTTCGATGCGGGCCGCAAGCATGGCCGATCCATCGCCTTCGAAGCGAGCGTTGCCGGCGGCATCCCGATCATCGGCGCCCTCACGCAGGGCCTCGCCGCCAATCGCATCCTCGCCATCCAGGGCATCCTCAACGGCACCTGCAACTACATCCTGACCGAGATGACCGACCAGGGCCGCAGCTATCGCGAAGCCCTCGCCGACGCTCAGGCCAAGGGATACGCCGAGGCCGATCCCACCATGGATGTGGACGGCACCGATACCGCCCACAAACTCGCGATCCTCTCGCAAATCGCATTTCGCATCGCCATCCCGCTCAACGACATCCCGCGCCGCGGCATCGCCGAGATCGACAAGATCGACATCGGCTACGCCCGGGAGTTGGGCTACACGATCAAGCTTCTCGCCGAAGCGTGGGTCGATCCCAAATCGACCGACGGCCCGATCGCCATGCACGTCTCCCCCGTCATGCTGCGGCAAACCTATCCGCTCGCCCTGGTCCGCGATGCGTTCAACGCCATCTTCGTCACGGGGGACGCGGTCGGCTCCACGCTCTATTACGGCCGCGGCGCGGGCCAAATGCCGACCGCGAGCGCCGTCGTCGCCGACATCATCGACATGGCGGTTGGCCGAGCGCAGCAGACGTTCCGCTCCTTGAAACTGTGGTCGAGCGAAACCAAAAAGACCACGCTCCGGTCCCGAGCGACGATTCCGAGCCGTTTCTATTTGCGCATGCACGTGCAGGATCGCCCCGGCGTGCTTGCCGAAATCACGCGGATCCTGGCGGACCACCAAATCAGCATCTCGTCGATCATTCAGCACGAGGCGATGGAAGGCCCGGAGGGTTCGGCCGTCGTCCCGCTGATCATCATGACGCACACCGCCCTGACCGGATCGTTCACCGACGCCGTCGCCCGCATCAACCGCTCGCCGTCAGTGCTCGCCGGCAGCGTCTATTTCCCCGTCGCCGACTGACGCCGGCCAGCCTCCAGCGCTCGATCTCCGCGATCACATCTTTCAAAGTGTATTTGCTTAAATACAGCCGCAGCGATTCCAGCACGCTTACGATGATCGTTTCCCGCCCGCAGATCCGTGCTTGGACCGGTCACTCACTCTTCTGCCCTGCAAGCGATTCCAAAATCTCATCCGATGGTAACGGTCCGTTCCACCGCTTCGAGCTTTTCGGCAGGCAGCTCTATATGTGAAACGTCCAGCGAACCGGTCTCTGGGTGAAACTCGATCAAGCACAAGACCCGGCCCTTCATGCCGATTGGTCCACGATCTTCTTTGCCCATTCCCTGAACGGATCGGCCGCCATACCTGAACGTAACGTACTGGCCGACACGAAACGACTTATTGCTCATAGTGCCCTCGCTCTCCGCTCCCAGGGGTTAGTTCCTATCAGTCCGCTCAGATAAGACTGCATCACCCGGGCGAAACAAGCAGTCAAGGCATTAACCGCACTTCTCCATGATTTGACTCGTCCGAGGTGGAGTGCAGGATTCCCGCCGAGAGGATCGAAGTCCTGATGCGCGATCGCGTTTCGCCAGTTGATCAACTCTTGAAGCAACTCACGTCTGCGATCATTCCGTGCATGGAAAAGCCGATTGGATGCGAGTGGTTTTCTCAACTCTCACTGCTGCCCGTCGCATTTCGCCCAAATTCCCTCCTTTTCCGCCATTCCCCTCGATTTAGCTCTTCCTGATCCGCTGGACTTGTTCGACCGTTCGTCCCCCCTTATAAGGGAGGGAGAGGCTTAACTCGGAAAACTGGGAGGAGTTTGCTCGATGGCCCTTCTCGAGGTCCAGGGGCTGGTGAAACGCTTTGGACGACGGACCGTCGTCGATGGCGTCAATTTCGAGGTCAATCCCGGCGAAGTCGTCGGGCTCCTCGGACCCAACGGCGCCGGCAAGACGACCAGCTTCCGCATGGCCACCGGGCAACTCACGCCCAACGCGGGGATCGTTTATTTCAACAATCAGGACGTGACCGGCCTGCCGATGTACCAGCGGGCTCGCCTGGGCATGGGCTATCTCTCGCAGGAAACGAGCGTTTTCCGCAAGCTGACGACCGAGCAGAACATCCTCGCCATTCTCGAAATCATGCCCGCTTCGCGAACCCTAGGCCGAGCCCTGACGCGGCGCGAACGCTGGGATCGCACCAATACGGTGCTCGAGCAGTTCGGCCTATCGAAGGTCCGCCACAATATTGCCGCCCGCCTCTCCGGCGGCGAGAAACGCCGGCTCGAAATCGCGCGTTGCCTGGTCTGCGAGCCGCTGCTGATCTTGCTCGATGAGCCTTTTACCGGCATCGATCCGATCACGATCGCCGAGATTCGAACAATTGTTAAGGACCTCCGCCATCATGGCATCGGCGTACTCCTAACGGATCACAACGTGCGTGAAGCTCTGAAGATCACGACGCGCAGCTACCTGATTAAGGACGGCACGGTGCGAACGCACGGGACGCCGAGCCAAATCATCAAGGATCCCATCGCCATTGCCGAATACCTTGGCGCCGGCTTCAGCGACGAGCGCCTGGGGGACGAAGAGCCCGAACCCGCGGTCAACGGCTCAGTGGCGGCGACTGCCCCTGTCGGCGTGCGTCCTTCTGATTCGAGGGCGATTCACGAGGAACCGAAGACGAAGGCGGACAGCGACCGCATCCTCATGCTGGTCGAAGGCTTGAAATCACCCGATCAGGCCCGCGCGGCCGCGGAGTTGGTGCAGAAGGGGAACGCATCCGTTCCCGCATTGTTGTCGGCGCTGGAACGCCGAGATGTGGATCTGCGGCGACACGCGTTGCAAGTGCTGCAGGCGATCCTCAAACGTCCGCTGGCATTCGACCCCTATGCCCCGGAAGCACTCCGCCGGCAGCAACTCTCCGACATCCGTGAGCAGTTCGACGGGTAGCCAATCGATTGCAAGCCTTATGTTCATTTGCAATCCGAATGATTTGGGTGGCACGCCCTGAGTGTAACGAAGGGCGTGGTGAACTCGCCGAAAGATCATTGCAAGTTGGATGCTGCGTCAGCACCGTTTCCACGCCCTTCATTACATTCAGGGCGTGCCAGCCAATGCGCTTTTCGAAAGTTGCGTTCCCTCTTCCATCCCCAGCTTGTTCATGCGCTCTAAAACAAAATTGGCGATCGCTTTGTTGCCGGATCGCCGACATGAGGGTCTTGCATGCCCGCGCATCTCGTCGCTTTGATGGGCCCGGATGAAGGACGCAACTTTCCGCTGACGCAGGAGCCGCTCTTGCTGGGGCGAAGCCGGGCGGCGGGGGGATATCTCATCGATCCGCATGTCGCCAAGGTGCATTGCCAAATCAGCTACGAAGACGGCGGCTGGCACGTCAGCGATTTCGAAAGCCCTTCCGGCACCTTCGTCAACGGCAAGCGAATCGATCCAGTCCAGAAGCTGAATGTCGGCGACCTCATTCGCATCGGCAAAACAAGCTTGCAGTTTCAGGAAGACGCCGACCTCGCCGGCGAAGCCGCGGTGGGCGCGTCCCCCTCTGCGGATTCCGTGTCGGATCTCCCCCGGCATGCGTCATGGGCCGAAGGGCTCGTCGGCCAAAAGCTGGGGCACTACAAGGTGGGGACGGCGCTGGCGCGGGGACGGCATGGCTATGTGTTCCATGGCAAGGACACGCGTCGCAATCTCGCGGTCGCCTTGAAGGTTCTCGATCCTGTCTTCGGGACGAACGACGCGACCGTTCAGAGCTTCGTCGCCGCCATGAAGCAGGTGCTGCCGCTGCGTCATCCGCATCTGCTCAAGGTGTATGGCGCCGGCAAAAGCGGGCCGCATTGCTGGATTGCGGAAGAGTATGTGCATGGCGAAAGCCTCGCGGCGGTCATTGGCCGCATCGAGTCGGCGGGAACCGTCGATTGGCGACATGCCCTCCGCATCGGCCTGTTCCTGGCCCAGGCGCTCGACTATGCCCATCAGAAGAAACTCTTGCACCTCAATGTGACGCCGCACAACATCCTTGTCGGCAAGACGCCGCGCGAGACGAAGCTGACCGACCTGATGCTGTCCGAAGCCCTCGAAGAGGATCCGACGGTTCCGATCTCCGCCGCGGGGGTCCCTTCCGAGAATCTCGGCTACCAACCGCCCGAACGCACCCGCCGCGGCCCTGCTGTCGATGCTCGGGCCGACGTTTACAGCCTAGGTGCATCGCTGTACGGGCTGATGACCGGCCGACCGCCGTTCGTCGGCAATACGGTTGAGGAACTGGTCGCCAAGATTCGGCTCGAAAAACCGGTCGTGTTTTCGACGCTGATGCTGCGTGCCCCTCGCGAGCTGGAAGAAATCATTTTCAAGTGCCTGGCGAAGTCGCCGGATGAGCGATTTCAGACGATCCGCGAAGTCGTGCAAGCGCTATCGACCTTCATTCGCGAGTAGCGGCGGCTTGCAGCCGAAGGGATTGGCGAACACGGAAACGGAACTCGGGAGGGGCCGCTCGACGTCGCGCTCTCCCTCGGATCTTGCGTGCGATCGGCGGGGCAAGCGACAGCAAACGGCAGAGTGCCGCCGAGGTGCATTGCCGAGCAGGCAGTTCGAGCACTTGGCCGAGCAACACGAGCGTGACAGTGACGGCCGCCGCCTCGAAGCAGACTTCGGTTCGCTGCGTCCCGTCTGGGGATTTGCCGTCGCTCTTGCTTGCTGTTCGCATTGGGCGTCGTTTACAATCGCGGGCGATCTCCCTCCGCCTTTGGCTCACCCAAGGAACGCGTCCATGAAGTCGGCGTTGGCTCTGTTCGTCTCGTGTCTCGCGGTTGCCCCGCTCACGGCTCAGGATGCCGATGGGTTCCGCCCCATGTTCAACGGCAAAGACCTGACCGGTTGGGTCAACGTCAATTGCCACCCCAGCACCTTCTTCGTGAAGGACAACATGATCGTCACCACGGGCAAGCCGGTCGGCTTCCTGAGGACCGATCGCATGTACGAGAACTTCATCCTCGAGATGGATTGGCTGCATGCGAACACGAAGGAAGTCGGCAACTCCGGCCTGTTCGTGTGGGGCGATCCGATCCCGGCCGTCGGCACTGGCTACACCCGGGGCATCGAAGTTCAGGTGCTCGTCAACCTCAACGTGAAGGACACCTACACGAGCCATGGCGACCTGTTCTCCATCTGGGGAGCCAAGTGCAAGCCGGACCGCCCGCATCCGAAGGGATGGGAACGCTGCCTGCCGAGCGAGGAACGGGCCAAAGGGGGCGGCGAATGGAACCACTACAAAGTCACCGCCAACAACGGCGTCATCAAGCTCGAAGTGAACGGCAAGGAAGTCTCGGGCGTGTCCGAGTGCAATCCCCGCAAAGGCTATCTCGCCCTCGAATCCGAAGGGGCCGAGTGCTGGTTCAAGAACATCCGCATCAAGGAACTGCCAAGCACGAATCCCAAGCCCGAGGAGATCGCGGCCGAGGCGGATGCGAGCTTTGTCTCGGCGTACAACGGCATCGATCTGGCCGGTTGGAAGGCCACCGACGAGCACAAGAAACACTGGCTGCCGCGCGGCGCCGTTCTCCACTATTCGGGCAAGGCGCCCTCCAAGGGGATCGATCCGAATCTGTGGACCGACAAGGAATACGGCGACTTCGAGATGGTCGTCGACTGGCGGCTCGACAAGAAGAACATCAAGAAGATCCCCCGCCCCGTCATCCTTGCGAACGGCGACGATGCGGTGGATCCCGAAACCAAGAAGCCGAAGTTGGTCGAGGTGGACGACGCCGGCGACAGCGGCATCTATCTCCGCGGGTCCAGCAAGAGCCAGGTGAATATCTGGTGCTGGCCGATCGGATCCGGCGAAGTGTACGGCTATCGCATGGACAGGAAGCAACCGCCCGAAGTGCGAGCCGGCGTGACGCCGAAGGTGAAAGCGGATGCCCCGATCGGCAGTTGGAATCGCTTCCGCATTCGCATGAAGGGAGACATGCTGACCGTAAATCTCAACGGCAAGGATGTGCTGCACGAGGCGCAGCTTCCGGGAGTTGCGCCGCGCGGACCCATCGCGCTGCAGCATCATGGCGATGCCGTCGATTTCGCGAATGTGTTCATCCGCGAGCTGAAGTGATCGACGCGAAACGATGATGCAAGAAAGGCGAAGGCCCCTGTGGCCTTCGCCCTCTTCATTTGCAGCATAACCCCTATGCGATTTAGAGCGGTTTGCAGATAGGTGTAGCGACGAACGTCGCGTTCTGTAGGGAACGCCCTCCGTGGCGTTCCGCCGGGCTGGACGCGTCCGATGGTTCGTCATCCTTGATGCAGTCGGCTACCCCCCGCTTGCGGCTTAGTAGCTAAGTGGTCCGTTTCACAAATAACGTCCGGGTTGGGCTGGACCTTCGGTTGAGGCTGCGGGCATGATCGCATA
>JAIEPT010000338.1 GCA_019748295.1 Gemmataceae bacterium | reverse complement strand
TTCCGTTCTCGAGAGAATTAGTAGAACATGATCCAGCTGCCCAGTAAATACGTCATTCTTGGCCGCGTGAAGAATATCTTGAAGAGCTTGGCGCGGGCCTTCGTCCAGTGGCCACGCACTTGCTGATTCGGTTCTTGCCCGGGGTTCTGGCATCGCCACAAGTCTTCCGGATCGTTAACCAGTTGAGCGAAGATGACCGCCCGCGCCGCCGCGAGCGGCCGACGCGCCCACCAGAGGTGCAGCGTGGACGGATGCCCGTGGCGAATCGACTTCTCCCGCGCCGCGGCAATGTTGATGGCATCAAGCGGCAACGCGACCTCGATCAGCTTCTTCGGCGAGATAACATTCACGCCTGGCCTCCGGCCCGCTTGAGCAGTTCGCTGATCGTGTAGTTCACGCTGGCCGCACCCCAGTCGGGTTCACGCTGAAACGGCTTGGTGACGTAATACGGCCCCTCTATCGTGTCGTCCGGATTGATGAACACGATGGCCAGCACGAACTTGTCGTCCTGGTTGAAGGCGTAGAGGATTTCGTTCCGCGTGACGGTGATGGTGTCGGCACCGTTCACGCGACCTTTGACCTCAATGTGCTTTGGATCCAGTTGAAGCCCGTTGAGCGTCGGCGGGTACGACGTGACATCCCAGCCGCAGTTGTCGGCCGATACATCAGCGCAACGGTGGCCCTTGGCCTCCTCGGCGGCGATGACGGCGTTCATGGCGAGCATCTCGATCCTCTTGCGGGCGGCAGCATCGGCGGCTGACAAGGCTGGGCCTTCGCCGCGGAGTTGCCGGAGGAGCCCGGCCGGAACCACGAGCGCCCCACCAAGGATGACGGGGGTGCCGTTCTGAATCTGCCGCATGGCCTGGAGGTGCTTCTTGCGGCTGTCGAGCCGGCTTTGGAGGTCTTCGAGTGTCCGCTTCACATTGTCGAGGTTGAGGCGCACGTCCTTGCCGGTGGAAGCATCGTCCTTGAGTTTGATCTCCCGGTCCGTCCAGAAGGCAATCTCCTTCGTGAGCCGTTCGTGAACAGCTGCGAGCGTGCGTTCGACGTGTTCGATGCGGCGGGTTGCGACTTCCTTGTAGTGCTCGGGCACGAGCGTGCTGGCCGCGAGGGCGACGGCCTTCTGCTCCTGTTCCGTGCGAATCCACGGAGCGGTGAGCAGTTCTTTCAGCCGGGGCCGGTCGGCCTCGGCGAGCGGTAGGAGATCGAGGTGCGGCGCCCAGCCGGCGAATTGCGTCGAGCCATCGGGATTGACGCGAATGAATTGCATCCGCTTGGAGAGCGTGGCGCCATCGCCGGATTTTACCTCGTGGGTGAGGAGGAACAGCAACCAGGGTTGATCGGTATCGTCGGCCGGATCGACGAGGACGGCCCCGCGCCGAAGCAGGTTGGCATTCTGCTCCAGAATAATGTCAGTGAGGGCGAGCATGAGCGGATGGCCAGGGTGCATGAGCACGGCACGGACCATGCCGGCCTTGTCGAGCGGTTGGAGTGCCTCGCGAGTGAAGGCGATACGCTCGTAGCGTTTTAGAATTGGTTCATACTCGCGGCGGTTGCGGCCAGTGAGTCGGCGGTCACGTTCGCGAACAGCGGCGGGAACGTGGGTGATCTCGAAGCGTTCGGCCTCGCGGCGGTGGATGGTGCCGCCGAGCGTATCGAACGCCTTCAGGAAAAACGATCGGACGAAGAATGGCTGGAGTCGGCGGGCTTCGGCCCGTTCCATTTCCTCTTTGACTTTGAAGAGCCGATCGGGCGTCATTGTCTCCTGGGCCAGGGCGTTGCGGTCGAGCAGAGACTTGAGGTGCTCGTGGTCAAAGGCGTGGTCGATCCGTTTGGTGAGCCGGGCGCGGACCTCGGGTTGATCGCCATAGCGAATCGCTTCGATGATCAACTCCTTGAGGCTTTTTTCCTCGAATACGTCGCCGAGAATGTTGAACACCTTTCCCTTGAGGGCGTCGCATTCCGTGGCGAGCTTTTCGAGCAGGCGATGCCAAACGGTTCCCTCGCGGGTTTCCTTGGCGACAAGGCTCCAGAGGTGGCATACCTCCGTCTGACCGATGCGGTGAATACGGCCGAACCGTTGTTCAAGGCGGTTGGGGTTCCAGGGCAGGTCGTAATTCACCATCAGGTGCGCGCACTGAAGGTTTACGCCTTCGCCGGCGGCGTCGGTGGCAATGAGCACGCGAACATCGGGATCGGATCGAAAGAGGGCCTGCGACTTCTTGCGTTCATCGCGATGGGTGCCGCCGTGGATGGTGATGATGGCGTCCGTGGTGCCGAGTACCCCGGCGATCTTGGCGTGCAGGTAATTTAGCGTGTCCCGGTGTTCGGAGAAGATTATGATCTTCCGCTGCCGGCCGGATTCGTCGTGCATTGCCGGGTTATTTTGAAGCAGCTGCGAGAGTTCGTCCCATTTGCGGTCGTGGCCCGACGCGACGACGGCCTTGGCCTGCTTTTCGAGCCCGACCAGGATGCGGATCTCGTCCTCCAGTTCGGCGATGGATTTCGCCGCCGTCGCCTGATCGACGAGTTTCTCTTCAAGAGTCTCCTGCTCGTCGGCGTTCAGGTCTTCGTCGTCTTCGGGGACATCGTCCACGGTTTCGGCTAGGAGTTGCATGCCGCGTCCGCCGAGTTTTTCGGCCCGAAGCCGCTCGGACAGGCGTTCCTTGCGGCGTTTGAGCGATTGATAGATCGCCTCTGGACTCGACGCGAGACGGCGTTGCAGCGTGGTGAGGGCGAAGCCAACGGAGCCTTTGCGCGAGCCGGCCAGGAGGTCGGCCTTACCCATTTCCGTCTGCACGTACTTGGTCACGGCTTCGTAAAGCGTGGCCTCGGCGTCCGAGAGCGTGTAGTTGACGGTGTTCGCCTTGCGTTCCGGGAATAGCGGGGTGTTGTCGAACTTTACGAGTTCCTCCTTCACCATGCGCCGCATCAGGTCCGAGGCGTCAACTTTGTGAACGCCGTCACGGAATTTGCCGTAGAAACGGTCGGAGTCGAGCAGCGAGAGGAAAAGCTGAAAATCCTCTTCCTTGCCGTTATGCGGCGTGGCGGTCATCAGGAGGAGGTGCCGCGTGTCCTTGCCGATGTTTTCGGCGAATCGAAACCGGCCCGTCTTTTCGAGCTTGTTCCCGAAGAAATGTGCGGCGAGCTTGTGCGCCTCGTCGAACACGACCAGATCCCATCCGGCGGCGCACAACTTGGCCTGAAGATCCTCGTTGCGGGACATCTGGTCGAGCCGGACAATAATCTGATTGTGATCTTCGAACGGGTTGCCGCTCGGCGAAGAGTCTTCAAGGGCGGACGAAAAAATGCGGAATTCCAGGCCGAACTTCTCAAATAGTTCGTCCCGCCACTGTTCCACGAGGCTACCGGGGGCGACAATCAGCACTCGTCGGGCATCAGCCCGCATGACCAGTTCGCGGATGTAGAGCCCCGCCATAATGGTTTTGCCCGCTCCCGGGTCGTCGGCAAGGACGTATCGGAGCGGTTGGCGCGGTAGCATCGACTCGTAGACTGCGGTGATCTGGTGCGGCAACGGCTCGACGTTCGACGTGTGAACGGCCATCATCGGGTCGAAGAGGAAAGCGAGATCGATTCGTTTGGCTTCGCACGCAAGCTGAAACGCGGCTCCGTCGCCATCGAAGGCCCACGGGCGTTCACTCGTCGCCGGCGAGATGCTCGCTTCATCAGATTCGCAGAGGAGACGTTCCTTGATCGTCCCATCGGGCAACCGGTAGATTACCTGCACCGTGCCTTCGGCAATTGGCACGACGGCTACGACGGTGGTCACCAGGTCGGGTTCGAGGCCCATGAGCGCGAGGCCAGCTTTTAGCTGGGCGAGTTGCATGATCGAGCCCTTTGATGTCTCGGCTTCGTGCGGGTGGTGTCGGCCGATAACGGGGTGTAGTCGCACCACTTGATCGTGGCCGATTCGGGAAGGGAATTCGGACGACGCCCGAAGATAACTTACCGATCCCAGGGATGCAGACCAGATTCCCCGGGAGTCCGCCGCGAGCAGCGAAGGATTCGTCTCCCAAACATCTAACGGAACTACTTTTATCGTCCAGCGGTTGCGTCAACTCAGCGTGCAGCCTGCCAACCTTCGCCTATAATGTACTGACGAACACATTCACGGATTCGAGGGAAGCAACGCATGGCTGCCGATCCTCTGGTTTACTGTCTTGAGCAGGTCACCGATTACGACCAGTTTGAACGGCTCGCGCATGACATCATGGCCCTGGACGGCTACCGCAAGATCGAACCGCTCGGCGGCTCGAAAGACAAGGGACGGGACGCACTTCATTCGGACAAGAACGGTGATGCCAAAGCGACGATCTTTGCTTACAGCGTGCGAGAGGATTGGCGAAAGAAGCTTGGTGAAGATAGCGAGAAGATCCCGAAGCATGGGCATCCTTGCAACAAGTTCGTGTTCCTCTGCACCGCACATTTCTCGGCAACGGAACGGGATGCAGCCCACGCTTTCATCGAGGAGACATACGGCTGGGAATTCGAGTTGTACGGACTGGAACGCCTTCGCCTTCTCCTGGCGACGACTTGCAAAGAAGTGGTTGCGAACCATCCACAAATTTTCTGTCAGCCATTTTTCCCCGCCGTTGGCGGTCTCTCGATCTCGCCTCGGTTCGACCATTTGGTTCTGGATCATCTGGATGCGGACAACACGATTGCCCAATGGCTCGCCCGTCGTCTGACGTTGGCTGGCTTTCGCGTATGGTGCCGAAACCTCGCTCCGTTGGCAGGGACTTCGGCAAATGAGTCGATCAAGACGCTCATCAAGACGCGAGCGTTTCGCTACCTTCCGGTGCTGTCGCCGGCGTCGGTCGATTCCCCCGATTCGGCCGCTCGGCGGACGCTTGCCCATGCGACGGGCGAGAGCCGGAACACGGCGTTGGTCTTGCCCATCTACGCCGGTCCGGTTGCAACGCAACGTCTTGAAGCCGAAACGAAGCGATTGGAAGGCATCCATTTTGAGAATGGATGGGCCGACGGCCTCAAAAATCTTCTGTCGGCGCTGGAAGCAGCTCAATGTCCGAAGGATGCCGTTGGCCCAACGAATTTCGTGCTGGAAACTTTCATGCCGGCCAACGTGCTGGTGAACCAGCCGGAGACGTTGGCCGCGAACATTTTTCCCGTCTCTACCCTCCCGAAATATCTCAAGGGGTGGGACAGCAAACAATCCCTCACGCAGGATGAAGTTGCAGAAGCCCGCCTCGTCTGGGCATTCCGAAAAGTGGCCGCAAATCGATTCATCAGCTTTTGCGAGCCGCCTTCGGACTTGAAAGGCAAGTTCGACTTGAGTTTCGCCGGTTGCTCCAACTGGAGCAAGATGGTGACGATGGACGGCATTCGCACTCGCGATATTGCCAAGGAGTTGCTTCGCCGCTCGCTGGATGTCGCTTGTGCTTCCAAAGGACTGGTCTATTGGGCAGAGCGTGACTTCTTCTACTTCCCGCAAAAACTGGTCCCACGAGATTGGCTTCCCGTCCGCCCCGTGGAAGGAAAAGACCGGCACGTTGGCGTCGTCGGCGAACGCACATTCGGCGTCGGTAAAAACAAATCCCGATACCGCTATTATCTGGCTCCCACCTTCTCGGCGATATGGAATACGGATTGTTACGGCATCGTCCTACGGCCGAGAATTCACATCACAAACCTTCAAGGGCAGACGTTAACACCCCGTGGCGCTCTCTCGCGACGCAAGGACATTGGTGGAATGTGGTGGAACGATGATTGGTTTCTTCGGATTCAAGCCGTCATGCAGTTTCTTTCGGATGGAGACAAGATCGTTGTTGGGTCGCTTCCTAACGAAAAAGTCGTCGTGGAAAGGCTTCCGCGAACGTGGCAAGTCGCGGTGA
This sequence comes from Gemmataceae bacterium, assembly GCA_019748295.1. GTDB lineage: Bacteria > Planctomycetota > Planctomycetia > Gemmatales > Gemmataceae > JAIEPT01. The sequence continues at coordinate 13,273 of JAIEPT010000338.1, read as the reverse complement.
GCATCAACGACGCCGCAGTGCGAGACGCGAAATCGGCTCGCGATGAAATCGCCCAACGTGAGGACATTGAGGAGGAGGCAACCGATGAATCCGCCAGCAGCTAATTCCGTCATGGTGTTCGACGAACCTCAGATTCTCTTTGGCGGCGGACACGCGGCAATCAATCCGCAAGACGGATTGGCTTTATTCGGCCCTTATTCGCCGGAAGGGGCGTCTCCGATTATCACGCCGGTGTATATCAACATCGGCTGCAAAGAAGGTCTGGACTTGATGCAGGATTGGTCGGGTGCGATGAATCAACCGTGGGCGGTTGAACAGGCAAAGAAGCATCGCCTCTGGCCGCCGTTTCCTGGTTACGACGCGGCCTTTGGATGCCCTTGGCCGAAAACCGCTGCTGCTATTTTTGAGATCGACCGGGAGCAACTACTGGTCGCCTCCCGAAGGAAAGATCCCCATGAACGCTGCCATAGCGTCGTCGAAATGTTTCTCGAAGCTTTTGAAAAAGCCAAGAAGAAAGTTGATGGTCCAATCGGCGTGGCGGTCTGCGTCATCCCAGAAGAAGTCTGGGCAAATTGTCGTCCAAAGTCCGTCATCGGAACTCCGAGCGACGAAGGAGTTTCATCGGCTGCGAAAGCCGATCTTCTGCATGGGCAGGGGTCGCTTTTTGAGTCTTTTGATCCGAAACATGCCGAGGTATTCAAGCTCTCTCCTGATTTTCGCCGCCAACTGAAAGCTCGTTCGATGCGGTTCGACATACCATTGCAGATCGTTCGTGAGTCTACGCTTCGACTTTTCGACGAGAAAGTCTTCGGGCAACGCGGGCTGACGCCATTGTCGGATCGCATGTGGAACTTGAGCAGCGTCCTCTACTACAAATGCGGCGGCAAGCCGTGGAAACTCAACACTGCTCGCGAAGGGGTCTGCTACATCGGCATTGCGTTTCGCCGTTCCGAAGAAAGCGGTCGCACGGCATGTTGTGCCGCTCAGATGTTCCTCGATTCCGGCGATGGCATTGTGTTCCTTGGCGAGTTTGGCCCTTGGTATGCCCCGGATTCGAAACAATTCCACCTGACCAAGAATGCCGCCAAGAAGTTATTGACGGGTGTTCTGAAAACCTATCAAGATCTCGAAGGCAAACCGCTCAAAGAAATCTTCCTTCATAGCCGATCGGAGATCGACGCGGAAGAATTCGCCGGCTACAAGGAAGCCTGCCCGGAGGGTTGCAAGGTTGTCGGGGTTCGTGTGCGAACGGATAAATCTGGACCGCGGCTTTTTCGGCTGGGTGAGATGCCAGTCGTTCGCGGCACGTTCTGGAAATGGAATGAACGCTCCGGTTACCTCTACGCTTCCGGTTTCAAGCCCCGTCTTGCGACCTACGACGGGTGGGAAACGCCGGTGCCTTTGCGGATCGACGTTCAGCACGGGGACGCGCCGATTGAACGAGTCGCGATGGACATTCTCGGACTGACAAAGCTGAATTACAACGCCTGCAAGCTGGGGGAGAGCAAGCCCGTTACCGTTAAATTCTCCGACAATGTTGGGGAAATTTTGATCTCCAACCCGACTGTCACGGATCTGCGGCACAACTTCAAGTATTACATCTGAGCATGTCGAAGCCTTCCCGCTGGGGACGGTCATTTCGTTTGAGTTGTCGAGAGGTTTTTAGCGTCCCGAGCGTCGCCAGACTTCTCATGAGAGATCGAATAAGAAGCTTGATGCCACAACCTTCTAGAAAAAACCCCTGGGCATCCTCTCCCAAGGGTTGTTCGCTTAATTAAGGAATATTCTCCTCTCCTTCGCCGCCTTCCCCTCCGTTGATTGTTGATTGGCGGTCCCTGGCTCTGGCCGTGAATCCAGGTGTTGGCCATGTCCGCGGCTTTGCCGACCCTCAGCAACTCGTCACGGCCAAAGCTTGACGACGATTTCCACTCGTCGCCGTCAATGGGTTTTTCACGAACGATCACGGCGGAAACGTCGCTTGTTCCACGCGCCATTCGTCATTCAGAACGCTCAGTGCGTAGGCGCAGCCGGCACGGGCCAGCGAGCGGTTCCAATCGGGATCAAGATCAGATTGACGGAGAATCATCGGCGGAAAGCCGCCGCGATCCAGCCACGCGATAAGGTCGGTGGCTCGTTCTTCCAAAATGTCCCAATCGCCGGCCGCGTAGGCAGCAAGCAACTGGTCCCAGGCAGCCTGGGGATCCATGGGTTCTCCTTTCATCAAGAGTTTGAGGGGTTACTGAGATATGCTGGGTCTTGGGCGTTTTGACCGGGACTTGCGTTCCGTGCCGATAGTCGGCTCGCTGGTTGAGGCGGCAATCGGATAGTCACGCCATTCCCAGCCGTCCGGACCGTCGCTTGGCCACAAGCGGACTGGCTTGTATGCGGGCCCGTACAGATTCTGCAACTCGCTGATGGCCGCAAGGTGTTTGGCCTGGAGATATGGACGGACGGTGACGAGGAGCTTTTCCTCGCCGCGCAAGACGATGAAATCCAACACTCCGACATACGGCACAACTGCTGGCGTCGTACGCCGAACATCGTCAATTGCAACGAACGCCAGTCCAGCTTCCTTGAACCAGGCTTCGCACCGCTTTAGCACGAAGTGACGCGGTTGGCGGACAGGCTGGCCCTCGGCGACCCGTGCCGCTCCCCTGGGGTCGCTGGTTCCGGCCGATTGGACTCCCTCGTCGTCGGTCATGGTTCCGGGTGTCACGACGCGGGTCACTTCGCGCCGAATTGGGCCGCGAGTCAGCGATTCCTCCACCGGCTCGCAGATGGCCACACGCTGCCCCTCGTGGAGCAGCTTGCGCAGGTAGACTTCGAGCTGATGGTGCGGGAAGCCAGCCATCGTGATTGTCCGGTCTCGCGTAGTCAACGTGAGGCCGAGCAGCTTGTGGGCGGTCTCCGCATCCTCACCGAACAGCTCGTAGAAATCCCCCATGCGAAACAGAAGTAGCATGGCGGGATGTTTCTCCTTGGCGGCACGATATTGCTCCATGATCGTGCAATGCCCGTCCTTGGACGCCCGAGCAGGGCTCGCCGCTGCCGGCGACGCGGACTTCGGCGTTGACCGCCTTCGCGCCTTCTTGGATTCCCGTGGTTGCGGCGTCGTCGCGACCGGTTGCGGATCCGCCGGCGGCGAAGGAACCACCATTGCCGGCACCGTGTCCGCGGCCGGCTCGGGCCCGAGCATCTGATACGCCATGCGGCGGACATGCGGCTTGAGGCGAGCGACGGTTTCCTTGCCGGGCGTGGCGATCTCGATCAGGGCCTCGCACGCGGCGGCCATGGATTCCTTCCCGAATTCCTTGGCAAGCGGCTCGATCTCTTTCCTCGCTTGTTCCATGGGGAGGGTCTGGTAGCGAAAGAGGCGGATCAACTCGATCCAATGCTTCCGTGAGTACATTTGCAAAAGCAGTTTTTCTTTGGCGGCACGGGTGAGCGGAATTTCCGCCGCCGGCGCCGATGCGGACGTAGTGGTTGGGTTCATGGATTTTCCTTTCAGGATGGATGGGACAAATGGGTTACTGCACGCGTCCAGACATGAGGTGAACGTTGCGGTCCTTGGCCGTGCCCCGATAGGCGAGCCGGCGCAGACGTTCGACGCCGATCCATTTCTTGAGGGATTCGGCGGTGTCGGGCGGGTCGCTGGGCTGGATGCCATGCACCCCTTGGCTTTCGACCTTCCAGACTTCTTTGCAGCCGTTCTCCAAGAGGGCGAAGACGGCGATGGGCGCGAGCAGCTCCGGCGCCAGCATGATGCTGCCGACGTGCGGCTCCGCCTCGCTCCCCGTGTTCCAGTTGGCTGGAAGGTGCAAATCAGGGATACCGAGGCATTTTTCCAGGATGCCTTTTCCCTTGGCGGTCACGTCGCAGAGGATGCGATAGCCAAGGCCGCAAGATTCCCCGGTGAGCGGGACAATGCCGAATTCGGCCAGATGGTCCCAGCGGGCAATCGTTTTCATGGGGGTCCTCCATTGAAATGGGTGAAATGGAAACGAAACCGGCCGACGTCTGCTCATGGCAAACGTCGACCGGTTTCGTCGCACCCCAGGAGGACCGAACCTTATGGCATCACCCGCTTCTCAAGCGGCGAGCGCCGGTTGAGAGGGTGATCAAGGCTTCTACTCGGCAGCGTGTGGAAAGAACTTCTTCCAGACGAGACGCGGCACGATAGCACAACCCAGAAAAAGACTCAAAGATCCCCGTTCCGCATGGTCCGAAAAGCGAAAAACCCAGGTGCGTTCGTTGCCAACAACGACAGCCAGCGCCCATTTGAGTTGACGCTTGAGGATGTGGTATTCGTCTTGGTACCCGTTCGCAGGATAAGGCTCTGCTGGGGAGCAACCTGAGCGGCGAACCGGGTGACCGTGCGGAGCGGACAGGGTTGTTTCGGCAGCCCTGTCCCTCCCATTCTGTTGAAGGATTTTCGCGACGACGGTTTATTGGCTTTGGCGAGATTGAGCCGGGATCAATCTCCATCCCACAAATTCAGCCCAGCTTCCATGAAATAGTTCGCGATCCCATCCCGGTCATATTCCCAGCGGGCTGGGACACGAATGAGGCGCACGCGCATCTGGGAAAACAAGCGATTCACGAACTGGTCACGTTCGCGACGATCCGGGAGCTGATGCGAAAGGTCGTCGAGTTCGATTGCCGCAACAATCCTGGAAGAGTGTGCGCAACTGATCACAAAATCGACGTGCTTCTGGGCGATCCGGTTCGCATGGCCGCGCTTCCAGTCGGCGTCGGAACAGGTGATGATGTCCGCCAACCGGACCTTGCACGAGATCAGATAGCGGTGACCTACCAGCGAAACCATGACACGAAGGAAGGCAACTTCATTGCGGCTCAGCAAAAATTGCCTTGGATGGAAGCGGACCTGGTGCGGGCGGGCCTGGCGGCGCCGCCGGCTGCGAAAACGTGAATTCAAGCGGACCATTTCCAGATCCAACGGGAAAACGCGACGAGGAGCAGCAGTCTTGCAAGGTCCGGATGAAGCCAAGCAAAGAGGCCCACGCCGAGGAAGAATAAAAGGAACTGAATAGCGGTCAACGATACCTCCTGAAATTGGAAGGAGCCCGGTGGTGCATCGGGCCTTGAGTAAAACGGGGTTGCGGATAAAGAGTCCGCGGGGGTCAGTGGGACTCGCCGTTGCCATTGGTTTCCTGCCCTTGCAGGTAAATCCAAGAATGGGCGAGGTCGGCGACCTTGGCGACGAGCGGGAGTTCTTCGCGGCCGAAGCTGGTCGACGTTTTCCATTCGTCGCCGTCCTTGTAAAGGCGAGTGATGGTGACGTTGTGACGCGTGCCGTTTTCGGATTCGTTGGCCCAGATGGCTGCTTTGATGCGGCCCATCCGGACCTCGTGAACCGGCTTCTGTTTGGCGTCGCTGGAACGGGGTTGCTGCTGCGTGCGTTGGTTGTTGGCCATGGCACAGTCCTTTCGAAAAAAGAGAAACGGGAAGGGAAATCAGATTGCCAGAGTGAGAAGGCCGGCGGCCTTCTGATCGATTTCGGCGCGTTCGCCGGCGAATTTCAGCTCGCCGGCCATGCGGGTCAGGGCGTCCACCATCGCGAAAATGGTGAAACGGCCTTGCTCCTGGGCGATTTCCAGAGCCTGATTGATCCAGTTGCGGCCAATGCCGTGCTGGATGAGGACCTTGGCGACCTCGTCGGCGTCATCGCCCAGGCGAGTCTTCATCGCCTTGAGCATCACCTTGGCGAAGCCGTCGCGGCGCTGATCGCGCTTGGCGACAAGTTGCTCCACGATGCGGCGCATTTCCGCGAGGGAATCGTGGATGCTGGCCGTGTGCTTGCGGGTGAACTCGACGACTTCGACCGCGTCCCAAACGATGTGGTTTTGGCACACTGCCTGAAACCAGAACGTTTGGATGCCCAGCGAGCGCTTGCCCACCTCGCTGTTCCAGACGAAGAAGCCGGGCGCGAAGGACTGCCCTTCAATCTCGGCCCAGCCCGTCGGATCGATGAGGAACACGAACATGTCCTGCTCGCCGGCATAGAGGCCCGTGGCGCCGGCATCGTCTTTGCCGCCGAACGCCGCGTTCTGAGGCGGACGGAAGTCCGTCGCGAACTCGGCGAGCATCGCCAAGATGTCGGCGTTGTAAAGCCGCGTGTAGCTGACGCCGTGGATGGAGCGGATGCTCTCCCCCTCGGTGAAAAGCTGAAGCGGCTTGTTGCCGTCGGGCAAGGTGTCTTGAAACACCCGCCAGGCGGTGTCGGCCGTGACGCGGTTGACCGTGTCCCGACTGACCTTGGCGAGCTGGCAGAGTTGCGTGAAGCTCCAGTCGTTCATTTGATAGGTGCCGTCCGTGCCGTTGGCGGCGGGGTCGGCGAAATCGACGACCAGGCGGTCGAGAGCCAAAGGGCGCGGTCGCAGGCTGCGCGGCGGCAGCCAACGATCGACCGATTTGGCCTTCTGGCCCTGGCAGAAACGGGTGAGGTCCGCGAGCGAGTTAAAGCACTCGTCGGGGCCACGGCGGAACAATTCCGTGTGTCCGCGTTTGAGGACTTGCATGAGTAGACCCTCCAAAAGATGTTGAACCTGAGGAAAAACGAGAGATGCACCACCGGTCTCTCGGCAGGGAGGAACTGCGGAGAGCCGGTTATGAGGGACTACCCAAACAACAGGTAAAAGACCAACGGGCGCGGATATTGGCACAACTTTGGAAAGAAATCAAACGGCCCCGATGAGACGGTGCGTCTTCAAACGGGGTGAAGGGATCAAGAGTTGGCTGTAAGCACAGATTGTCCCTTTAGTGTAATCCGGCGTTTCTGGTTCTTGCTGTTGGGTTTTTCAGGAATGGTCAGTTCAATTAACTTCAGTTCTGCCAATCGTTGCAGAGCTTTCCAGACATTCCCGGTCATCTTGCCGTAGCCCAATCCTGCAATGATTGCGGATTTGCTCTGGGGGGAGTTCCTGCAAAGAACCAAGATTGCGAGTTCCGTTTCGTTAAGCTCAACTGGCACCTCAACTGGTACCTCGACTGGTACCTCAACTGGGGCCTTTTTGAGAAACTGGCGATGAACCAGAATTTCAACAAGGAACGAACTTCTGGTCCGGTCGGTCTTGAAGCGAGGAGGCGGTGATCCGTTGGCTCGCAACGCTTGGCGCATCGCGGGAATGCCGGTGCCTCGTCCCTCGGTCATTTCAAGTTCCTTCAGAAACTCGCCGATACGTCGATTGCGATAGCGACGGGTGACGAAACGTTTAGCATTCAGATCTTTCAAGCTGATGGAGGGATCGAGGCCGGGATAACTCAGGATTTCGATTCGGTCGGGATTGACCCGGACCTCGATGGGTTCGCGAATTTCGTAGCTGCGATGATACACGGCGTTGACGAGGGCTTCTTCGATTGCTTCGTAGGGGTAATTGAAGACGCGTTCCGCCTCAGCCTGGCCAGCGATTTTGGTCACATGTTCCTCAACCACCATGTTGCGGAGATAGGTCAAGGCGTCGCGAAGTTGATGGTGGAGCGGTCCACGAAAAATCTTCTCTTCCAGCTTGTTGCCCCCGACTCCTTCCGGAAAATGCACCACGTCGATTTGTGCGGTGGGGAAGAACTTCTCCGGTGAATCGTTGAAGAACATTAAGCCGACGTTGAGTGGCGTGAGAAATTCGTTGCTTCCTTCGACGATATTCAAACTACGGCCAAGTTCAGCTATTGAGAGTTCTCCTGACGCCGAATAGAGGCCGCTCTTGATGTCCTTGAGAAAGGAACGAATGAGTGGCAATCGAAGATCATGGAGTTCCGCGCGATGACAGATGCGGTCGTCAAAAGGAACGGTAGCGGTGAGGGTGTACAACTCGCGCAGGTCGCCGTTTTTGGCTTCGACCGTGTTGGCAAAGCGGCGGATGAAATAGCGATAGTCCTTTTCGTTCGCCGTCACATTCTTGGGAGCCTTGTACGGACGAGTTTGCCCGCCAGGCGACCAAAGGACGACGAGCGTCTTGCCTTGAAATTGCTCGATGCAGAATTTCGGAAAATAATGCGGATAGATCAAGTGGCAATACTGAAGCAATTCCCGCTGAATCTTGTCGAGTTGTTCGCGCGGAACGCCGACGGGCGGAAATACGGGCTGGCCATCCTCGCAATCTTGCCCGATGACCAGGTAGCCGCCGCCGAGATTCTCGAAGTCGTTTGCGAAGGCACAAAGCGTCCGAAGGATCGGATCGGGATTCCAACCCGCCTTGAATTCGATCCGCTCGATTTCCACGACGCGAGCATGAAGCAGGTCGTCAATGCGGATCGGCAAGCGACTGGCAAGAATGCCAGGCGCTCCGTCGCCTTTCTTGGCAGGGGAAATCGGTGTGTCGTCGCGCTTCTTTCTCATAAGAGCAGGGTATCCATTATCGAAGGATGAGGAAAGTCAGCGAATCCATCAGGCGCCAGCGGAACAATTGTTCATTCCGTGGCTCGTCAAGATTCGATCGTGAGGAAAGTCGCTTCAACGTAGCCGGTCAACCAAACGTGGCCATTCGCACGTCGGAATACATGACCGGAGGCGTGAGCATCGGCCGCCCGCACCAGAATTACGGCTCGGCTTTGCCTCGCGTCGGCCACTTGACGAGCATATTCACGGACCGAGGTGAGATGGACGAAGCGCCGGCCAATCGGCTTCAACCCTTCTTGGCGAATGGCTGGAAGGGCCTCCTCTGTGGTTCCGTGAAACAACACTGCGGACGGAACGGTGACCGGCGGGAGCGTGCCGAGTTCGATGCTGTGGCCATACGTCGCTCGAATCCGACCGTCGCGAATTTCGAATCGATCCGACTCTTCGACGACCGAGTTGAGCAATGCATCATCGACGTACGCCCAATCGTAACGATCAAAACGCAGGGCGATGAGCAAGTCTTCCAGACACGCCCATCCTGCGTCGTCGAGTTCGAGACCAAAGCGAGTCGGATCGTGACGAAGGGCAAATGCCAGCGTGCTGACGATTTTGCCGCGATCGATAGTGGAGGTCACGCTGTTTTCCTTTCGGAGGCAGGTCAGTGAAGGAAGGAATCTTCTGTGTCGCCGGGGAATATCTGACCGATTTCCGTGGCGCACTGGTCGAGGGCGATCATCGCTTCCCGGCGATGTCCGTTGAGAAATAGTGCATGAATCGAGTGAGCTTCCGTGTCATTGAGGATGGCCCAGAACCCGAATCGGCGCATGCCTTGGCGAACGCAATGCCGCACCAGCGACAGGGAATCGTCCCGTTCAGGCTGGAAAATGGAGAGACCATGCTTGGATGCGACTCCGACGTAGGCTTTCAGCATGATCTCTCCATAACACGGGTTTGATGGATAATTCAACCACCGAAAACCTGACAAAGCACCTGTCGTTGTTGATGCGGGAAAAGGTGCCGATACCTTCGGCGTTGGGCCTCGGTCTGATGCCCCATGAACTCGTCAATAAAGCGTTGATCCACGCCCTTCGCGGCGAGGTTTGAAGCAAAGGAGTGCCTCAGGACATGCCAACCTCGCAGGACCGCCCATTTCGAACCTTGCATGGTGAGGACAAAATGCGTTCCCGCGTCGTCCGCTGTGATCGGAATGGCGACCTCGCCTTCCTTTGGGCGGTGTCCCGTTTTCTGCGCTTGGCAGAAAACATATCGCCCACCGGGATGGCCGTTGCGAAACCATTCGAGGAAGACTTGCTCAAGGAATGGCGTCAGAGGGACACGACGGGTCGTTCGCTGCCCTTTGACTCGCTTTCGCTCGTGAATCAAGATGGTTTTTTGCTGGAAGTCGATATCGTCCATGTTCATGCGGACCAACTCACTTCGGCGAGCCCCGGTGTGCGCCGCCGCGACGCACATCGGATACATCCAGGGACGAGAGCCACGGGGCTTGATGAAAGCCAGAAATTCATCGATCTGCTGAAGGTCGAGAAACAAGCAATCCCAGAACCGCTTTGTTTCCTCGGGGGAGAGACCGCCTCGGGTTACGCGACGGTCGATTTCTTCCCAAGTCATGAACGGCCGCTTGTCCTCACCTTTGGGGAAGCGAAGGCCGCGATTCGGAAAGGTGCCCGTGAGCAGTCCGGTCTGCACGGCCCAATTGAAACAGGCCCGAAAGGAAGCCAGTTCCTTTCGGAGGGTGACGGGACTCAAGGGAACCGTTTTCTTGCCTTTACGACGAACGCGTGTGTCGAGATAATCTTGAAGGTCGGCGGCGACGATGTCCTTAAGCAGAAGTTTGTTCCCGAATTTTCGAAGGACGTGGTTAAGGTGCATGCGAAACGTTTCGAGCGAGTTCGCTTCTACGGACCCGTTGCCCAACGCGGCTAAGTAGCGGTCCACGATTTCGCGAAGCGTTTTCGGTTGAACCGATGTTGCCTTGGGAGAAGAAGCGAGTTTGCCATCGGAAAGCAGAAACGTCATGATGTCGCCGGAGGCCGGCAACTCCAGGCGTCCCCGTTCAAGGAGAGCGACGTTCTCCTCGAATCGAAGGAGAATCGCCTGAGCCGCTTTGGGGTCGGTGACGGGAAGCGACTTTCGCCTCTTCTTCCCGCCCCAGCGGAAGCAGATTTTGAAGTGACCGGAAGACGGATGTTGTTCGAGCCATGCCATGAGAAGGACCTCGCAAGGACGCATCGAAGATACGTCCTGGGGTGCGTCAGCGCCCAGCGACGTAACTCCAACGCAACCTCACGATTGCCCTCCATTTGCCCTCCGCGAAGGAAAGGGCAGATATTTTCGGAGAACAACGATTTGCCGTAAGTGCCGATCCGATAGAATGATCGAACCGGCGGTTTTCGCTGCAACACACTCCGGACAACTAGCCGCTGCAGCAGACCGGGGCCGCATGTTCGCTTTTCCAGATTCGTAGCTCACTCGGCGGCCCCGGCTGCTGAGCTGGGTCGTTCGGCGTCGAAGCCCCGAGCCGGCGCGTCGGCACCCGACGCGCGGGAGCCGCGACGGCCGCCGTGGTTGGGCTTCGGCCGCCGGGGGCCGGCACCCGACGCGCGTCCCCGTCGGTCGCCCCCGGGGCGCGGGCGTGGCACCGCAAGCGGCGGCACCCGAGCGCCGAACCAAGCGCTGCAGCAGACCGCCAGCCCATTGGCGCTTTCTGCTGCTTCGGTGTCTCGGGTCGTGGTTGGCGGCTCGGCGGCTGCTGAGCTGGGTGTTCGGCGGCGGAGGGCGAACCTCGGGACATCGCCCGTGTCCGTCCGGTTCACCCCTGGAGATACCCCATGGCGCTCATCCCTCCGTCACAGGTCCGCGACGTTCACGGCCTCACCCCCGACGAGATCACGCGCATCCGCGACTTCCTGCAAGGCGCGGTGTACTGCTGGTGCAAGAGCGGCCCGAGCGAGTGGTTCTCGCTCCGCGACCTGATGGGCGGCGAGAACTACCACTGGCAGGGCACGCCGCTGTACGCCCTGTACTAGAAGCACCACCCAGACCCGGCGGCGGTCAAGCTCGCCGGCCAGGACGGCGGCTGGATTCTCAAGCGGGTCATTACCGACGACACCCGGTCGTTCGAGACGCGGGAGGCCGAGCAGATCCGCCAGTACCGTTGGGTGCAGGCTCCTACCGGCGCGGCCCAAGACGCCGAACCAGGCGCTGCAGCAGACGGCGGGGGCATGTAGGCTTTCCTAGATTCATAGCTCACTCGGCCCCCGCCGCTGCTGAGCTGGGTCGTTCGGCCTCGGAGGAACGACGGTGGACACGCTACGAGTCGGACGCAATGCCCCTTGCCCCTGCGGCAGCGGCAAGAAGCACAAGGTCTGTTGTCTGCGTAGGCATACCGCCGACCAGGTCTTTCGCCCGCCTGCCACGGTGCAGCCACAACCTGTTTTCAGCGATGGAGCCAGTACCCGGCCGAAGCCGCAACCTCGACTGGCGTCTTCAAATGGCGACGACCGACCGATCAAACGCATTCCGGTTCACTACACGTACCCCGAACCATTCGGCCACGCTGAGTGCGTGTACTGCTTTCCGGTCGATCGGCTGATCATTCTCGTCAACGGCAGCGTTGTTCTCGCGGAGTGGCTGCAACCCGGCATGCAGTTCCGCATGGAGGATGGCCAGTTCGGCAACGTCACTGCTGTCGAACCGTCCAAGGTTTGGGAGCCGCCCTCGCGCGTCCCGGATCAGTATGGCCGATACGCTCGGCGCGTTCTCGGTACAATCAAGCACAAGGGCTTCGTACTCATCGACATCACGTTCGGGGGGCAGACTGTCAGCGGGACGCCGGACCACCGCTGGTATTCCGCCAGTCGCAAGGCGTGGGTGCCGGCCCAAACGCTGCGGCCAGGTGAGCTGCTGCTGAACGGGCAAGGCTCGGTGGTTGCCGTCGAGTCGGTCAGCGAGCCGCGCTACGGCTTCATGGAACTGTATAATCTGGAAGTAGAGGAGTTGCACACGTATTTCGTGGGGTCAAGCGAACACGGCTCCGCGCTGGTGCATAACGGGGAGGGGAATTATATCCAGCAACCAGCTACGCCAGCCGCACGGCCTTCCCCGCCAGCATCGACACCGGTTGGAAGCAGTCGAGCCCCTTTCAACACGGCCGGACCGAACGCTCCGACGACCATCAACGGAAGGCCATATGCCGGCCACGCGATCGATCAGATGCAAGCGCGGGGCATCCCTCCGTCTGTGGTGGAAAACACAATCCAGCACGGCGGCCCAGGGCGACCTCAGCTCCCGACGAGGGGAACAACCTCGTTTTACGATCCTGTGAATAACGTGACCGTGATTACCGATACAGCCACCGGCCGAGTGGTCACCACGTTCAATGGGCGCTAGCTTGGAGGTGTCAAATGAGCGACTACGATCAACGGCAATACCGACTGATGCTTCAGCAACTCGAGCGCTTCGAGCAAGGGAAGGCCACGCTTTCTGACTTGATCGCTTCCCTCGACGCATTGCTGAGCGTTCTCGAATCTACAGAGGAGAACTGGAAAGAGGCATTTCGCTACGAGTGGGGTACGCTCGAAACGGAATACGCGATCTCGTTGGATCGCGGCGAGCCTGTCCTGCCCTCCGAGAGCATGAGCTTGGTCCATCAAGCGGTTGCTAACATGGAGGCGCTACTTCGGGATCGCGTATCCGCGGACGAATCGGCACTCCACGAGAGTTGAGAGCTGGCCGAACCAAACGCTGCACCTGACCGGGGCCGCCATTCCGGTTCTGTGCGCCATCACGTCCTTGCAGGCGGCCCCGGCAGGTGAGCTGTGTCGTTCGGCGGCTACGAGCGGCGAGGCATCAGGCTTCCGCAGCCAGTGGCAGTTTTCCCAGCATGATACTTGCGGC
>JAIEPT010000207.1 GCA_019748295.1 Gemmataceae bacterium | reverse complement strand
GATCCGGCTCAAGAAATCGGCTCAAGTTAGGCGATGGAAGGGAAATGAGATCCTTCATCCCTGTCGTGGGCCCCGCCGCCGCGCCGGCGTTTCCGCATGGCCCCGCCGTTGCGCCTCCCATACATCCAATGCGTGGGAACGTGGGCAAACGGGAGAAGCGAGGCGACGAGGCGGGGACGATGGAGCCGCTGGTCTTCGAGCCGTATCTCCGTCCCACACCCTGGGGCGGCCGCAAGCTGGGCGATTTGTTCGCCAAGCCGCTGCCTCCGACCGGCCATTTCGGCGAATCGTGGGAGATCAGCCCGCATCCCGTGCATGTCAGCCGCGTCGCCCAAGGGTTGCACCAGGGCAAAACGCTCAACGAGCTGTGCGAATCGCATCCGCAAGACATCTTCGGTTTCTCCGCAGCGCGCCCTTTTCCGCTCTTGATCAAGCTGCTCGATTGCCGCGAATTGCTTTCGATTCAGGTGCATCCCAATGATGCGCTCGCGCCGACGCTTTCAAGCGAATGCAACGGCAAAACGGAGGCCTGGGTCATCCTCCATGCGGAGCCCGGCTCGAAAATCTATGCCGGCTTCGAACCCGGCGTGGCCCGTGCCGAAGTCGAAACGCGCTTGGCGGCGGGAACGCTCGAAGCGGCATTGCACAGCTTTACGCCCCAGGTCGGCCAGTGCATTTTCCTGCCCGCGGGCACCGTTCACGCGGTCGGCGGCGGCGTCGTGATGGCGGAGGTGCAGCAAGCATCGGATGCGACATTTCGACTTTACGACTGGAACCGCGTCGGCTCCGACGGCAAGCCACGCCAACTTCACATCCGTGAAGCCCTCGCATCGATCGACTGGTCGCGCGGCCCCGTTGAGCCGGTAACGCCAACGCTGGTCCGCCATGAAGGCGACATCCGCGAAGAACGATTCGTCCGCTGCGATTGCTTCACCATCGACCGCTGCACGCTGCAAGCGAACGCCAAGCTGGAAGCCGCCGGCCCCACCATTTGGATCGCACTCAGCGGCGCTGCAACGATTGGGCCCGTATCCCTTCCCGCGGGCAACAGCGTGCTCCTGCCCGCCACCAGCCGCCATCCGATTCGCACGGATCGCCAGGCGACGCTGCTGCGCGTCCAGTTCGGCGAACCCCGCTGAAAAGTCGTTTGGTGACGGTCCATTCCCATTCCCATTCCGCCCCCCCCTTGCAATCGCCTGTTCCGCTCAACTCTCTCGCGAGACGCGTAACGGCCACCCTCTCCCTCAGGCCGCTCGAAACACCCTACGGATAACCGATGGCTTTCAGCAACTCCGGGGTAAGGACGAATGGTTCGCGCGGCATCGAATCCCAACGGAAACGAGGCAATAAGTCCCGCAAGGCGATCGGTTCGATACGTTCGCGCCAGCCGCACGACCATGCAAGCAGGCCGAGCAGCGATTCGGCCGACACCCCGGCGTGACGTAGGGCTGACAATCGCGTGTCGCCATGTCGTTTGGCAAGACGGAGGCCATCCGTGCCGACGACCAGGGGAACATGAAAGAACCGCGGCGGCGTCCGTCCGAGGCGGCGATAGAGAAGCAGTTGCCGCGGCGTGGAGGAGACAAGATCGTCGCCGCGAACGACTTCCGTGACCCCGCCTTCAGCATCGTCGACCACGACGGCGAGCTGATACGCCGGCGTTCCTGCCGATTTCCAGACGACGAAATCGCCCGCCGTCGCCGGCGACAGCGTCTGCGGACCCAGGAACCCATCCTCCCATGAAATGGGCTCATCGCCGGTTCGCAACCGCCACGCGTAAGGCCGATCGCCCAGAGTTTCGGCATCCTCGGCTTTGCGGTGCGAACACGTCCCCGGATAAGTCGGGCCTTCGTGATCCAGATGCGGGGCGCTCGCCGCTCGTTCGATATCGCCGCGCGTGCAGGTGCACGGGTAGACGAGTTCCCGCCGCTTCAGTTCGTCGAGCGCTGACTGATAGTGGGCGAGACGCGTGGTCTGCACGATCGGCTCGCCGTCCCAATCGAGTCCGAGCCATCGCAAATCATCGAGAATAGCCTGATCCGCCCCCGCTTTCACGCGGGGCGAATCGATGTCTTCGATCCGCAGCAACAGCCGGCCCCCTTGCGATCGGGCGGAGAGCCAGGCGAGCAAGTAGGTCCGCGCGTTGCCGACATGTTGAGCGCCGGTCGGCGAAGGGGCGAGGCGAGCGACGACTTGGGCCATGCTGTCAGCGGCTGGGGTAGAGGCGTTCATGAGCTTTGGCGTTGAAGATCCGCCCGATTTCCGGACGGCCCAGGATGCGTAGCGCTCGGATCCCCGCGATGGTCCAGAAGACGATGCAAAAGACTTCGAGCACATGCAGAATGACGGCGCGGATGATGCTCGCGGTGGAGAGCCGGCGCAACTCCTCGTTGTCGCCGACCGCCACTCCGAGGATGGCGATGACCAGCGAAACCCCGAACCAGGCGACCATCAAAAATGTGAAGACTGCGCCGGTGATCCCGAGGCCGCGCGAGGAGAACCGCCGCAAGGCGTTCCCGCCGAGAATCATGAAGATCGTTGGGATCAAGGTGAGCATGGCAACGCAGCCGATGCCGGCGATCATGCCGATGAACATGGCATTTTTGACGTCTTCCGGGATGTTCTGGAAGTTCGGGTCCGCCGGCAGGATTTCCGCGAGGTTGAAGAAGCCGAGCACGCTGTTGAGAATCGTCGAGAAGATGACGAGCCAGCCGCCCCAGATCAGGCCCCGGCCGCCGGAATCCGCGAGGCGCTGGTCCTCGGGCGTCGGCTTGATCGGTCGCAATTCGACATCGCTTGCATCGTAGTCGCCGTAAGGATCATCGAGGTAGCGAGGGGCTGGCGAGGGGCGATCGGAGATGGCGTGAGCGGCCGGCGTATTGAAAGCATTCGCTTCCGCCCGCACCATCTCGCGGCAGGAGGAGCAGTAGCGCGAAGGGCGTTCCGACGACGTTTCGAAAAGGGCGCTGCAGCGTTCGCACGTGGCGTTCATCGGCGGGTCTCACGAAGAGGGCGGCGACGATCGCTGGCCGCCCGGCACCCATAGTACATCGTGTTCGCCGTGCCCATTCAAGCGCCGAGCGAGAACAAATAAGTAATCCGAAAGCCGATTGAGGTACACCACGACTTCTGAGCCCACTTTCTCGTCGCGGGCCAATGTCACCACATCGCGCTCCGCCCGACGGCAGACCGTGCGGGCAAGATGGCACCATGCCGAAGCCGGCGTGCCGCCCGGCAGGATGAAGCTGCGCAGCGGCTTCTGCTTCTCCTGATCGCGGTCCATCGCATCTTCGAGCGCCTTCGTCTGCTCCGGCGTGACGCGAAGCCGGGTGCCCGGCTCTTCCTTTTCGTCCGGCGGCATGCACAAATCGGCGCCCACGTCGAACAAGTCGTTCTGAATACGGAGCAACTCGCCGGCAATGGCGGGATCGAGGTCGGGACAGCTGGCAAGCAGCAGACCCAGCACCGAATTCAATTCATCGACGGTCCCATACGCCGTCACGCGCGGATCGTCCTTCGGAACACGTGTGCCGTCGCCGAGTCCAGTGTCTCCCTGGTCGCCGGTCTTCGTCGTGATGCGGGAGAGAAAAACCATGAGGACGCTCCGGAGAACGAAGGGCGAGCGCGAACATTACGCGCTGGTCTTCCGCTTGCGGCTTACCGATCCGCGGCGTCTGATCGCTAAGCCGCAAGCGGAAGACCTGCATGGACGCATTGGGCGATGCACGCGTTCATGGTAGGCGAGGCGCATGAAAAAGCCCGGGAGCCGGCTGGTCTGGCCCCCGGGCGCTCACGCGATCAGCTGCAGCCCGAGGTGGCGCCGCAGGTGTCGCATTTGCAGCATGATCCGCTGCGGACCAGCGTCAGTTGGCCGCATTCCGAGCAGGGATCGCCTTCGTATCCCTTCATGCGGGCCTGACGGATCTTCTCGACGGCGGAGTTTGCCGACGCCGGCGCGGCTTTCACGTGTACGCCGTTGCTCGGGCTGTGCGAGCCGTTCGTTCCATTGCCGTGGGCGTACGCGCCGTTGGTCGTCGTGGTCGGCTCGGTCATGGGCTTGATATGGCCTGTGCGCGGGGCGAGCGAGCGGGGGGCGGTGATCTGGTCGATCATCCGCTCCTGCACCACTTCCTCATCGTCGAACGCCGGCTCATCCTCGTCGCGGTGGATGGCGTCGCCGCGAAGGTCTTCCGGAGCCACATGGGCCAGGTCGTGACGAGCGAGGTAGGTGATCGCCAGTTCGCGGAAGATGTAGTCGATGATCGACGTGCTCATCTTGATGTAGGGATTCCCCGCCACGATTCCGTTCGGTTCGAAACGGGTGAAGAGGAACGCATCGACGAACTCGTCAAGCGGCACGCCGTGCTGCAGGCCCAGCGAGACGGCGATGGCGAAGCAGTTCGTCATGCTGCGGAAGGCGGCGCCTTCCTTGTGCATGTCGATGAAGATTTCGCCGAGCGTGCCGTCTTCGTATTCGCCGGTGCGGAGGTAGAGCTTGTGATTGCCGACGCGGGCTTTCTGCGTGTAACCCGCACGGCGATCCGGCAGGCGGCGACGGCGAGCCAGGTAGCGGTGAACGATGCGTTCCGCGATCCGGACCGGTTCCGACTTGGCGGCATCATCTTCGGAGATGGCCACATCGTCCGAATCGGCGACCGTGTTGAGCGGCTGGCTCAGCTTGGAGCCGTCGCGATAGAGAGCATTCGCCTTCAGCATGAGCTGCCAGCTGAGGCGGTATGCTTCCTTCACGTCTTCGATCGTTGCCGAGTGCGGCATGTTGATCGTCTTCGAGATGGCGCCGCTGATGAACGGCTGCGAGGCGGCCATCATGCGGATGTGCGACTCGGCGGAGAGGTATCGTTTCCCCTTCTTGCCGCACTTGTTCGCGCAATCGAAGATCGGCAGATGCTCGTCCTTGAGGTGCGGGGCCCCTTCGATCGTCATGGTTCCGCAGACGAAATCATTCGCCTCGGCGATCTGCTCGCGGGTGAAGCCGAGGGCGACCAGAAGGTTGAAGCCGGGAGCGGCCGCGACTTCTTCGCTGAAGCCGAGCGCCTGGATTTGCTCGTCGCCGAGCGTCCAGCGGTTGAGGACGAACGACACCTCGAAGGCTCCGGCCAGCTGCGATTCGATCTTGACGATCGACTCGTCGGTGAAGCCCTTGGCCTTCAGGTTCTGCGGATTGAGATGCGGGCATCCGACCAGCGTCGCGGCGCCGCGGCAGTAGTGGACGATATCGTCGATCTGGGCTTTCTCGTACCCCAGCTTCGCCAGCGCTACCGGGACGGAAGCGTTGATGATCTTGAAGTAGCCGCCGCCGGCGAGTTTCTTGAACTTCACCAGAGCGAAGTCGGGTTCGACGCCGGTCGTGTCGCAATCCATCACCAGCGCGATCGTTCCCGTGGGGGCGATGCAGGTGACCTGAGCATTGCGGAAGCCGAACTTCTCGCCCAGCTGCAGCATCAGGTCGGCTTCCTTGCGGGCCGCCTTCACGATCGCTTCAGGAGCCGTCTGGTCGTCGAGTCCGACCGGCGGAATCGTCAGCCCCTCGTACTGCTCGCGCGGCGCGTTGTACGTGGCCCGGCGATGATTGCGAATGACGCGCAGCATTTGCTCGCGGTTCGCCTCATAGCGGACGAACGGGCCCATCTCCGATGCGATCTCGGCCGACATGGCGTAAGAAGCGTTGTGCATGAGCGCCGTGACGGCTCCGCACCAGCTGCGGCCTTCCGGCGAGTCGTACGAGATGCCCTGCACCATCAGCAAGGTGCCGAGGTTGGCGTAACCCAAACCGAGCGTGCGGAAGTCGAACGACTTGCGAGCGACGCTTTGGCTCGGGAATTGGGCCATGTAGACGGAGATTTCGAGAATCAGCGTCCAGATGCGAGCCGCCTGGCGATACGAATCCACATCGAAGGTCTGCGTCTTCGAGTCGAAGAACTTGATGAGGTTCAGCGAGGCAAGATTGCAAGCCGTGTCGTCGAGGAACATGTATTCCGAGCACGGGTTCGATGCGTTGATTCGGCCATCGACGGGGCAGGTGTGCCATTCGTTGATGGTCGTATCGAACTGCATGCCCGGGTCGGCGCACGACCATGCGGCATTGGCGATCTGGTCCCACAGTTCGCGGGCCTTGAGCGACTTCTTCGGCTTCGGCTGCCGGCCCCCCTTGCGGGCCTTTTCCTTCTCGGTCCGCCAGTAGAGGTTCCAGTTGCCGTCTTCCTCGACCGCATCCATGAAGGAGTTGGTGACGCGGACGGAGTTGTTGCTGTTTTGGCCCGAAACGGTCTGATACGCCTTCGAGGTCCAATCCGTGTCGTATTCGGCGACTTCGATCGACGTGACGCCCTGGCGAGCCAGCTGCAGCACGCGCTCGATGTAGTTGACCGAGATCAGGCAGTTCTGCGCGTCGAGGATCGAACGACGCAGCGCCTTGTTCCGATCTTTGTCGAAACGGACGTCGGCATCGTCGCAGCTGTGGATCGCCTTGAAGATGGCGTTGAGCTTGCGGTTGAGCAGCTTGGAGCCGGAGACGAGCGAAGCGACCTTCTGCTCTTCGACGACCTTCCAGTTGATGAACTCTTCGATGTCGGGGTGATCGAGATCGAGGACGACCATCTTGGCGGCGCGGCGCGTGGTGCCGCCGGACTTGATGGCTCCCGCGGCGCGGTCGCCGATCTTGAGCCAGCTCATGAGCCCGCTCGACTTGCCGCCGCCGGAGAGAGGTTCGCCCTCGCCGCGGAGGTTCGAGAAGTTGGAGCCCGTGCCCGAGCCGTATTTGAAGATACGGGCTTCGCGGACCCAAAGGTCCATGATGCCGCCTTCGTTGACCAGGTCGTCATTGATCGACTGGATGAAGCAGGCGTGCGGGGCGGGGCGCTCGTAGGCGCTCGTCGCCCGCGTCATCTCGCCGTTGCGGCCATCGACGTAGTAGTGCCCCTGCGGAGGGCCTTCGATGCCGTAAGCCCAGTGCAGGCCGGTGTTGAACCACTGCGGGCTGTTCGGCGCCGCCATTTGGCTGGCGAGCATGTAGCAGGATTCGTCGTAGAAGGCTTGGGCGTCGGCTTCGCTCGAGAAGTAGCCGCCTTTCCAACCCCAATAGGTCCAGCAGCCGGCGAGGCGGCGGAACACCTGGCGCGAGTCGGTCTCGCCGCCAAGGGACGCATGCGCGGCAGGCCGGCAGCGCTGCAGCCATTGCGGCACGCCCATCTCCTGCACGCGATCCGCCTGGCTCGGCACCCCCGCCTTGCGGAAGTACTTCTGCGACAGCACATCCACGGCGACCTGCGACCACGATTCCGGGGCCATCACGTCCTTCATCTCGAAGACGACGGTGCCGTCCGGATTGACGATGCGGGAAGTGCGCGGCGCAAACGGAATATTCGCGAAAGGATCCTGGCCCTGGGCCGTGAACCGACGCGGAATGTGCATGACTCAGTCCTTTGTGTACATTTGTTGTCTCTGTTCATCCTAACAGATCACCCTGACCGCTGCAAAGGCATGGCCATCGAAACGGCGTCTGTTTCAGAGACGGAGAGGGCAACGGGACCAATCATAGCGACGGAAGGGGCAGGAACAAAAAACAATCGACAACCCTAACGCCAGCTTATTGCGCGAGTTGCGTTGCATTTTTTTGACAGCGGCATGTCACTAACCGATGGCCGCGAAAAACCCGCGAAAGGCGAGTGAAGAGGCCGGGTGGAAGCCCAAAATTCGCCGTGTTTCGCAAATCGGTACGGGCAGATTTACCTGCATCAGCTGCATCCCGCATTTCGCCGCTCGATCAAAGCCGGAAGACTGGAGAAGATGGGCGGAGCGGATGGCGTCTTGTGCGAACCCGTCGGAACGACGGTAATTCCGCCTATGCGGATTTCGCATGCTGCAGTTGCGCGTTGTTCCTCAAACGAGGATTTTGCCGGCCCTCCCCCTTGGAGCGGGATATCATGAAAGCCGCGGTCGGCCACGCGCCGACGAACTTTCAACACGCCGGCGGCACGGCGATCGTCAACATCGCGGATTAGCCCGGTCTTCCGCTTGCGGTTTAGTAGCGATCCGGGTTGATCAAAGGATCGCTAAGCCGCAAGCGGTGGAGTCCTCTACCGATTGGTTATTCCACTCTCGGACGCGTCCAGTGCGGCGGAACGCCACGGAGGGCGTTCCCTACAGAACCCGCACGGCCCGATTTACTGCTTCGCGATGTCGAAACAGTAGAGCTGATCGTTGGCCCGGATGTACAGCTTTTTGTTGTGGATCACCGGATGCTGCCACCCCGGACGGCTGGCGCCTTTCGGAAGTTGGAAGGTTCCGTTCAGCTTGTATTCCTTCGGCGTCGCCTCGATGAGGGCCATCGTGTTGTCGTCGTAGCGGAAATACAACTGCCCATCCGCGTAGAGCACCGCGGCCGAACCGCCGCCGGCCGGTTGCACGGGACCCCAGGCCATTTTGCCCGTCTTCCATTCGAGGCAGAACGGGAACCCCGCGTTGTGATTGTGGCCGCCGTAGATGTAGTCGCCGAGCATGACCATGCCGCCATGGTGATTCTGCAGCGTGTTCGCCTTGAGGAAGTAGACCTCTTCGGCCTTCACGCCGCTGTCCGACTTCTTGAGATGCAGCAGCACGGAGCCGGTGCCGTAGGCGGTGGACGCGAACACGTAGTCGCCGGCAACGATCGGCGTCGGGATGTTGGCGGTGCCGTTGGCGACCTTCTTGTAATTCCAGAGGAACTTGCCGGTGGCGGCATCGACGCTGACGAGGCCCAATTCCGGACCCATCAGGGTGAGATACTGCTTCACGCCGCCGCCGTGGGAAACGATCGGGCTGGCATACCCGGCTCCGCTCGCCTGCGGAGATTGCGTGCTCCAAATGACCGAACCCGATTCCTTGTCGAGGGCGACCAGAATCGCTTCTTTGCCGCCCGGAGTGCAGATGACGCGGTCGCCGTCGACGAGGGGCGATTCGCTGTAGTTCCAGCCCGACATCATTCGGCCCGCGAAGTCCTTCTTGAGGTTCTTCTGCCACACGATCTTGCCCGATTGCGTATCGCAGCAGACGAGATCGCCATGGGCGGAAAGGCCGTAGAGGCGATTGCCCGAAACGGTCGGCGTGCAGCGTGGGCCGCCGTCGCCGTAAGGTTCGGTGAAGGGCGTTTTCCACAGAATCTTGCCGGTCGCTTCATCGAGACAGATGACGTGTCCCTTGTTGTCGCGATCGCCGAGCGTGAAGATTTTGGCGTCGGCGATGACGATCGACGCGTAGCCGCGCCCTACGTTGACTTTGCCGTTGACGTCGGCGGCGGTCCAAACGAGCTTGGGGCCTTTCTCGGGCCATGCTTGAAGCAAGCCGGTCGCTTTGGAGATGCCGTCGCGCAGCGGGCCGCGCCATTCGGGCCAGTCGGAAGTTTTGACCTGAGCGAACAAACACGTCGGCATCGCCGCGATCAACGCGACGGCCATGCACGAACGAATACGCATTCGAAACTCCTGAGAGATTGTCGGCAAGAAGGAAGGCGGGATCGGCTCGAGGCGAGCGATTCCAGGCAGGGGCGTGCTTTGGAATGTAACCGGCAGCCAAAACCAGGGCAAGGGAGTTCAGCGTGCGGCGCGAGCGGCAGGAGCTAGCCTACCTCCCTCTCCCTTCGGGAGAGGGTTGGGGTGAGGGCGCCTTTTCTTGCGAAACGCCACGTCGCACGCCCTCACCCCCGGCCCCCCTCCCGGAGGGAGAGAGGAGAAATACAGGCGCCGCTCGCCTTACGCCAAGAGCGGCCGGACCACTTCGGCGGGATGCTCGAAGCCGGTCAGGCGTTGGTCCAAACCCTGGTAGCGGAACGTCAGGCGATCCTGGTTGTAGCCGAGAAGGTGCAGGATGGTCGCGTGGAAATCGCGGACATGAACCGGGTCGGCGACCACGTTGTAGGAGAAGT
Source organism: Gemmataceae bacterium (assembly GCA_019748295.1). GTDB lineage: Bacteria > Planctomycetota > Planctomycetia > Gemmatales > Gemmataceae > JAIEPT01. Next base: position 9,044 of record JAIEPT010000207.1, on the reverse strand, counting down.
CGTCCGTCTCGCCGTGAATCACGCCCCCCTTGATTCCGCCGCCCGCCATCCACATCGTGAAGCAGCGCGGGTGGTGATCCCGGCCATAGTTCTCCGGCGATAGTCCGCCCTGCGAGTAAATCGTCCGCCCAAACTCGCCGCCCCACACGATGAGCGTTTCATCCAGCATGCCGCGTTGCTTGAGGTCGGTGATCAGCCCGTAGAGGGCGCGGTCAACATCACGGCATTGGCTCGGGAGACGGCCCGATACGTTGGCGTGCGTGTCCCAGTTGTTGTGGTAAACCTGCACGAAGCGAACGCCGCGTTCGACGAGTCGGCGTGCCACCAATGCCGAGTTGGCAAACGTGCCGGGGTTGCGGGCGTCCTCGCCGTAGAGCGTGAAGGTGGCCGCGGGCTCGGCGGCGAGGTTGGTCAATTCGGGAACGCTCGCCTGCATGCGGAAGGCGAGTTCGTATTGCTGGATCCGCGTGTTCGTTTCGCTGTCGCCGACTTCGCGGTAGTTCATCTCATTCAGCTTGCGAAGCCCATCAAGCATCGTTCGGCGAACCTCGCTGGAAACGCCGGGCGGATTGTTGATGTAGAGGATCGGATCGCCTTGCGAACGGAACGACGTGCCCGCATGTTCGCTCGGCATGAACCCGGACGACCAGAGCCGCGACGAGATCGCCTGGAATTGCTCGGTGTTGCTGGAGCGAGCGATCAGAACGACGAACGTCGGCAGGTTGTTGTTGAGCGAACCAAGCCCATAGGATGCCCATGATCCAAGGCACGGCCGACCCACGACTTGGTTGCCGGTCTGCATCATGCAGATGGCGGGCTCGTGGTTGATCGCATCGGTGTGCATGCTGCGAACGAAGGCGCACTCGTCGGCGACTTGGCCCAAGTTCGGCAGCAGTTCCGTCATCCACATGCCGCATTTGCCGCGACGGTGGAACTTGTATTTCGACGGAGCCACCGGGAATCGGCCCTGGCCCGAAGTCATCGTGGTGAGCCGTTGATTGCCGCGGATCGAGGCCGGCAGATCGACGTTGAAGTAGCGCTGCATTTGCGGCTTGTAGTCGAAGAGATCCATCTGCGGCGGCCCGCCCACCATGTGCAGATAGATGACATGCTTCGCCTTGGCCGGATGATGCAGCCGAATCGTGTTGCCCGCCGCCGGCGTCTCCGCGGCGAGGCCATTCCCCTCCGCCATCAGCGAAGCAAGGGCGGCCGCTCCCATCACGTTCAAGCCGCGGCCGAAGAAGTGCCGCCGCGTCATGTTTAGTGCGAAATCGTTCATCATCCATCCCTCGTCGGCGAGCAGCCGCTGTCAGGCGGCTGGTAAGTAGCGCGTAAAAGTCTCGTCCTCTGCTTCCGCGACTGTCTTCCGTCGACCGTAGTGCGTCATGAGACTTGCAAGGTCTCGTTACCAGCCGCCTAACAGCGGCTGCTCGCCGACGGTTGTTCGCCTAATAGCAGTTTCCATTCGGGATCGATCCATACCAGCAGCGGATTCTCTTGCTCCCAGCAAACATACCGTAGCGTCGCGATCACCGCTGCTTCGCCTTTCAGCTTCCGCGTCGATCCTGAGTCGACCCACCACGTCCCGTTCGCGGGTTTGCCGTGAATGCCATTCAGCTTCCTGCTGCCATACGCTTTGAAGTCGCCAAGGATCTTGTCAGGATCCGGATCGCCAGGCACGCCTACGACCATATGAACATGCGAACGAATGACGGCGAATCCCAGAATTTTCCATCCGCGATACCCCGCAGTTTCGTGGAACTGCTCAGCGAGTTGGTCCGCCATCGCCCGCTTCAGAAGGATCGGATCTCCCTTCATGATCGACTTCGCGTGCTGGTGAAGCCGGGGATTATCCCAGGCTGCCTCCGTTCGCGGAGCATTCAGTATTACTCGCTCGCCGTCTGGCGTGACGAACGGATCCACATATCCGCGGCGGTCGCCGGGTAACCAGGTCCCGTACGTATGCCAAGTCAGGAACCAGATGCGGTCCATTGGCTTCTCCTGGCGAGCAGCCGCTGTTAGGCGGCTGGTCGTGAGACCTTGCAAGTCTCGTGACGCACTACGGTCGATCAAGCACAACTGCGGAAGTAGATTACGAGACTCTTACGCATGACGTATCAGCCGCCTAACAGCGGCTGCTCGCCGGCTGCTCGCCGGCTGCTCGCCGGCTGCTCGCCGGACTTCGCCTACTTATTCAGCACTTCATCCAGGTTGAACAACTGGTTCGCCACCATTGTCCATGCGGCAAGCGTGGGGGCATCCATGGTCGCCTCCGCGGGCAAGTCGCCGACGGCGAGCAGTTTCTTGGCTTCTTCGCCATTCTTGCGGTAATGGTCGAGGAAGCGGTCGAGCGATTCCTTTACCGTCCCAACCTCGTCGGGCCGCAGAGGGCGGATGAGGATGCGGTTCGCCATGAATTGCAGCTTCGCTTCCGGCGTCTCGCCCCCCTTGGCGACGGTTTGCTGGGCGAGGTAGCGGGCGGCTTCGACGAACTGGACGTCGTTCATCGTCACCAATGCCTGCAATGCCGTATTGGTTCGTTCGCGACGCACCGTGCAACTTTCGCGGCTCGGGGCGTTCATGATTTCGAGCGATGCGGGCGGGGCCATGCGTTTCCAGAACCAGTACATGCTGCGGCGATACAGGCCGTCCCCCTTGTCGCGGCGATAATCGCGGGAGTTGCTGGCGCCGAGGATGCCGACGGCTTCCCACACGCCTTCGGGCTGGTACGGCTTCACGCTTGGCCCGCCGATCTTGGTTGCGAGCAGGCCGCTGGAAGCGAGCGCGTAATCGCGAATCACTTCTGCCTCCATGCGGAAGCGCGGGCCGCGCGACAGGTAGCGGTTCGCGGGATCCTTCTCGCGTTTTTCGGCCGTGGTGGTCGCGGCTTGACGATAGGTGTTCGACAGCAGAATGACCTTGAAAAGCTTCTTCACATCCCAGCCCGACTCGCGGAACTCGACGGCAAGCCAATCGAGCAACTCGGGATGACTTGGCGGTTCGCCGGTGGCGCCGAAATCTTCGGTCGTCCGCACGATGCCGGCGCCGAAGACTTCCTGCCAGAAGCGATTGACGGCCACGCGAGCGGTCAGCGGATTGTCGCCGGAAACGATCCACTTCGCGAGGCCGAGGCGATTGAGCGGCGCATCCTTCGGCTGCGCGTTGAGGACGCCGATGACGGCGGGCTTCACTTCCTCGCGCGGCTGGTCGTATTGACCGCGGAAAAGAACGCGGGCGGTCGGCGTCGAGTTGGGTCGTTCCTGCATGATGTGCGTGATGCCGCTGCGGGTTCGGATCTCCCGCAGTTCCTCTTCGCCGTTAAGCATTTCGTTCGCGGCAGCACGATAGGCTTCATCGAAACGATTGAAGTAGAGCAGCGAAAGCGTCCCCATCACCTTGCCGTCCGGAGCCGTCGGATTCTTCGCGAGGACTGGCCGGCTGGCGTTCCAATCCCGGAGGATCATGATTTCTTCGGTGTTGAGCGGACGTTCGAGGAATCGAAGGTCGGCGATGCCTCCGCCCCCCAGCGAACCGCCGAGCGTCAAGGGACTGTTGTTCTTGATCGACCCCGTGATGCGGGCTCCGCTGCGTGGCGTCGGGGTGCTCTTCCCCTTCCCGTCCACGAAAAACTGCGCGCCCGTTGCCTGCCGCGAGCCGTCGTAAACGACCGCGACATGAGTCCACTTCCCGGCGGGGAGGCGGTCGTTGCCCGAGTTGCGGGCGAACGCATCCGACTTGGCGTCATCACCGACGACTGAAAGATTCAGGCTCCCCTTGGCGAACGAAAGCTTCCAGCCGCGCCCTTTCGCATCGGCATGCGTGGCAATCGCGTGAACGCCGTCCCCCGGAGGCACGAGCAGCCAGAAGGACAGTGCGAAGGGCCGATCGGCTTCAACATCGCCGACGCCCGGGAATGCGATCGATTGCTTGTCGGCGAAGTGCAAGCCGAACACGTCCGGCTGCATGCTCGGCTTCCACTCGATGCCCTTGGGCAACGTGAGGGGCGATTCCTTCCCCGCGATGCGGGCCGCCGGCGCAGCCTTTGGATCACGCGATACGAGGTCGAACGCCGCGCCTTCCAGAGGGTCAACAAGTTTGCCTGCATGCCCGGCCTTCAGCCATTCCTGAAATTTGGGGAGGCCTTCCTTGCGGCGCGCGTTGAGAATCGCCTTCAGTTCCTTCGCCCGATTCTGCAACGCATGCCAGCGCGGCCGATCTTCCTCCGGCGGCACGAGAATCGTCGGAGGCGTGTCGGGAATGTTGCCATCCATCGCCCCCTGGGTAATGTTCCTGAAGTAGGCCGTGAGGGAGTAAAACTCCTTGGACGTGATCGGATCGAACTTGTGATTGTGGCACTGCGCACATCCCGCGGTGAGGCCGAGCCATACGGTCGTCGTCGTCTCCACGCGATCGCGGGCGTAGCTGACGAGCACTTCCTCGGCGATCGATCCGCCTTCATTCGTCGTGATGTTGCAGCGATGGAAGCCCGTGGCGATCAGTTGTTCCATCGTCGGGTTCGGCAGCAAATCGCCGGCGAGCTGCTCCACGGTGAACTGGTCGAAGGGCATGTTCTTGTTGAACGCCGAGATGACCCAATCGCGGTAGGGCCACATTTCGCGGAGGTTGTCGAAGTGCAGGCCGTGCGTGTCGCCGTAGCGGGCCGCATCGAGCCAATAGCGGCCGCGATGTTCGCCCCAGTGCTTCGAAGCGAGCATCTTGTCGATCAGCTTTTCGTAAGCATCCGGAGCGGTATCCGCGACGAACGCCTCGACGTCTTCGACCTTCGGCGGCAGCCCCGTCAGATCCAAGGCAACGCGTCGAATCAGCGTGCGACGATCCGCTTCCTTCGCGGGCTCAAGCTTCATCTGCTCGAGCTTGGCCAGGACGAACGCATCGATCGGATTGCGGACCCATGCCTTCGCTTCGACTTCCGGAGCCTTGGGCCGGGCCGGCATGGCGAACGACCAGTGCGGTTCCCACGCCGCGCCGTCGGCGATCCAGCGTTTGACCAGATTCTTCTGTTCGTCCGTCAGTTTCTTGTTCGATTTCGGCGGCGGCATCAGCTTGTCGGCTTCATGCGTCACCATGCGCTGATACAGGGTGCTTTTGGCGGGATCGCCTTTGACCAGGGTCGTCCCGCTTTCGCGTTTCTCGTAGAGCCCCTCGAGCGTATCGAGCCGCAGGTCGGCCTTCCGGCGTGCGGAATCGGGCCCGTGGCAGAAGTAGCAGTAGTCGGAAAGGATCGGGCGAATGTCGCGGTTGAAGCGAATCGGTTCGTCCGCCCGCAACGACGACGCGGCGGCCAACGCAAGCACGGAGAGAAGCATTCGCATCGGAGAGATTCCCTGACTCAGGGCAAACATGCAATCGGGTGGGATGCTCGCATTATATCGGGGCCATGTGCCGAAAGCGAGCGCCGTGCGAGGGCGAGAGGGCCGCTGCAGTGGGGCAGATACCAGACCATAAGCCTCGCTGCCGAATCGCGTTTGCCGAATCGCGTGAAACGGAGTGATAACCCGCCTCCCTCCATGGCAAACCCTTTCCCCTTTTCATGCTTCCGCGGTCCGCCGCATTGGGGTCAGATGCCGAGCGACCGCGGGTTTTCTGCAACACCGGCTCGGCAGGAGCCTCGCCCGCCTATCCCTCCCGGTCCCCGCCAAGTTGCGGCTTAACGCTCGGAGAAAGCCCTGATCTCGCTAAGCCGCAAGCGGAAAACGCACATCACCGGAGACGAATGTTTTCGCAGGAACTCGTCGTGGTTGCGTCTGGCGTTCCGGCGAAGGACCACCGATACTGCGGCTTCCCCGCTCGCACGTTGAATCCGAAATCGCCACAGCCTGCAAGATCGAGGGTGCTGTCATGTCACGTCGAGTGTTTTTCGAGTTGCTGCTCGCTCTATTCTTCGTGCCCTTAATCGCCCGAGCACAGCCCAACGTCTGGGTCCGGCAGGAAAAGGCGAAGATCGGCCCGGATGTTCCCGTAATGCGGTGAACGTTCAAGCCCTGCCGAGATGCGCTTGATCGGCGGAGAGTCGGATGTTCCAATGGAGCGGTCTCTTCTCTTTTCCGAGTGTATCCATGCTCCGCCGTCTCAGTTCGCTCGCGCTGGTCTTTTTCCTCTCGATCCCCGCCGCTGCCCAGGATGCGAAGCTCGAACTGAAGCTTCGCAGTCTGGTCGCTGCCCAGGACGACGCGAGCAAGTATGAGCGCGTCACCAAGAACGAATCTTGGGATCCCAAAAAGTCGGCAATCATCGTTTGCGATATGTGGGATACCCATCACTGCTTCAATGCGGTGAAACGCGTCGAGGAACTTGCTCCGCCGATGAACAAGGTGCTCGAAAAGGCTCGCGGCATGGGCCTGCTCATCATCCATGCCCCTTCCAGTTGCATGAAGGCTTACGAAGAGACGGCGGCACGCAAGCGGGCGAAGGACGCTCCCAAGGCGGCGAATCTGCCGAAGGAAATCGACGTTTGGTGCCGCAAGATTCCGTCGGAGGACAAGGAAAAATACCCGATCGATCAGGCCGATGGCGGCTGCGATTCGGAACCGAAAGCGGAAGCGGAACATCACGCGAAGCTGACGGCCATGGGCCGCAACTACAAGGCGCCCTGGCTGCGCCAGATCGACGTGCTCAAGATTCGCGACGACGTGGATGCCGTCAGCGATTCGGGCGTCGAAATCTGGAACTTGCTTGAAAGCCGCGGCATCAACAACGTCGTTCTCCTCGGCGTGCACACCAATATGTGCGTGCTCGGTCGCCCGTTCGGCCTTCGGCAGTTGGCGAAGAACGGCAAGAACGTCGTCCTGATGCGCGACATGACCGACACGATGTACAACCCCGCCATGTGGCCGTATGTGTCTCACTTCAAGGGGACGGTGCGGATCGTCGATCACATCGAAAAATTCGTCTGCCCGACGATCACCTCCGATCAGATCGTCGGGGGCGAGGCTTTCCGCTTCAAGGGGGATGGGGCGAAGTAACTGACGGGCGCCGCTTGCATTTCTCTCCTCTCCCTCCGGGGGCGAGGGCGTGCGGCGCGGCGTTTCGCGTGAAAAGGCAACCCTCTCCCGGCGGGAGAGGGAGCAAGAGCCGCTTGTTTGCAGGGGACGCGGTCGCGACAATGGCTGGGTAGGCCGTCGCTGCCGTCGGCCATCGCCAACGCTTTCTCTGGAAGTCGCACCATGACGGAACGCGATCGCCGCGCCTCCGACCGCATGCCTGTCAACGCCACGTCTGCCTGCACGTTCGCTTCGCCCGTGGCTGAGAACTTTCCTCCGGTTCGCATTCGCGACTTGTCGATGGAAGGCATCGGACTGCTGATGACGCAAAAAGTCGAGGTCGACACGTTGCTCGCGGTGGTGCTCGCCAATGCCCAGCGCAATGTCAGCAAGACCCTACTGGTGCGTGTCGTTCACGTGACGCCGCAATCGGGGACATGGCTCATCGGCGGCGTCTTCTCGCCTCCATTGACGTATGACGAATTCAAAAACTTCGTGATGTGACGACGAAGAGCATGCGTCAACCACGTCTTCCGCTTGCGGCTTAAGCGATCTCAGGGCTTTCTCCGAACGCTAAGCCGCAAGCGGAGGACATCTTCTCTTCTTTTGTTCAACGACCTTCACTCGAGAACCTCCTCAGGGCAGCCACCAGCATGGAAACGAGGCAGGGATTTTTCGCCCGCAAGCCGATCCGTCGAGCGCTCCGCAATTGGCTCGAACGCCATCAGCATCCGATCAACTTCGCGATTCACCTCATTGGCATCCCTCTGTCTCTCGCGGGGTTGATCCTCTTCTTTTTCGTCGGCTGGCCCTGGGCGCTCGCTGCATTCGTCGCCGGCTATGTGCTTCAGTGGATTGGTCATCTCTTCGAGGGGAACGACATGGGCGAGTGGGCCGGCATCAAGCGAATGCTCGGCCTTCCCTATGTCGCCATCGCCCCCGGCAGGGAGTGGACCGAGCCGTCCGGCAAAATCTGACGAAATCCAAACTTTCCGTCGTTCGGCGTCGTCCTACTGACACGCACCGTTGTTTCTCCTTGGGAGTGAGTTCATGATTCGCATGCGTTCGTGGATCGCGCTAAGCGTCTTGCTGTGTTTGACGCAGGTTAGTTCCGCCCGCGCCCTGGTCGTGGCGCAGCCGCCCGGCCCGCAGAAATTCGCGGGAATGCAGACCATCGCGGTCGGCCGCGTGGCCGCCTTGGAAGATCAGGACGTCGAGATCGGCGACGGCGACAACAAGCAGACGTGGCGCATCGCCGTCGTTCAGGTGTCCGAAGGGATCAAGGGCGCCAAGGCCAAGCAACAGATCCGCGTCGGCTTCATGATTCCGCAGCAGCCGCGCCCCGGCGTGCCCCAATTGAGCAGCGGGCCGTACCGCGGACCGCAATTCCAGGTCGGCCAGGAAGGCCTGTTCATGCTGCAACAGCACCCGCAGGCGAAGTTCCAATACGCACCGATCTTCTACCACTTCGTCAGCTCGCAGCAGCCGAACTTCAAGAAAGACGTGGAGGACGCCAAGGTCAGCGTTCACATCCTTCAGCAGCCGAAGGAAGCACTCTCGAAGGGGACGGCTCAGGAGAAGCTGCAAGCCGCGTCTCTGATCGTGACGTCCTTCCGCAGCCCAACCGGCCCGAACCCAAAGCAGGAACCGGTGGATGCCGAGACCAGCAAGCTGATTCTCAAAGCCCTTCGCGATGCGGATTGGAACCAGCAGCCGGGTCGATTCAACCAAACGCATCCGATGAACGTGTTGTTCCAACTCGGCCTCACCGAGAAGGACGGGTTCCGTCCAGGCGGGGACACTCCCGCGCAGACGCACCAGGCCGCTCAGCAGTGGCTCGACGCGAACATGAACACGTATCGCATCCAGCGCTTCGTCTCGCAGCCCCCTTCGGGCGTGCTCGAAGAGAAGTAACGAAACCAGGGCGTTCGACTAAACAGAGGCCCCGGCAATATGCCGGGGCTTTTCTTGTGCGCCAGGCATGTTGTGTCTCAGGAGGTGCAAATCCTCTGCGGGCGGTGATGGCCCGAACCGCAAGGCTAG
>JAIEPT010000332.1 GCA_019748295.1 Gemmataceae bacterium | reverse complement strand
CTACATCGCTATGCTGCACATGAGCTTTGCGTTCATCATATACGGAAAAATGGGGTTTTCCGGATAGGCTCTAAGCGGTTACGCATGACGACTCGCCGAACCGCTTACTGCGTGCGCGGCTCTTGCGCAAGCAAGTGCCGGATGCAGGTTCCCACTGGAGAATGCTCTTGCTCCAAGGAACGTCAGCGGTTCTTGAACTCGGTGCGATCGATCTTGTACTTGCCGAGCTTGTCCGTGATGCTGCGGCGCGAGAGGCCGCTGATTTTCGCGCATCGCCCGACGTTGCCGCGGGTCTTTCGGAGGGCTTTGCGGAGGTAGCGTTCCTCGAAGGCGGCGATGATCTCTTCCAGTTGCTCGGCAAGCGGGCGGGCGAGATCGACGGGGAGCGACGACTTGGCTCGAGTAGGCTGCGTCACTTCGGGCGGCAGGTTTTCCGGCTTCACGGTGCCGTCGCGAGCAGTCACGCATGCCCGTTCGATGGCGTTCTCAAGTTGGCGAATGTTGCCGGGCCACCGGAAGTTGACGAGGATGTCCATCGCCTCGGGCGCGATCAGTACGACAGGCGTCCCCTGACGGGTATACTTCGCCGCAAAATGTTGAGCCAGCAGCGGGATATCTTCCTGGCGGTCCCGCAGAGGCGGCAGATCGATCTTCACCACGTTCAAGCGATAGTAGAGGTCTTCGCGGAACTTCCCTTCCTTGACCAACTGCTTGAGGTCGCGATTCGTGGCCGCGATGACGCGGACGTCGACCTCGATGCTCTCGGCTCCGCCGACGCGTTCGAAGGTTCGCTCTTGAAGCACGCGAAGCAGTTTCGCTTGCATCGACGCGGGCACATCGCCGACTTCATCGAGGAAGATCGTGCCGCCGTCAGCCAGTTCGAATCGGCCTTTGCGCTGGCTGATGGCGCTGGTGAAGGCGCCCTTCTCATGGCCGAACAGCTCGCTTTCGAGCAGGTTTTCGGGCAGCGCGGCGCAGTTGACGGCCACCAGCGGCCCGCTTCGCTTTGCGGACGCTTGATGGATCGCTCGGGCGATCATTTCCTTGCCGGTGCCCGTTTCGCCTTCGATCAGGACTGTCGTGGAAGTTTGGCCTACGTGTCCGATCAGCTCGAAGATCCCGTGCATTCCGGGGTTCTTGCTCAGCACCTGATGGAACGAAAAACGTTCGTGAAGCTGTTCGCGAAGGGCGGACAGTTCATCCAGCATCTCGCGTTCGCGCAGAGCGCGAGAGACGACGAGACGCAGATACTCGAAATCAACGGGCTTGGTGAGGAAATCGGTGGCGCCAAGCCGCATCGCCTGGACGGCGTCGCCGATGTTGCCGAAACCGGTCGTCACGATGACGGCGACCGGAAGGCGTCGCTTCTGAATCTCTTGCAGCAATTCCATACCGCTAAGGTGCGGCATTTTCAGATCCGTGACAACGACGCTATAGGGGCGTGAGAGAACGGCCTCCAATGCTTCCTTGCCGTTCCCCACAGTCTCCACATGCAGCCCCTGCGCTTGCAGCAACTGCTGAAGCTGCTGGCGCGACATGTCGTTGTCTTCCGCCAAAAGCACGCGGCGTTTGGTGGGTGCAACAACCTGAGAAGGGTGCGAAACGGGCACGGGTGTAGGCATGGCGGCAAGTGCAGACGTCGACATGGGGACGAACTCCTGCGGGCGTCAGGAATGGGAAGTTCAATTCCCATCCCACCCACTATAGGCGAGCAGGTTCCAAGATTCAACTGCCCAGCACAGCCGGACTTTCCGCGATTTCGCCAAGGGCGGCTTCCGCATCTTCATTCGCGGCGAATTTTCGGCACGCCAGGTGCATTTATCGGAGGCACGCCGAAGCACAGCGAGCTGTTGCGAATCCGGCGTGGAACTGATCCCTGAGTAACCTGGGGCGTTTGACGCACCCAGATCCCATAAATGTTTTTACCGTCTGTTGCTGGCACGAACCGGAGGTCCGTCATGGCGATTGAAGACATCAAGGACAAAGCGAAGGAAAAGGTCGAACAAGGCGCCGACGCTGCCAAGCGCGGAGCCGAGAAGGTCGGCGAGAAGGCGAAAGACGCGGCTCAAAGCGCTGGGCAAGCGATGAAGAACGCCGGCGAAAAAGTGAAAGACGCGGGCAAGTAGCGAATGGCGTTCACCGACAAATGGCCTATCAACCGAGAAATGAGGCGTGAACGGGAATCGGAAGGAGCGCAGGCTTTACATGCTAAGGCTTATGGCTCTTTCCTGCTCCCGTTCCTGCCCCATGTTCTCGGTTTCTTGTTTCCATCTTCTACCGCACATTGAGCGCTTTCCATGGCCGTGCAAGCTGCCCATCCGAATTGGCAACGTGCGATCGTCGTCCTCGCCGGTTCCGTCGTCGGGGCGCTGACGATTGGGGCGATGTACTGGGCACAGGCAGTCTTCATCCCTGTTGCTCTCGCCATCTTTCTGACCTTCATGCTCAATCCGGTCGTCTTGTGGCTGCAAAAACGCGGGCTGGCGCGAGTGTTCTCCGTGCTCGCCGTGGTCGCCGCGGCAGGACTGCTTGTAGTCGGCATGATCTGGCTGCTGACTTGGCAAATCGCCGGCCTGGCGGGCGAATTGCCGAAACACACGGAGAACATCAAGGCGAAAATCCGCTCGGTGCGCAGCCTGGTGAGCACCAGTTCGGAGATCGACAAATTCAAACAGGAAATCACCAGGGAATTGACGCCGGAGGTGAAGAAAGACGGAAAAACGGAAACTCCCGAAGCCCCCCGGGCTCCGGTCGAAGTGCAATCCGCAGTTCCTAGTTGGATGAGCGGCATCCCTGGTATCGCGGGTACGGTCTTGGAAGGGCTTGCGCAGTTCGCGCTCGCCTTCATTCTGGTCGTTTTCATGCTGTTGAACCGGGAGGATTTGCGCGACCGCATCATCCGCCTCGCGGGCAAAAATCAAGTGACGATGACGACCAAGGCCCTCGACGAGGCAGGGACGCGCATCAGCAAATTCCTGCTGATGCAGGCGATCGTCAACGGCACCTTCGGCATCGCGATCTCCATCGGACTGCTGGCCTTGCGAGTCGATTACGCCATCTTGTGGGGATTCGTAGGCGCGGTGCTGCGATATGTTCCATACATCGGCCCCTGGGTGGCGGCCGTCCTGCCGATCGGCGTCAGCGTCATGATGGCCGAACATTGGGGCACGGTCGTGGGGGTCGTGGGGCTGTTTCTTGTCGTCGAACTGATCAGCAACAACGTGATGGAGCCTAAGCTTTACGGCCAAAGCATGGGGGTTTCGGAAGTGGCGTTGCTGGTCGCGGCGGCGTTTTGGGCGTTCCTTTGGGGGCCCATCGGTCTCGTGCTGTCGGCGCCTCTCACGGTTTGCATGGTGGTGTTGGGCCGATATGTTCCGCAGCTTCAGTTCATCGACATCCTGATGAGCGATCAGCCCGCGCTGGATGCCGACGTCCGGTTCTACCAGCGGGCCCTTGCTCGAGACCCTGATGAAGCGAGCGGCCTGGTGCTGGATCGCGTGAAGTTGGATCACGGCGAACAGGTTTTCGACGAGTTGCTGATTCCCGCGATGTCTTATGCGAAGCGCGATCGCGAACGCGATTACATCAGCGAAGACGACGAGACGTTTCTCCTTCAAGTCGTGGACGACGTGCTCACCGATTTGAGCACGCAGACGATGGTCGTCGCCAGCACGACGAATCCGGATGGTTCCGCACGCTGCGATCCATCGCAGCAGGCCGGCATCGAGCGGGCGAAATTCCTGGCCTGCGCGGCTCGGGATCGCAGCGATCACATGGCCCTGGGCATGCTCCGGCAACTGTTGCCGACGGATCGCTGGGACATGGAAATCATGCCCCTGGAGTCGCTGTCTTCCGAACTCATCGAGCGTGCGGAAGAAACGAAGCCGAGCCTTATTTGCATCGCGAGCCTTCCGCCCGGCGGGCTTTCGCATACTCGCTATCTGTGCAAGCGTCTCAAGGCTCGCCATCCCGATGTGAAGATCATCGTGGGCCGGTGGGGCACGAGCGACAACGCCGAGCACAACCGCGACTTGCTCAAGGAAGCGGGGGCGGATTGGGTTTCCATGTCGTTGATCGAAACGCGCGAGCAGCTTTGCGGATGGCGGCCTGTCATTGCAGCCCAGACGGCGAGCGAAGAAAAAACCGCGGCCAGCATGCCCAAGCTGTCGGCGACATGAACCGTCGATCGGGAGAGAAAAGGCGGCGGCCGACCTTGATCACGTCGCCCGCTCAGCAGGGGGCTTCCAAAAATCTTGGATCACCGAATCCGCCACGCATCTTCCGCGGCGCGTCAGACGCACGCCGGCATCATCATCTGCTTCGAGCGTTCCCCACCCGACATGACGCGCGATGGCGGGGCCGACAAGCGTCTGGAGGTCGAAGCCGGTCTGCTCTTGAAACTCGCTGTGCACCACGCCTTCCGCTCGACGCAGATTTTGGCCAATCGTCTCCAGCGCTCGTTCGTGCGGAGGCAGTGTTTCCGATTGAAACTCAGTCGGCTGTCCGCTGAGCGCACGGGTCAGGTAACCTTCCAACGACCGCACGTTGAGGCTGCGAACGCCTTCCGCATACTTCGCGGCGCCCATGCCGAGGCCGAAGTGGGCGTGATTCGCCCAGTAGACGGAGTTGTGCCGCGAGCGATAGCCGGGCTTGGCGAAGTTGGAAATCTCGTAGTGCTCGAAACCGGCTTCTCCAAGCATGTCGATCGCGGTCTCGTACATGCTCAGTTCGTCGTCTTCGCTGAGCGGGTTCACCTCGCCTCGCTCCGCTCGTTTCCAAAGCGGGGTGCCTGTCTCGTAGGTGAGCCCGTAGGTCGAGAGATGCTGCGGCTCGAGGGATCGCGCTTGCCGAAGGTCGGCTCGCCATTGCTCCAGCGTCTGGCCTGGGGCGCCGAAGATCAGATCGAGCGAGATCGTTGCAATGCGACGTCGAACTCGCTCGACGGCGCGCGGCACATCTTCCGGCGCATGGTCGCGGTCAAGGACACGAAGCACATTGCGATCGAACGACTGGCTGCCGAGGCTGACCCGGGTCACTCCATGGTCGGCGAGGACGCGGATCTTCTCGTCGTCGAGATTCGCGGGATTCGCTTCGATGGAGAACTCGCCGCCGGGTTCGACAATCAGCCAGCGCGAGAGAAGAATCAGCAAGCGGTCGAGCCAATCGGCCGAGAGATGCGTGGGCGTGCCGCCGCCGAGGGAGAGCGTTTGGATTCGTTGCGGCGAACCGAGGCGCGTCAATTCGGCTTCAAGCGCGCGGAGATATTCGTCCTGCCGATCGTCCTTGCCGACGGCGATCGCGAAGTCGCAGTAGCCGCAGCGGAACGCACAGAAGGGGATGTGCACGTAAGCCGCGGTCGGCCAAATCCAGGGGGGACGCGAGGACGCCATATGCCTCTATATTATCGGCGACATCCCCTTCCTTCCGGTGCCGCATGCTCGACCTGGACGCGTTGGTTCGCGAATGCCGTCGCTTTTATCGCGATCACGATTTGCTTGAACTGTCCAAGGGAATCCCCAAATCGGCAACGATCCGGGACGAATCCGCCCGGCTTCTGCCGATGGCGGAGCGCGAAGGTTTCTCGGCCGCATTCGTTTTTCCGCGGTTTCGCCGGCAGATGGAGCATCTCGATCGCATCATCGAAACAATGGCCCGCAAACCCGCCTCCGGCATTCCCGACAATCAGCAATACCGCGAACCCTTCATCGCCGACGGGATGGTGAAGGAGCCGAACGGCAAACTGCTCCAGCGTACCGAGGATTTGGGCGCGCGAAACGTAGGGCCGTACCTTTATCTCTACAACCCCGACCCCCATCCCAGCGCTCGCGGCAAGACGGCCCGGCAGATCGGCGAATATTTCCATGCCCGCGGCTGGCAGGGGCTGACCTCGCCCGAGTATCTGATCCTGCAACGCTTCCTCTGCGAGAAGAATCGCGACCATCGCTTTCATGATCACGGCGAAGTCGCCGAACGCCACTGGATGTGGCTCATCGATTCGATGACCGAAACGGACTGCGCCGTCGCGATGGCGGATGTCCGCGGGATCAATGTCCAAGCGGCGCCGGCCGTGAATCGCGATTCCAAGCGGACCGTGATCGCGGGGCTTGTGGTCCCGCTGAAGAAAGCGGCGGACGAGCAATAGATTGCGTGGCGAACCCTCTCTTTCATGTCGGACACCAAGCCCCAATGTAAGCGCTGCGCACGTTGGGGATCGATCCGCGGACTGATCCCCAGGGTACGCTGCGCTTACCCTGGGGCTTGGAGAAACATCACCACGCTGCACCGCTCGGTCCGGCAACTGGTTGCTCATGGGCCCTCCAAAGATCACGCCCGACAACGCCTGTCCACCGCTTCTTGCGTCAGCTGCATCCTGTCCGGAAGAAAATACGTCAGCTGACGACCGCTTTCGGCACGCGGCATAGGCTTTGCCAATCCCCTCTCGGCCAGCGCATTTTTCTCTTTCCCGACTCAAGGATCGTTGTCGGCTCGCCCGCAGTCGCGGCTTCTTCGCCGTCTGCGCGGCCCTCATCGTCTTCGTCATTCGTTGCCGACCGGAACCGGGGCGGATGCGGGAGGTTTCCGAATGGCTGCTCGTCCAAGTTGGGATGGAGTTCTCAAGATCAATCTCGTGTCGATCCCCGTGAAGGCATACACTGCGGCCGCATCCGCAACGGGCGGCGTGGCGTTCAACCAGATCCATGCGAAATGCAATAGCCGGATTCGCTACAAGAAAACCTGCCCGGTCCATGGCGAAGTGCCCAACGACGAGATCGTCCCCGGCTACGAGGTCTCGAAGGGCGAGTATGTGATGTTGGACAAGAAGGAACTCGCCGATCTCAAATCGGATGGGGACAAGGCGATCTCGATCGATAGCTTCGTGAATCCCGAAAGCGTTGATCCGATGCTCTTCTCGGGGCGCAATTACTACCTACTGCCGGATGGGAAGCTTGCACAAAAATCATACGCCGTCGTGCAGAGGGCGATGCTGGAGCATGGGCAGTACGGCGTGGCGGAGATGGTGATGACGGGGAAGGAACACCTCGTCGTCGTGCGTCCCTTGGGCCGGCTGCTGATGGTGTCGTTCCTCAACTACGAGGACGAGATGAAGTTGCCGAGCGAGTTCGAGGATCAGGTGCCGGAGACGGAAGTGCCGGCCAACGAGTTGCACCTCGCGGAAAGCTTGATCCAGGCAACGAGCGAGAAATCGCTCGATTTGCATCGCTATCACGACGACTACGAAGTGCGAGTGAAGCAACTGATCGAATCGAAGACTGCCGGCAAAAAGACGTCGCCGGTGCTCGAAGACGAAGCCCCTGCCGTGATCAATTTGATGGATGCGCTCAAGCAGAGTCTGGAGCGGACGCGCAAATCGAAATCGGCCGAGAATGCGAAACCGCCCGGCAAGAAGTCTCGCCGCACGGCTCGCGGTAAAACGGCGTAACGCCAGCACTTGCCTCGGGGGTGGTGCGATAAGAGCCGCGCACGAAGTAAGCGGAAGGAAGTTCAACCAGCCGCTTACTTCGCGCGCGGCTCTTTTCGGTTCGGAAGAGGAAGCGATGGTCTTCTGCCTCTCGCTTCAACGACTCTTAGGCGAGCGGCAGGAACTAGTCTACCTCCCTCTCCCTCCGGGAGAGGGTTGGGGTGAGGGTGCCTTTTCTCGCGTAACGCCACGTCGCACGCCCTCACCCCCGGCCCCTCTCCCGGAGGGAGAGGGGAGAAATGCAGGCGCTGCTCGCCTTAATGCAACAGCTCGCCGGCGCGGATCGCGATAGGTTCGCCCGCGCGGAACGCGGTTGCGGATGCCGCGTCGGAGCCGACTTCGCGAAGGCCGTCGTCGTCGGGCAGCGGGCGGCCTTTCGTTTCGGGCAGGAAGGGCAGCACGAAGAATCCGACGAGGAAAACGAGGCACATCGTGACGCCCGCGTAGCGCAACGGCTCTGGCGTATCGGCGAAGAGATGCTCGAGCCATGCTTTCACCAGCGGTCCGATGGCGGCGACGAATCGTCCCACGTTGTAGCAGAAGCTGGTTCCCGTCGACCGCAGTCGCGTCGGGAAAAGTTCGGGGAAGTAAATGGCGTAACCCGCGAAGAGCGAGAGTTGGCAGAAGCCCATGATGGGGACCATCACGAAGATCTGCCAGAAATCGCGCAGGAACCAGAAGACGGACGCGGTGCTTACGAACGCCGCAGTCAGGGCGATATAAAACGACGGCTTGCGTCCGATCCGCTGTGCCATCAGCCCGAAGCCGTACATGCCCAAGAACGCACCCAGATTGATCATCAGCGAGGTATAGCTCGACCACCGCGACAACCGGCCATTGACGATCTTCTCGGCCTCCGCTTGCCGCAGTTTTTCCAGTTCGAGGGGC
The DNA here is from genome assembly GCA_019748295.1 of Gemmataceae bacterium. Classification (GTDB taxonomy): domain Bacteria; phylum Planctomycetota; class Planctomycetia; order Gemmatales; family Gemmataceae; genus JAIEPT01. The sequence continues at coordinate 10,591 of JAIEPT010000332.1, read as the reverse complement.
AACCTTGCCCCTTCGTTTTCCGTGTCGGCAATCTGTTTCCATGATGCGGCCATTTCCAACTGGCCGGCGTCGGTCGCCTCTTTCCCCTTGGTCGCATACACCTCCTGCGAGATGCCTTTCCGTTGCACCGTGCGGATGAGGTCCGGGGTAAAGAAGCCCACGGACCAAAGTCCGATGATCCCCGCGCAGCCGAGGATGAGGCCGAGGATCGCATGTTTTCGCCAGGTGGGCTGGCTGAACAGTTCGCGATAGGAGCCGAGTTGCTTGTTCGCCCCTCCCTCTTGCGTTGCCTGTTTCCACTGCTCGGGTTCCTTGAGTTTCGAACGGATGACCAGCGCGAGCAGGGCAGGGAGGGCGCCGATGGTGAACATGATGCGCCACGGACTGGCGACGAGGCCTTCCTCTTCGGCGATGCCCAATCCCAGGTTGATGAACGCGGCCGAGATGTTGCCGACGGCGGAGAGCGATTGCAGCAAGCCGAGCGCGTAGGGGCGAGCATTGGACGGCATGACTTCGGCCACCAGGGCCACCCCGACGGCGAATTCGCCGCCTACTCCCAGGCCTGTTAGAAAGCGGTACAGTGAAAAATCGTAGAAGCCGACCGACATGGCGCTAAGGCCGGTGAAGGCGGAGTAGAGGAGAATCGTGAGCATCATCGTCTTCGCCCGGCCCCAGCGGTCGCCGAGCATGCCGAAGAAGAGTCCGCCGACTGCCCAGCCCGCGATGAAGAAGGAGGTGGCGAAATCGCCGCCGCGGCGGCGCTGAATTTCGAGGTTTTTTTGCGGGTCGTCGGTGGGGCCGCTCACGTCGGTGTTCTTTTCGGTCACCAACTCGCGCATCGCGGCGGGGCGAGCAAGTACGAAGAGTTGCTGATCGAGGCAGTCGAACATCCAGCCCAACGCGGAGACGGCGAGGACGAACCAGTGATACCGCGTCAGCGTCTTGTACCAGGGAGTGTCGCTGGAAGTCGGCGGCGCAGAGGGACCGAAATCGGCATGCATGATGGAGAGTCTCGTGGGCAGCTAACCGGCGGGATGGGGTGAGGATAGAAGATTTCGCGGCGTGACGAAAGAGAAATTGGGGGCAATCCGCGATACCCGAGCGGGGGGAATAATCTCCGCTCCCTCTCCCTTTGGGAGAGGGTTGGGGTGAGGGTGCCTTTTCTCGCGCAACGCCACGTCGCACGCCCTCACCCCCGGCCCCTCTCCCAAAGGGAGAGGGGAGAATGACGGTCGCAAAACGCTAAAGCGGGGGCAGCGCGTGAAAGGTTGGGAGCACCGGCCGACTATATGTTGGTAGGCGAAGGACCGTTTCCCGCAGGAGTCTAGTCATGCCGCCGCTGCCGCCGCTTGAACTTGTGATGCCGGTGCTCCTTTACGATGTGCTTGCTCCCGCGATCGTAGCGGCTGCGTTCTTACTGATGGCAAAGGCATTTCTGCCGCAAGTGGGGACGGACGTCGGCGCTGTCGCAGGCATCCTGGTTGCGTTCTGGGTCGGCAACTACTTTCAGCATGCGGTCGCGTTTCGGCTCGATTCGGAAACGTCGCTGACGTTGTCTTCGTGGTGGAACGCATTGCGGGTGTCGTTCGTCGGCTCCGCGGAAGGGCAGGCTCCGCCTCCTTCCGCACGTTACTGGTTGCCGTGGGCGGTTGCGGCATCGACCATCGTCGGGCTTACGGTGCGTTGGCCGAGTCTGCCTCCGGACTTGGCGGCCATCTTTCGCACGGGCGTGTCGGCGGCCGTCGCGTACCTGTTGACGCCGCGCGGCATGCGTCATGACTACGGTTGGCTGTGGCCAACCCTGGCGGGCGTCTTCGCGATCGGTTGGCAGACGCTCGACCGCCTGGGCAAGTCGTCGCCGGGCGGATGGCTGCCCGCGCTGGCATCGATGCTCTTTGTCCTCGGCGGCATGGTCGTTCTCCATGCACACTCCGCCCGCATCACGGATGCCGCGATGATCGCCGCCGGCGGTTGGTTCGGCTTGGCCGTTGCTGCGTGGTTCACGAAAGCGGATTCCAGCGCCGCCGCGCCGGTGCTCGCGATTGGTTTGCCGTCGCTCATGCTGACGGCGATGCACGACACTTACAGCGAAATTCCGCCCACCGCATTCGCATTGATCGGCCTCGCGCCGTTGGTGCTGGTGTTCACCCTGCTGGCGCCGGGCGAACGCCGCTCGACGTGGCGATTTGTGTTGATCGCATCCTGCGTGGCGCTCACGCCGGCCTTCATTGGCCTGGCGATGGCGATGAAGGCGGAGAGTTTGTCGTTCGAGTAAAAAGATTGTGATTTTGAAGTGCCCTCATCCCCCCGCTTGCGGCTTAGCGTTCACGTCAACAAGCGATAGCCCGCAGGGTGCGGCAAGAATATTTGGGCGGACGGGCTGCGAACGCTGAAAGCGTTCTCCAGCAAAGCCCAGGGTTGGCGGCCATCGGGAGCCAACCCTGGGCTACGACGCCACCGAGGGACGAGAACTCTGAAAGAACTCGCCAGGGCGCCTCGTGCTTTCGGTAACCTCCACCTAATAACGCCAAGCGTCCTGGGGAACTCTTTCAGAGTTCGATTGGATGGGATGGCCTATTCCCAGGGTTGGCTCCCGTTGGTCTCCAACTCTGGGCATTGCTGGGGAACGCCTTCAGCGTTCGCGGGCTGTCCGTCCGTCCTTCCGAAAAATAAGCCGCAGTCCCGCAAGCGAGGCATGCTTTTGCCGCTTGCATGCGACTTCACGCCCCCTTATCATCCGCTCATCGACTGAATTCCGGACTGCCCGGTCCGGCAATGCTCGATCCTGCCTTGGCTTTTCGATTTCCCTCTCGAGGTTCTCCATGCGTGGTTCTCGCCTCCTCTGGGCGGCGATGGGATTGGCGTTCGTCGCCGTTTCCCCTCTCCAGGCCCAGCCGAAAACGACGCCGCATCCGGTTCTCTCCGGCTACGAGCGTCTCTTTGCCGACGAGAAAGCCGATGCGGCCGCCGGCGGTCAGTTGCTTCTCACCGAATTAAGCTGCGTCAATTGCCATAGGGTCGATGGGGGCTCCGCGTTTCTGCAACGGCAGGGCCCGACGCTGACGGATGTGGGCGCTCGCGTGAAGCGGAGCTTCATCAAGAAGTTCATCAGCGACCCGCACGCCGCGAAGCCGGGCGCCGCGATGCCGAACGTGCTCGCGGGGTTGCCCGAGGAGGAACGCAAAGACGCGATCGAAGCCCTCACGCATTACCTCGCCTCGACGGGCACGCCGAAACAGGAACGGCCCGACGGCAAGCAAGTCGGCATGGGCGGCGATCTGTACGCGAAGGCCGGCTGCGTCGTTTGCCATGGCATCCGCGACGGCAGCGGCAAGATGATCACGATGATTCCGACCCACGCTCCCAAGGTCGATCTCAAGTCGAAATACACCATCGCGACGCTCGCGGCATTCCTCGAGAACCCGCACCAGGCACGTCCCTCGGGCCGCATGCCGGGCCTGCTGGACGGCAAGGAAGCGAAGGCCGTTGCGAACTATTTGCTGCAAGGCATTCCGTTCGCCGGTTCGCCTGCTCCCAAGACGAAGGGGACGACCAACTTCTCCTACTACGAAGGCGATTTCGGCCAAAACCTGCCTGACTTCTCGAAGGTCAAAGCGAAGAAGACCGGCGTCGGTCAAGCGTTCGACCTCGGAACCTCGCCTTCGCGCAGCAACTACGGCATGGTGTTCACCGGCGTGTTCCAGGCCGAGCAAGACGGCGAATACGCGTTCCACACCGCCAGCGACGATGGCAGCAAGCTGATCGTGGACGGCAAGACCGTCGTCAACAACGATGGCGTGCATCCGAAGACGTCCAAGTCCGGCTCCATCAAGCTCAAGAAGGGCGTGCACAAGGTCGAAGTGCAGTACTTCCAGGGTGCCGGCGAGGACGAACTCGAAATCGAGTGGGAAGGCCCGACGGTTTCGCGTCAGGATTTCTCGAACTGGGTGGCCGCCAGCGAAGAGGGGCTGAACAACAAAACTCCCGTCCAGGCTCCGGTCGCCAAGGCCGACGAAGAGAATTATCCGCTCGACAGCAAGCTGGTCGCCAAGGGCAAGTCGCAGTTCGGCACGCTCGGCTGCGTCAACTGCCACACCGGCAAAGATGCCGACAAGGCGAAGCCCGCGACGCCGTTGGCCAAGCTGAAGACCGAAGGCGGCTGCCTCGCGAACGAACCGGCCAAGGGCATTCCGTTCTTTGGCCTTAGCGGTCAGCAGAAGGCATCGCTCGCCGCGGCGATCAAGGCGAATGCATCCGCGAAGCCCGCGAGCGAAAAGGAATCGATCGCTCGCACGATGGCTGTGTTCAACTGCGTCGCGTGCCATGTCCGCGACAAGATCGGCGGCGTCGAAGACGCGATGAACAAGCAGTTCGTGACGACGCAGCCGGAGATGGGCGACGAGGCCCGCCTGCCTCCCGTGCTCGACGGCGTGGGCGCCAAGATGAATCCGACCTACCTCGACAAGATACTCGACAAGGGCGTTCGCGATCGCACCTACATGCTCGTCCGCATGCCGCGATTCGGGGCCGCCAATGTCGGGCACCTGTCGAAGGACTTCCGCGCCATCGACACGATCGAGGCGACGCCGAAGGTCGATCACACGCTGGCGATGCCGAAGGTGAAGGCGGGAGGTCGCCATCTGGTCGGCGCCCAGGCGTTCGGCTGCATCAAGTGCCATACGTTCGCCGGCAAGAAGGCGGAAGGCACGCAGGGCATCGACATGGCGGTCATGGCCCAGCGCGTGACGCGCGACTGGTTCCATGCTTATCTGCTCGATCCGCAGAAGATTCGCCCCGGCACCCGCATGCCGTCCGCTTGGCCAAAGGGAGAGGTGTTCCTGACCAACGTCCTCGACGGCAAAGCGATCACGCAGATCGATGCGATCTGGCAGTACCTTTCGGATGGCGGGTCGGCCGCGATTCCGGTCGGCATGAACAAGGCATCGATCCCGCTGACGCCGGTCAGCTCCGCGATCATTTACCGCAACTTCATCGAAGGGGCAGGGGCCCGCGCCATCGGCGTCGGCTTCCCTGAAAAGGCCAACCTCGCCTTCGATGCGAATGACCTGCGGCTTGCCATGGTTTGGCAGGGTGCGTTCATCGACGCGGCCCGGCACTGGACCGACCGCGGCGTCGGCTATGAACCGCCGCTCGGGGACAGCGTCCTCAAGCTGCCGAACGGAAGCGCCTTCGCGCGACTGGAAAGCGGCACGGCGGCCTGGCCGACCAAATCGGCCAAGGATCAGGGCGCCCGCTTCAAGGGCTACAAGCTCGACAAGGAGGATCGGCCCACGTTCCTCTATTCGTTCGACGACGTGTCGATCGAAGATGTGCCCGACGCAAAACCGGAGAAGGACGCCGTGCATATTCGCCGGACGCTCAGCTTCTCGTCCGAGAAAGAGGTGACCGATCTGTACTTCCGCATCGCGGCGGGGAGCAAAATCGAGTCGCTCAGCAACGGCTGGTATCGCGTCAACGGCGATTGGCGCGTGAAGATCGAAGGGGGCGAACCGCAAATCCGTTCCGCCGGCGCCGGCGCCGAACTGATCGTCCGCGTTCCCCTCCAGGGGGGCAAAGCTCGCCTCGTCGAAGAATTCGGTTGGTAATCAAGGCGAGCAGCCGCTGTTAGGCGGCTGGTACAGCGTCCGCAAAAGTCTCTTGGTCCCCAGACCGCTTGAACGCAAACCGTCTGTGCGTCACGAGACTTTTGCGGACGCTGTACCAGCCGCCTAACAGCGGCTGCTCGCCGGGCTCCTCAAACATTCACGCATAATGCGAGATATACCTATGAAGCGTTTCCTGCTGGCATCCGCCATGCTGTTTTTGGCCGCCACCTGCGGCTACGCGCAACCCAAAAAGAAGACTGCCGAAGACGAGTACTATCCCATTCTCCGTTTCGATCTTCCCAAGGGGGAAGTGCTCGAAGGGGGCGGCCTCGAAATGATGCCCGACGGCAAAGTCGCCTTCGGCACCCGCCGCGGCGAAATCTGGATGGTCGAAAACGCCTTCGACAACGACGTTGCCAAGGCCAAGTTCACCCGCTTCGCCCATGGCCTCCACGAAATCCTCGGCCTCGCCCAGAAAGACGGCTGGCTTTACGCCGTCCATCGTCCTGAAGTGACCCGCATGAAGGACACCAACGGCGACGGCAAGGCGGACCTCTTCGAAACCGTGACCGATGGGTGGGAAATCAACGGCGACTACCACGAATACGCCTTCGGCTCCCGCTTCGACAAGGACGGCAACATCTGGATCACGCTCTGCCTCACCGGCTCGTTCAATTCGAGCAGCAAATTCCGCGGTTGGGCGGGCAAAGTGACGCCCGAAGGAAAGTTCGTGCCCACCACCAGCGGCGTGCGGTCGCCGGGGGGCGTCGGCTTCAATGCGGAAGGGGACGTGTTCTACACCGACAACCAGGGCCCCTGGAACGGCACCTGCGGCCTCAAGTGCCTGACGGTCGGCGGGTTCGTCGGTCATCCGGACGGCTTCAAATGGTACAAGGATCCCGCTGCCAAGTACCTTGGCGAGGCTCCCGTGGTTCCGAAGTCGAAGTCGCGGCAGATGATTGAGGCGAAGAAAATTCCGGAGTTTTATCCGACCTGCATCATGTTCCCTTACCAGAAGATGGGGAACTCGACTTCGGGCCTCGACGTCGATCTTTCGGGGGGCAAGTTCGGGCCCTTCCAAAAGCAGCTCTTCGTGGGCGATCAGTCGCACTCCACGATCATGCGTGTTTTCCTGGAGAAGGTGGACGGCAAGTACCAGGGCGCCCTCTTCCCGTTCCGCGAAGGCATGACCTGCGGCATCGTTCCCGCACGCTTCGCTCCCGATGGTTCGCTCTTCGCCGGCGGCACGAATCGGGGTTGGAGTTCGCGAACCGTGGGCGGCAAGAACTTCTCGCTCGATCGCATCGTGTGGTCGGGGAAGGTCCCGTTCGAAATTCACGAGATGCGAGCGAAGCCCGAAGGCTTCGAGTTGACCTTCACGAAACCGATCGACCCCAAGACGGCCGGCGACGCGAACTCCTACTCGATGAAGTCGTGGACCTACATCTATCAGGCCGATTACGGCAGCCCTGAAGTCGATCACTCGACGCCGAAGATCGTGAAGGCTGAGATGGTCAACGAAAAGACGGTTCGCCTGACCGTCGATGGATTGGTCCCCGGCAACATCCATCATCTGGTCAGCGGCGGCGTGCGCTCGGCGGAAGGGGCCGGCTTGCTGCATACGGACGCGTATTACACGCTGAATTACATCCCCAAGCAGTAACCGCTCGGATGACGTCATCGGCTTCCCAGCCCCGTTCACGGGGCTTTCGCGCAGCGTTGAGGCCCGCCGTTGACGGCGGGTAACAGGGCCGTTCACACCTATCCCTCCCGCCCCCCGTTTACGGGTCTTCTCGCAGTTCGGCTTTAGCCGCGGACGCTTCCGGCGGCTAAAGCCGAACTGCGAGAAGACCCGTGAACGGGCCTCGCCTGCAATCTTTGTTTGCGGCCGATGAACCCGCCCTCAAGGGCGGGCCTAGTAGACGCTGCGCGAAAGCCCCCTGAAACGGGGCTCGGTCTGGGCATGGCGTTTTTGCAAGAGTTCGTGGGTTCGGACGGCGGAACGATAACGTCTCAGCAGACTTCATCCCCAGCCGGAGCCCCGTTCAGCACCTCGATGAGTGCATGGGATTGGCGAAATTGATCCGAAGCGTGCGCCGCGTTCCTCTGTGGGCGAACCCATGACTCTGGTCGGAGAGCCGGATGCGGGAGCCCCCCCGTCCGGTTCGATGAGCGGGCGGCGAAAACGGAACGCCGGTGTCCACCGTCAAACCGCGTCACCGCTCGACTCTACCCTTTGCTTGGGACTTTGACTACAGTTAGCTTTTCAGCAGATCCTTGACCGCTTCGCGTTCTTCTTCCAATTCCTTCAGCGTCGTGTTGAACTTCTCTTGACCGAAGGCGTCGTGCTTAAGGCCTTTGACGACTTCGAAGTTGCCTTTGCCGTCGCCGGTGACGGGGTAGCCGAAGACCATGCCGGCGGGGACGCCGTATTCGCCCTTGGAAACCGTGGCGACGGATACCCAATCGTTGGCGGGCGTGGGGGCCAGCCAGGCTTTGACGTGGTCGAGAGCGCCGTTGGCGGCGGACATGGCGGACGAAAGGCCGCGGGCTTTGATGACGGCGGCGCCGCGGTTTTGGACCTGCGGGACGAATTCGCTTTCCAGCCAGGCGCGATCGGTGATGACGCTGGTTGCCGGTTGGCCGTTGATCTTGGCGTTGTTGAAATCGGGCCACTGGGTGTTGGAGTGGTTGCCCCAGATGGTGACGTTGCTCACCGCTTCATTGGCGACGCTCGCCTTCTTGGCGAGAGCGCTGCGGGCGCGGTTGTGATCGAGGCGGGTCATCGCGGTCCAGCGATCCGCGGGCACGTCGCGGCCATTGTTGTAGGCGACCAGGCAGTTCGTGTTGCACGGGTTGCCGACGACGAGGACGCGGACGTCGGAGGCGGCATTCTTCGCGATCGCCTGACCTTGGCCGACGAAGATCTTGCCGTTGATGCCGAGCAGATCCTTGCGTTCCATCCCTTGCTTGCGAGGCATGGAGCCGACAAGCAGGGCATAGTTGACGTTTTTGAAGGCGACGTTCGGATCATCGCTCAGTTCAAGGCCGGCGAGGGTGGGGAAGCTGCAGTCCTCGAGTTCCATCGCAACGCCTTGCAGGGCGCCGAGAGCGGGGGTGATTTCGAGAAGCTGCAAGATGACTTTGGTGTTGGGCCCGAAGATCTCGCCCGAAGCGAGTCGGCCCAGCATCGAATAAGCCACTTGACCAGCGGCGCCCGTGACGGCGACGCGAACGACGTTTGCCATGGCCCTTCCCTCGAAATCGGCGTTTTTTCCTGGACACCCTGAGGGATCTCGCCTGAAACCCCTCCCGCTCATAGGCTATGTCTTACGGAAGCGCCGGAGCCCTGCCAGCGCGAGTTTCGCCGCCGAGCCGTCGCTTTTCGGCTTAGAAACTGCTTCAGAACCGTTTGTGCAGGTCTTCCGCTTGCGGCTTGGCGAGAACAGGGCTTTCTCCGAACGCTAAGCCGCAAGCGGAAGACCGCGGTTGTGCAACAATCTCTTAGCGATGCGGTTCGCCGACTCTGAAGTTTCGGCAAAAATGCCTTGGGTTGCCCGCGTTTCGTTCTCTGGGGAATTTTCATGATCAAGCTCGGCATCAACGGTTTCGGCCGCATCGGCCGCCTCGTGTTTCGCGCCCTCGTCGAACAGGATCTGCTCGGCAAATCAGTGGACGTCGTCGCCGTCAACGACCTCGTCTCGGCCGACAACCTCGCCTACCTGGTGAAGTACGATTCGATTCAGGGCCGTTTCGCGGGGACCGTGACGAGCGAAAAGTCTTCGCCCAGCGCTCCGGAAGACGATGTGCTTGTCGTCAATGGCCACAAGATCAAGTGCCTCGCCGTGAGGGAAGGCCCGCAAGCTCTGCCGTGGAAGGAACTCGGCGTGGACTACGTCGTCGAATCGACGGGCTTGTTCACCGAAGCCGAGAAGGCGAAGGGGCATATCACGGCCGGCGCCAAGAAGGTCATCATCTCCGCCCCGGCGAAGAACGAAGACATCACCGTCGTGATGGGCGTGAATCACGAGAAGTACGACCCGGCCAAGCATGTCGTCATCAGCAACGCGAGCTGCACGACCAACTGCCTCGCCCCGGTCGTCCATGTCCTCCTGAAGGAAGGCTTCGGCATCGACGAAGGCCTGATGACGACGGTCCATGCCTACACCGCGACGCAGAAGACGGTCGACGGTCCCTCGAAGAAGGACTGGAAGGGCGGACGCTCGGCCGCGATCAACATTATCCCGTCCACGACCGGCGCCGCCAAGGCTGTCGCCTTGGTCTGCCCCGAAGTGAAGGGCAAGCTCACCGGCATGGCGTTCCGCGTGCCGACGCCGACCGTGTCGGTGGTTGACTTGACCGTGAAGACGGTGAAGGAAACGTCGTACAAGGAAATCTGCGCCGCCATGAAGAAGGCGAGCGAAACCTACCTCAAGGGCATCCTTGCCTACACCACAGACGAAGTGGTTTCGAGCGACTTCATCCACGACAACCACTCGTCGATCTTCGACGGCGGATCCGGCATCGAGCTGAACAGCAAGTTCTTCAAGCTCGTCAGCTGGTACGACAACGAATGGGGCTACTCGAACCGCTGCGTGGACCTGATCAAGTACATGATCAGCCGCGGCTAGCGGTCAGCCGTAGGCGACCTCTTCTATGTAGCCCTCTCGCTCCGCGAGAGGATTGCGGCTGATCGTCATGCGATCGCGCGTGATTCATCCGCTATCCTCTCGCGGAGCGAGAGGGCTACATAGAAGGCTGTTTTCGGCTTGACCTAGGTTTCCCAGTCGGGTGAGATGAGTCGGACGCTAGGATGGCGACGGGCCGGAAGGTTCGTGTCCGCTCCATGAGGCAAGGTGGTCATGCAAAGTCCGAGTCCGACCAAACGGGGCGTGCCGGAAGGGCTGTGGATCCGTTGCCCGCAGTGCAAGGCCACCATTTTCCGCAAGGAATCGGAATCCCGGTTTAACGTCTGCCCCGACTGC
>JAIEPT010000226.1 GCA_019748295.1 Gemmataceae bacterium | reverse complement strand
TAGCCTTGCGGTTCGGGCCATCACCGCCCGCAGAGGATTTGCACCTCCTGAGACACAACATGCCTGGCGCACAAAAGTATGCCCCGCTGGTGAGAGCGGGGCATTTGGCCCAGAGATGCGATCTCTGGGGATGTTCGTAACCTTATCTTATCCAAGATCGACCGAGTTGTCAAACCAACTTGAGTTTTTTATGGAAATCCAAAGGGAGGTTACGCCCACAAAGCTAATCCGAGTAGCAGTTTACATCGACGGCTTCAATTTGTACCACGGTATGAAGGAAGCCCGATACGAGAGGTTTTTGTGGCTGAACGTATACCGCTTGGCTGAGCATCTGACGCAACCGGGCCATGGTCTCGTACTCGTCAAATACTTTACCTCCCGGATCTCAGGGCCGCCCGACGCTGTTCGCCGTCAAAATACGTACTTGGACGCAATCGACACGACGGCAACTGAGATCATTCCCGGAAAGTTCCAAAACTCGCCGATCAAATGCGGCAGATGCAAGGATCGCTGGTTGATCCCCGAAGAAAAGATGACGGACGTGAACATTGCGACTCAAATGCTCTCAGACGCTTTCCTGAATCATTTCGACAAAGCAATCCTAATCTCCGGCGACAGCGATCTTGTTCCACCAGTCAAGTTGATCCTTGACCGGTTCCCCGCCAAGAGAGTCATCGTCGCGTTCCCGCCGTATCGTCATTCCGCCGATCTGCAAGCTGCTGCGACTTCCACGCTGCGATTGAACCAACCCGAATTCAAAGCGTGTCAGTTTGCTGACAAAATCGAGAAAGAAAACGGCCACATCCTCGAGCGCCCTGCAACCTGGAACTAGCCCGATTGCGTAGGCCGCTTTGAAACTGCAGCTTACCACATTGGATCTTCATTCGAGATCGAAGCAGACGATCTTCTTCAGATCGCGCACATAGAGCCGGCGGTTCGACAGAGTCGGCGCGGTGCGATTCTCGCCGAGTACCCTTGCGCGCGACACTTCCTGATATCTCGCGGGGTCTGCTTTGGCGACAACCAAGTCGCCTGTCTTTGTCGTGAAGATCAGGTGGTCCTGGGCCAGAAGCAACGCTCCCTTGCCCGCGCCCGCTTTCGACCACACGAGCGTGCCCGTCTCGGCATCCACGCAGTTAAGGTCGATCCGCTTGTCGAACTCGCCAGAGAGGCCGTAGAGATGTTTGCCATGCACGACGGCATTGGCCCAGTAGTTCGTCATCACGCCCTTCTTGCCGCGCGACTCCCAAACGACGTCCGGCGGGCTGTCGCCTTTCAACTGCAGCATTGCGCATCCGACGCTTTCGCCGGAGCTGACGAACAGCTTCTCGCCGATCGCGATCGGCGTGCAGATGTTGCAATCGAATTCGGTCTTCCAGCCCATGCGCCACAGTTCTTTGCCGCTGGACGGATCGACGCCGACCAGGCCGGGGGCGATGAAGAACACGACCTGCTTCTTCCCGCCCACAGTCGCGACCACGGGCGATGCATAGGCGGCCTTGTCGTCGCCCACTTTCCAGGCGAGCTTGCCGGTCTTCTTTTCGAACGCAGCCACGCCGGCGCCTTTGCCGCCGGGGATGGCGAAGACGAGGTCGCCGTCCACGATGGGCGAAGCGGACAGGCCCCACGAAATGTTCTTTCCGCCGAACGTGGTCAAGAGGTTCTTGTCCCAGACGAAGCCGCCGTCTTTCGCACGAAGGCAAGCGAGGTTGCCGGATACGGATTGCACGAAGACGAGATCGCCATCGATCGTCGGCGTGCTGCGTGGCCCATTGCCATAGCTGTTCTTGAAGCCCGGCGCAATCGGCGTCTGCCATAGCGGCGAGCCGGTTTTGGCGTCGAAGGCGACGGCAATCTCCTTGCCGCCGCGTTGCACCAGCGTGATCGCTCGCCCATCCGCGACCGCGATCGTCGAGTAGCCTTCGCCCCCTTCCGCCTCCCAAAGCTTTTTGGGCCCCTTCTCATCCCACGTCAGCTTGAGGCCGGTCTCCTTCGATGAGCCGTTGCCGAAAGGCCCCAGCCAGCGCGGCCAATCGTCCGCATGCACGGCACCTGCAGCGATGACAAGAACGAGAAGGGCAAAGAGGCGATATCGCATGGGACGGAGTTCCTTTCCGAAAAAGCGGAAGCAACTCGAATTCTAAAAGGGCGACCCACGAAAGGAAGCGAAATCGACAAAAATCGCAAGCATTGCGCCGCGAGGCTTACCGCGACGCCGCCCCGCAAAGTTCCGCGGCTCGGTTGAACGCCGTCCGCTTGCACAACTTTCTACTTCCGCCTGAGTTCCGCTCAACGTGTCGAATGGCGAACCGCGCATGAAAAAACCCCCTGGTCTTCAAGGGTTTGCGCTCCGCTGAGACTGCCTGATTTATATCTACCCGGCCTGGATTCGAACCAGGACAAAGAGAGCCAAAATCTCTTGTGCTACCGTTACACTACCGGGTATCGCCCGTTTCCTGGGTCAGGTGAACCAGAAACGCGAGCTGCTCGAGTTGCACCGCGAGGTCGACGGCTACCAGGCTGACGCCTGTCGGAAGCCGAAGCACCGTGGGTGCGAAGTTCAGGATGCCGCGGATGCCGGCGGCGGTCAGTTCGTCGGCCACTTCTTGGGCGGCGTCGGCGGGGACGGCGAGCACGCCGAGTTCCGCGCCGAGTGCCGGCATCGCTTCCGCCATCTTCGCCGTAGGGAGCACTTCCAGCCCCTCGACGATCTGTCCCACCTTCTCCGGCGAACTGTCGAACAGGGCCACGAAGTGGAAACCCTGTCGTTCGAAGCCGCGGTAGCGGAGCAAGGCGCGGGCAAGGTTTCCCGCTCCCACCACCACCGCTTTCCAGGTCCGGTCCGTACCGAGGCGATGGCGGAGCGCCTCGATCAGTTCCTGCGTCGGATAGCCGATGCCCGGCTGTCCGAGGTTCCCCAAGTAAGCAAGATCCTTGCGGACCTGAGCGTCGGTAATCGCAAGCGCTTCGCCAAGCAAGCTGCTCGATACGGTAGCTGTGCCTTCGCGATGCAGCCGTTCCAGATGCCGCAGGTACAGGCTGAATCGCCCGACGCTGGCCCTGGAAAGCTTATGTTCGCCGCGATCGGAATCAGCCTTGCTCATGAAGCTACCGCGTTCCGGAGCAGGTCGCCTCCTGGGGTTCGTATTCCAGTTGTAGCGGCGAGGTCGAACGAGGTCAATCCGACTGAGGCTGGGGAAAGGCGATGGAGCTAGTTGTTGGAGGAACAAAAACAAATGATGAACGGAGAACCGAGATCGGAGAATGAGGATCGGAGGTCGGAAATCGGAGATCCGAAGCAGCTACCATTGAAGGTACGAGGCAATTGCGAGCTTCCTTCCATCGGATCGTCATTCTCCGATCTCCGATCCTCATTCTCCGATCTCGGTTCTCCGTTCGTCATTCGCTTTCTGTCGAACGGACATCCACATCGCTCGCCGTTGCCCGCCTAACGCGATATTCTGGTTGCAAAATCCTTTCCGCAGGAGATTGCTCGTGGCCGAGTCGATGTTGTCCCACACCGTTTATTTCACGCTGACTGACTCCTCGGAGGCAGCTCAGGACCGGCTGGTCGAAGCCGCGCGGAAATATCTCGTCAATCATCCTGGCGTGCTTTTCTTCGGCGTCGGCAAGTTGTGCAAGGAACTCAATCGGCCGGTCAACGATCAGGAATTCCACGTCGGGCTCAACATCGTCTTCGACAGCAAGGCGTCGCACGACATCTACCAGGTTGCTCCCGACCATTTGAAGTTCATCGAGGAAGGCAAACCCAATTGGGCGAAGGTGCGCGTCTTCGATTCTTGGGCCTCACGCTGACACGTAATCGGACTCCCGGATAGACGAATTCGAAGCCGGCGAGGTTCGCGCCAAGCCGGTTGCGAAAACAACCGCGGAAACTTTGAGATCAGAGCTGAGGGGCGTGGTTGCTGCTCGGCAGGAGCCTCGTCCCGCTCGCTCGCCCAATCACGACAAGGTTTCCGGCGCAGATTTCGAGAGCGACGAAGCTGAAGCGGGTTATGCGAAGCGGAGGTGGCGGGCGATTGCGGGGGGGAGGTTGAAGGGGACGAAATCGAAGGCGAATTGCGCTTTCTCAAGCTGACGGCCCAGAAACTCCGTCAGGCTCGCGAGGCGGGATCGTTCGGACTCGGCCACGCACATCATCTTGATGTCCCGAATCGCGCAGTACTCGAAATACGAAAGCGTGCCGTCCGACTTGGGCAGTCGGCGGTAGCAGCGGAAAATGTCTTCGACGAGGCTGAGGGGAAAGTTGTTGAGCGGCAGGCCGGAGATCAGCACATCGTAGGAGCCGCTGCCGTCCACTTCCTGCAACGGCATATGCAGGATGCGGACCTGCTTCGCGTGGGGCTGAAAGAGCGGATCGCTGTCGAACCGCGATCGAAGATGGGCGACGAATGCCCCGTTGATCTCCACGATGTCGAGGTGGTCGCCCAGCTGCAGGCACTTCAGAATCTCAACCGTCACCGCCCCCGTCCCAGGCCCAATCTCCAGAATCCGACGCTTGCCCGACAATCGCCGCAACGGCTTGCACAGAGCACGCCCCAGCGCACGGCTGCTGGGGGCGATGGAGCCCGTCGTGAAATACTGCTCTTTGAACTGCGAGAAAAACGCCCGGCAATCTTCCAATACACGCATGACGATCTCTTGAGCCCCTCTCCCCTTTGGGGAGAGGGGCTAGGGGTGAGGGGAGTAAGTAAGCGGTGCTGACGCTTGTGTGCTTCTATGTAGCCCTCTCGCTCCGCGGGAGGTAAGCGGATGCATGCCACGCCGCGGCAAGGCGCGTTGCCGCATGCCTCTCGCGGAGCGAGAGGGCTACGTAGAAGCGGATCCCCACGGTGCGCTGCGCTTACCGTGGGGCTTGCCTACATGCCGCGTGCGGATGCCTGCGCCAGCCGCATTGCGTCCTTCATCTCGCGAACTGCTCGCTCGAGGCCCACGAAGAGCGCCCGGCTCACGATGCTGAAACCAATATTGAACTCGTCCACGCCCGGAATGCGAGCAACTTCCGCCACATTGACGTAATCGAGCCCATGCCCCATGTGGACATGCATTCCATGCGTGCGGGCATAGTCGGTCGATTCGCGGAGCAGACTTAGCTCGCGCTGCCGATCGGCGGGGGCCTTCGCCTCGGAATAGCGTGCAGTCTGAATCTCGATGGCAGGGGCGCCCAAAACCTTGGCGATTTCGATTTGCCGCAGGTCCGGGTCGATGAACAGCGCCACCTGAATGCCTGCAGCCTTCAGCTGGTCCATGGCGGCGGCGACGGCCTTCTGATGCGTCACCACATCGAGGCCGCCCTCCGTCGTCAGTTCCTCACGGCGTTCGGGAACGAGCGTCGCCTGCTCCGGCTTGATCTCGCACGCCAGAGCGACGATCTCGTCGTTGACGGCCATCTCGAGATTTAAGGTGCGAGTCAGCGTCTGCCGAAGCAGGCGAACATCCCGTTCCTGGATGTGCCGGCGGTCTTCGCGCAGATGGACGGTGATGTTGTCCGCCCCGCCGAGGACGGCGAGGGTGGCGGCGGCGACGGGATCGGGCTCCCGCTCGCGTCGCGCCTGCCGAACCGTGGCGATGTGGTCGAGATTGACGCCCAGCCGAATCATACGCAACTCCACCTAATCAGCCGAAACGCTGTCGAGTCAGATGTTCTTGGTAGCGAGC
Organism: Gemmataceae bacterium; assembly: GCA_019748295.1. GTDB lineage: Bacteria > Planctomycetota > Planctomycetia > Gemmatales > Gemmataceae > JAIEPT01. The sequence continues at coordinate 13,193 of JAIEPT010000226.1, read as the reverse complement.
CAACTCGCGGCTCAAGACGACGTAGCCCGCAAACGCCAGCATGAGCTTGAGCGCTCCGTCGACGAAATAGCCTACGAACAGCGGCAGCATGGACAGCATGCACCACCACTGAGAGGTCAGAAACATTGCCAGCACGGTCAGCATCAGAAATCGGCTTTGCCATGTCATGCGGAACCGGCGGTCCAGGAACATGCGGAACACGAGCCGAAACCGGCCCCAGATATCGAGCAGCAACCAAGGGCTGGTCGAAGCGCCGATTGCGGGGCCGGCGGGGGATGGTTCGGAAGGCGATGACGCGAAGACCGAACGCGCCGCGGCGATTGCATACTCCGCAGCTGGCGAACGCGTTTCTTTCGGCTGCGCCTGGGCGGCATCGACGCGTTCGTGCAAGGCTGGCAGCTGTTCGGTTTTCAGCTGATCGAGCGAACGCTCCGCATCATGCAAGCGAGCGGCCACCGCTTCGACGCCGGCGATGCGCAGTTCCACGGCTTCCACTCGTCGCTGAAGCTCGGCAACCTCGGCGACCTCGGCTGGCGACGGCGCGTTATCGGCATCCAGCGAGGTCAAGGAGGCGCGGGCGCGCTGCAGCGAACGGAGGTCTTCGACGGAGACTTCGAGCCGGCGCACGCGGGCGTCGAGGTCGTCCATTCCCAAGTCGGAGAGATCAGCGGCAGAGGCCGGCTGGGACATGGGCGGTCTTCCGGAGGGTCTCGTATCCGTTCCCCCCATTGTACGACGGGATGCCTGCCGGTCCCCTTGGCGCCGGGAAAAGAGGCCGAAAACAGAAGGAAACCGCAAGCCCTGTGAGGGCTTGCGGTTTCCGAAAGCGGCAGCGATCGCGGGCAAGATCGCAAGAGGGCGGTCTAAGTTACTTGACCATTTCGTTGAGCGCCTTGAGCGGGCGGACGCGAACGACGGTGCGCTTCGGCTTGGCCGGGATGACCTGGGGTTCGCCGGTCCGCGGGTTGCGGCCCATGCGTTCCTTGGTCGCTTTCTTTTCGACCTTCTTGATTCGGAGCAAGCCGGGAACGGTGAAGATGCCGGGGCCCTTCTTGCCGATCTCCTTCTTGATCATTTCGCCGAGCGCATCGAAGAAGATGCCGATTTGCTTCTTCGTGAGTTCGGTCTTGGTGCTCAGCTCTTGATAGATCGCGCTCTTCGTGGCGGCCTTCGCCTTGCTCATGACGCTGGTCCTCAGTGCAAACGGATGGGGTGAGTTGTTCTGGTGCGAAATCGCGGAAACGATCGTGCTTCCAAAGATCGAAACTTACTTGGCTCTGAGATAAAGTCAATAACATTCGCCGAAAAGCCGCGATTTTCTCGACGTTTCTGCGATGCACACCACCAGCAAAAAGACCTCGACGCGTCGGTCGAGGTCTTTTTCTCATGGTAATTGATGCTAGTAAATTAGTCCTGGTCGCCATCGGCGCCGACGAGGACGCCGCGAAGCTTTTCGATCGCGGTCGTCTGCACTTGGCGGACGCGTTCTTTCGAGATGCCCAGCTCCTGTCCCACCAATTCCAACGTCGCCTTCCGTTCCTCATCGAAGCGGAAACGGCGGCGAAGAACCGTCTTCTCCCGCATCGAGAGAAGCGGATGCGCGTCGGCCAAAAATTCTTCCAGCGCGCCGAATTGCATGGCGGAGGCGGCATCCTCGTCGAAGCGAGCCGGTTCGGCTTCGCCGATGAAGTCGAGCGACAGATGACGCGCCAGCTTGTCGCTGATGGTGCGATGCGCCATGCGCGAAAGCGCCCGCATCAGGCACGTATAAGCATAAGTGCTGAATCGGATGCCGAGCCACGGGTTGTACGCGGCCACCGCCCGAATCATCACGATGTAGCAATCGCCCACGACGTCGTCGGCCGACTGCGTTTCCATCAGTTTCTTGCGCACCGCGCCGAAGACGAGCTTGCGATTGCCCAGAACGACGCGGTCGCGGCATGTGTAGTAGCGCCTCCGCCAGCGATCGCTTTCTTCCAGCGAACGCGCCTTCGAGGCGCGGTAAGCCGCGTAGTGCATCCGACGGGACACTTCGCGCGTCACTTCGTCCGGCATGTGCGATTGGCCGAACTCGTTTTGGTCCGCTTGTTCCACCCAGCCCTCGCTCCAGCATTGTGCCGCTTCGCGGTCTTTGAAATCCGGATGCACGACGAAGCGAATCGATTCTTCGCCGGGGCGACGGGGGCGGACGTGAGCGGTCTGAGCCATGACGAGCACTCCGGGCTGCTTTTGGAAAAACGTCCAAATCGTTCATTTTCAAGATAGGAGTTCTTCCGTTGGAAATCAAGCCGTCGCACCTAAATTAGTCCAAATCGGCCAGATTGATTTCCGACGTGTCGGCGTAACAATAGGATGAACGTCGTTTGCTTTCAGCGGCTCCTCACCCGCCATGCAACCAGTTCGAGTGCCCTACCGATGCCGCAAGAGAGCCACACTTACCTGAGTCCCGCTGAAGTCGCGTCCGCCTTGGGGGTCGGCGTCAGCACGGTGAAACGCTGGGTGGACGGCGACATTCTTCCCGCCCATCGCACGGCCGGGGGGCATCGCAAGCTGCTGTTGGCGGATGTGCTTCGATTGGTTCGCGAGAACGAGTTCCCGCATCTCGATTTGACGAAGCTCTCGCTTCAGCCGCGTGCAGACAGTCCGCATCAGTTGCGGGACGAAATGGCCAACGCGCTCTCGAACGGCGACGAACCGCGTTTCCGCTCGCTCTTGCTCCGCGCTTATGACAGCGGCATCTCGCTCGCCAAGCTGGCCGACGACGCCATCGCACCGGCGATGCATGCGGTCGGCCATGGCTGGGAAGTGGGCCGACTCGACGTCTACGAAGAACATCTGGGAACGCAAATTTGCGTAGCGGCCCTGGAAGCGTTACGCACCCGCGTCGAAGCGGGTATTGATCGCGGCGATCGGCCCCTCGCGTTGGGAGCGACGCCGGAACACGATCCATATCTCGTGGCCGGAATGGTAGTGCAGCTGACGATGGCGGAAGCGGGCTGGAAGAGCATTTTCCTCGGCCCCAACATGCCGCTCGAATCCTTGGCGCTTGCGGCCGAGACCGAGAAGCCGCGCTTGGTGTTTCTGTCAGCGTCCTTTCTCGCCGATCGAGAAAAGTTCCGCCGTGATTACCTGGAGCTGCACCTCCGATGCCGCGCGATCAATGTGGGCATCGTGCTCGGCGGACAAGCGATCGACGAAGAACTGCGAACGGAATTGCCCTGGGCCTTCTGCGGCCATTCGATGAGCCAGCTGGTCGATTTCGTCCGCACGCTCCATCCGCTGCCCACACGCCCGCGCCGAGGCCGCCCCACGAAATCCCGCAACGCGGATTGAATCCGGCACTTCGCCCGAGTCCTCCTCGCGCTTCCGCGTGAGGTCAGCGGCGATACGGAGTTCGTCCGCGGAACATGTTCTGGGTTCGGTTGTCTGTCATTACACCGCGGCTGACCTCTGGCACGCGGGGCGTGAGGATGTCTCTCTTACGCAGTCTCTGCGATTGACGCCTTTGCCCAGCTCGCGCTATAATCCGCCCGTCCTATCCCCTTCTCGAGGACGCTCATGAGTTTTGGCGGCGAAGACGAAATCGACCTGATCACCATGCGGGGCCGAGATTATCCGAGCGTTCGGCAGTTCAACGTCTTTCTCGAAAACCGACTCGGCGCCCTGCTCGACGTCGTTCGCCGATTCGAATCGACCGACATCCGCATCGTCTCCCTGACCGTCGTCGATTCGGCCGACTGCGCCATCATCCGCATGGTGCTGAGCGATCCGGAGCGAGCCCTTGAGATTTTCCATCAGGCGCGTCTGCCGATCACCGAAAGCGATCTCCTGGTCGTGAAGCTGCCCGACAGCAATCAGCCGCTCGTCGATATTTGCAAGACGCTGCTGACGGCCGAGATCGACATCCACTACGCGTATCCGATCCTCGTCGGCCCACTGGGGGGCGCCGCGCTTGCCTTGCATGTGGCCGATACGGAATTGGGTTCCAGCACGCTGGAGCGCCAGGGCTTCACGCTCTTCTCCGAACACGATTTCAGCTTCTGAACTCAGCCAAGAGGATCACGAAAGGACGAAAGCACGAAAAAGAGAGTGAAATCTTCGCATTCTTTCGCGTTTTCATCCTCTCGTGTTTTCGTGATCGGACCAACGCGCCTAAGCCCAGGGGCGAGCGCAGCGAGCTCCTGGGTTCGGAGTGTCGGAAGCGCGATATGCTTCGGCCTGGAACCCAGGAGCTCGCTGCGCTCGTCCCTGGGCTTGGGCATTTCTCGCCTTCCTCGCTTTCGTCAAATCTCCAGTAGTGCTTGACGCAACCGGCTTCGCCATCTAGAACAGCGTTCTTAACTCCGAGCCGGAGAGAGAGTGGAATCATGGCGGTACCGAAAAGACGTACGTCGGCATCCCGTAAAGGGATGCGTCGCAGCCATCATGGGCTGAAACCCAAGGGACATGCTTACTGCGATCGCTGCGCCGATCCCATTAAGCCGCATTTCCTGTGCGCGAAATGCGGATGGTCCAACGTGCAGAAGCGCGAACTGGTCAACATGGAAGCCAAGACCGAAGGGTAGTCCTCCATGCGGATCGCCCTTGATGCGATGGGCGGCGACCATGCCCCCGGGCCGATCGTCGTCGGAGCCGTCGCGGCCGCACGCAAAGATCCTGGCATTTCCGTCGTCCTGGTCGGCGACAAGGCACAGGTCGAACCGCACCTCGCTGGGGCCGATGACGTTCGCAGCCGGATCGAGCTGTTTCATTGCACCCAGGTGGTGACGATGGAAGACAGCCCGATCATGGCCATGCGCAAGAAGCCCGACAATTCCATCAGTCGCTCCTGGCAGATGCTCGCCGAGAAGAAGGTCGATGCGATCGTCTCCGCGGGGAATACCGGCGCGATGGTCGCCGGCGGGCTTCGCCTCAAGCTCTTCCTCCCGCACGTCCGCCGTCCCGGCATCGCCACCGTGATGCCGACTCTGCAAGGCCCCATCGTCCTGCTCGACGTCGGCGCCAACGTCAGCCCGAAGGCGGAACATCTCTTCCATTACGGCCTCATGGGGGCCATCTTCGCCAAGCGCATCCTCGGCAAGGAAAACCCCAAGATCGGTCTGATGAACATCGGCTCCGAGGAGGCGAAAGGCCACGACCTCGCCAAGGAGACGCAGACCCTTTTCCGCAAAAGCTCGCTCAAGGACAGCTTCGCCGGCAACATCGAAGGCCGCGATATTCACAAGGGCGTTTGCGACGTCGTGGTGACCGACGGCTTCGTGGGGAACGTCGTCCTCAAGCTGTGCGAAGGGCTGTTCGAGTTCATCATGAAGGTGACCGGCAAGGAGCTGATGACGACGCTCCAAACCGAGAAGCACCTGGGCCAAGTCGCGCTGCAAAACCTCGTGAAGCGCTACGATTACCACGAAACCGGCGGAGCCCCCCTGCTCGGCATCGACGGCATCGCCATCATCTGCCACGGCAGCTCCGGCGAACGCGCCATCGAAAACGCTCTCCACATGGCTGCCAAGTACGCGCGGGCACGGCTCAACGAAATGATCGTGCAGGAAATCGAGTCCAATCCCAATCTCGTCAATGACACGGCGGAAGCGGAGTAGCGGCAACAAATCAGCGTTTACGGCGCCCGCTTCATTGCACTGGGTGTCATCACGCGGCGGTGCGTTTCAGGCTTCCCAAGAAGTTCTGAAAGCGTCTTTTTCGGCGGAATAATCGTCAGCCGTCAGTTAGGTTTGACTCCGGGAGAGGGTTGGGGTGAGGGTGCCTTTTCTCGCCCAACGCCGCGTCGCACGCCCTCACCCCCGGCTCCCCCCGGCCCCTCTCCCGGACTCTCCCGGAGGGAGAGGGGAGAAATGCACGCGCCGCTCGCCTTACTGGAGAAGAACCAATGCCAGGGATGGCGGCCAAGGTGGTCATCAGCGAGCGTCAACAACGCGTTCTTCAAGCGATGGCATTTTCGCGGTGCTTCTTTTCAGCTGCCCCCGTTGGGCATTAATGCCGCCAAAATCAGCGTCCAACCTCGAAAATCGCCGAATTTGCTTGTGGGAACGCCAGTTGCACTCAAATCGATTCACTTCTGCAGGATGAGCTTGTTGCGGCGCGTCAGGCAAAGGCGGTAGCGCTCGCCCTGGTGGACGATCCACACCTCACGCCCCCCGTCGAGCAGCGTTTGCGACTCGATCGTCTTCGGCGCATTCGCCGGCTTCGTATCGCGGGGTACCGCGGCGTCCGGCTTCGGCGATTCGACCATGGCGATACTCCAGGAAAGGGTGGGGTGAGGGAAAACGCTCGAAACCATCGGGCGCATTCCCCTCACCCGCGGCCCCTCTCCCGGAGGGAGAGGGGAGAAATGCAGGCGCCGCTCGTCTAAGGACGGCTGACCGCGGAGGTCGCCGATGCGTCCACGATCTGGACGGCCGAGACGTTGCCGCCTTCGCCGGCTCCGCCGATCACCATGAGGCGATTGCCAGGCAGCGGCACGATGCGGTGGACCATCCGTTTGACTTCGAGATCGACGACGTCGTTCCATCCGTCCTGCTTCTCGTTCAGACGATAGACCGAGCCGTCGGAAGGGCTGACGAAGACCGTATTGCCGACCGTGCATGCCGCAGGGGCGAAGCCGTTTCGCTTGATGCCAGGAAGGTTTGGACCACCTGACCATTTGCCGGTGGCGAGGTCGAGCACATCGACTTTCTTTTCGATGCCCCCGTCCGCAGTCATGCCGCCGACGACGAAGACCTTCGTGCCGACCGCAGCCACGTTCACGGCACGGCGCGAGAACGGCTGGTCGATCGTTTCCCATGTCGGGTTCGTCTTGCTCAGATCCAGCACCAGGGCCTTGTCGTGCCACACTGCTTTCTGGCCTTTGCCCTGCATTTCCCATCCGCCGGCGACGACGATCTTCGAGCCGACGGCCACGGCATCATGGGACGAACGACCCGCCGGCAGTTCAGGCAGTGCGGACCATTTGCCGGTCTTCGGCTCGTAGGCGGAGACTTCCTTGATCGAGTGGTTATCGGCCGATTCGCCCGTTTTGTTGCGCGGCTGCATGCCGCCGATGCGGACGATCTTGCCGTCCACGGCCACCAGAGCGAGTCCCTGAATCGGGGCGCCTTCGCCAAGCTCTTCCCATTTCGTCGGAGCAGCGATGTTGATGCGGCGGAACTTGCCGGTCACCGTTTCGGTGGAATAGGTGTGCGATTTCCCGGTGTGTCCGCCATAGACGTAAACGTAGCCATCGAGAGCGGCGGCGCCGAAGCTGGAAAAACCTTGCGGCATCGCGGGGACCGCGGAAGCCGACTTGCTCGGAACGCTCACCTCGAAGACGAGCGTCGCATAGTGACGCGTTTCGTCATACTTCTTGCCGTCGAGTTCGCCCGGCTTCGCATCGATGTGCTTGGCGCGAAGGCCATAGACGCCGGGCTCGGTGCAATCGAGGGAGAAGTCGCCGGAGTCGTCCGTCACGCCCTTTTCCTTACCCTTCGGCGTGATGGCCGCGACTTCGCTCTTGGCGACCGGCTTCCCCTGGTAAAGCACGCGGAACTTGCCTTCGGGCCGACCGACGATCTCGAAGACGGCTCCCTCAACGGGGGCCACGAATCGGACGGGACCGAACACTCGCTTTGCATGGTACGACAGCAAATAGGGATTCGTCTTCCCCTTCTGCAAAACCCCATAGGGGACGGAACCGTAAAGAACAACCGCCCCCTCCGCCTTGGCGACGGCGAGCGAATGATCCTGCTTCTTCAGCTCGACCTTGCTGGTTTTCCCCGCTTTGTCGAGGACGTTGAGCGTCAGCTTGTCGATCTTTTCGATGGCGACGGCTTCGTCGGGCTCCAACGTGTCGGTGAAGACGACGATCGACTTCTGCGGGGCGTTCTTCTCGGGAATCACGTAAACGAAGTGGGCCGACGCGGCAGCCCATGTCATCAAGCATGCGGCCAGGGATGCGATCCAGCGATTCATGTTCACCTCGGTAAAATCCTTATCGGGGGATTCAGGTCGATCGTTACTTCTGCAGTTCCTTCTTGCGGGCGGGATTGACGGTTTCCCTGGCGAACTTGCTCCAGGCTTTCTCATCCTGAAGCGACGGTTCGCCGGCTTTCAGCTTCTCGAACGTTTCCACCGTGAATTTGGTTTCCGGCGGAAGCTTCTTCCATTGTGCCAGCGTCAGCGGCTCTTCCCACGTTCCTTTGAGCGGGGCGCTCCCTCCGCCGCAGCCCGTTAGGGAGAAACCCAACGTCAAGATCGCGACGTACAGCATTCGATTGAAAATTGCAAAGCTCCTGTGGATTGGGAGGGGCGAGGCCTCCGCGGTGCACAACTGCCGAAGAAAAGCTGCGACGCCTCGCCCTCCCACCTATTCCCGGATCAGTTCAATTGCTGCGTTTCGCCCCCTGCGCGGCTGCCGTATGCCTGGTAGACGTCGTTCGCGATGCTGGCGGGGACGAATCGGACGGAGCCGTCCATCAAGGCGAAGTTGCCGCCGCCCGTGTGCTCGCTGCGGAACGCACCATAGACGGTGGTCGTGTTGTCGTGCTTGTTGAACGGATGAAAGGTGGTGCCCCACGAGTAGCCGATGTAGCCGAAGGCCCAGACTCCGCCCATGCTTGTGGAGGAAATGCCGGCCGGCTTGAAGTCCGTTTCGCCGAGCATGAAGGTGTTGGACGTGCCGTCGGTGATCGACGCCATGCTCGTTTTGGCATTTAGATTGGTCGAGGTAGGTGTCGCCGTGATGCACGGGACGATGGCGCCATTGAATGCCGGCTCCGCGGGAGGAGTCAAATAGATGCCGTAATGCAGGTTCGAGGCTTCCTGTGTGCCCGCGCAGAAAAGGTAGCTGCAGTAAGCACGTTCCTCCGCAGTGAGCGGGCCGGTGGGAGGATTCATCGTCGGGCAGACATAGGTCGGGATCAGCCTCTTTTGGAGCGTGCTGTTGGAGTAGCCCAGAGCGGCTTCGGTGCTCGAATCGTTGCGCGGGAGCTTGGGATTCCACCGCTTCGCGACAGCGTCTTGTTCGAGAAAAGGCAAAATGAGGATCAGTCCCGTATTCCAAGTGTTCACCGCCTCCCCAGGAAGGCGGTCGATCACCGCGTAAGGAAATTTTCGGTAAACGTCGTGGTAGCCGTGCGTGGCCAAGCCAATCTGCTTCATATTGTTGGTGCACTGCGTCCGCGAAGCCGCTTCGCGGACCTTTTGAACGGCGGGAACCAAAAGGGCGATCAGCACCGCGATGATTGCGATCACGACCAGCAACTCGATCAAGGTAAACGCGGCACGGGGCCGGACTGTAGACAAACGCATCGCTCAACTCCTTAGAATGAAGGGTTTTAAGCGAGGTGCGTCGCGAACGGACGGCAGATCTTCGTCGGCAGAGAGGGGCCGGCGAAAACTGCCTTACGGAAGCTGAGCATCACTCTTATTGAAACTGAGTTTCAATATCATGAGCTTACAAGTATCAGAGTGGGCGTCAAATGAAAAATGCACCGTTTTGGATATTTTGACGTATCGCTCCCGCTGCCAATAAGTTGCGATTCGAACTTCATTCGAGCAACATGGGTCCACGCACTGGTGGATCGCCCCTTTCGGCGGAAACGATGCTCCAAACTCGCGACAAAGCCGCCGACATGAGATCGGCCTACAAGCTCGTAGTGCCCCGCTTCAGCGGGGCAAGCCTCCACGATCCCTCTTGACGTCGCTCATCTCAAACCCGCTAAAGCGGGTTACTACGAACCGCAGTCCTCACGCTCCGCATGAGGCCTACAATATCCGCATGATCGTCTGCCTATTCGACATCGACGGAACTCTTCTCGCCAGCGGCGGAGCCGGCAAGGCTGCCCTGGAATCGGCCCTCGTGGAGGACTTCGCCATGCCGCTGCGGGTGCATATCCCCTACAGCGGCCGAACGGATCGGGCCATCATCCGCGATTTGTTCAAGGCTCACGACATCCCGGAAACGCCGGAGAATCTCGACAAGATTTTCCAGGGCTATTTCCGCCGATTGCCTGAATCGCTTCGCAAACATCAGGGCAGGGTATTGCCCGGCGTGCTCGACTTGCTTGCCGCATTGAAGACGAAGGACCACGTCACGCTCGGCCTGCTCACGGGGAATGTGCAAGCCGGCGCCCGCGTGAAGCTGGGGCACTTCGGCCTATTCGAGCATTTCCGCTTCGGCGGTTTCGGCGACAAGCACTTCGACCGCGACGACGTGGCCCGCGAAGCATTCGCCGTCGCCTGCGAGCAGTGCGGGCCAAACGTATGTGCCGACCGCGTCTGGGTCATCGGCGACACGCCGCTGGATGTGCAGTGTGCCCGTGCGATCGGAGCGAAGGTCGCCGCCGTGGCGACGGGCGTGCATACCGTTTCCCAACTCGCCGAAACGAAGCCGGACCTCCTGTTCGGGAACCTCGGCGACCACAAGTCGCTGCTCAAAGCGATCGGCTAACTTTGCAGCCCGCTCCTGTGTAGCCCTCTCGCTCCGCGAGAGGATAGCGGCTGATTGCCTCGCCGTCGCTTGGCTCGCTACATAGAAGCGAGAGGATTACATAGTCACCTCGATTGCAGCGCCGTTAGCGTTCGCCGAACGTCTTCCAGCGAGCCCACCGCGACGTAGATGCGGAAGCGATAGTCCCCCGCCGAAATGCCTGCCATGTTGCGAAGGCGGAAGACGGCGTTCCACTTCACCACTTTCTCCGCCTTGAAACGCCAGCGGCCAAACCCCGGCCCCTGAAATACTTCATGCGGCGGCGCCCACGCCCCCATCGCGTATTTGCCGTCCGCCGTCGCGAGCACTACCGCCCAAGGTTGCTCGCCCGGCCCATCGTCGAGCGGGTGCAGCTTTCCCGTTTTCGGGTCGAGCTTCCAAAACGTGTCGAACTCCGCAGGCATGTAGCCGGTGACCGCCTCGAACTGGGCAAACGTGTGCGGCTCTTTCGGCACGACGAACGTCGTCTCGTATTCGATCGCGTGCGGCAGATCCTTCATGCCGATCTTCACGCGTTTGGTCAGAAGATGGTCCGAAAGAACGCGGTCGTTGTAAGCCGGGCGCCCGGCCGATTTCTCGCCCGGCCGCAGCCAAAACGCCATCTGAATGGTGGTGCAAAGTTCATCGCGCACAGCTTCCAGCTTCAGCAATTTGCTCGACGACTTCGGCCCCGCCCCATCCGACATCGAACCTGCTTCCGTCGGGTTGAACACCTCGGGGATGAACTTCTTGCCCAGATCGAAGTTGGAGGCCGATTGAAGCTGCCGGCCATGATCGGTGCTGTCGATGAACTCCTTGCCGTTCCACTGCACGGAATGAATCGCTCCCGCGAGCCTCTTGGTCGTGGTGATGACGATGTCCGAAGACCCCGCTTTGCCGCGAATCGTCGAATCCGGATTCGGGTCGGCAGCGATCAGAAGGTACGAAATGCAAAGCAATTTCAGCAAGACAGCCTCGTGAACTTGGATTGCTGGGCTACCCCAACATCAGGCGGCATTTTAGGGAGCAGTTCGCTTGCAGGGCGACGTTGACGCACTTTCAGTTCGCCCGTATAGTTTCGCTAGCTTGCCCGGCCCCTTCGCCAAGTGGTAAGGCAGCGGATTGCAAATCCGCTATCCCCGGTTCGAATCCGGGAGGGGCCTTTTTTCTTCCGTTGCTGTATGTGGTGGCATGGCATGACCCGGAGAGCCCAGCGGCCCAGCGGTCGCCGAAGGCCCTGCGGAAATCGTGGGCCGAGGCGTACTTCTTTTTACCTGACCTGGCCTCGACGTGAACGACGATGCCTGCTTTCTCGCCGATAGCGGCGATGAGCTTCGTGACCCGGTTTGTCGTCAGTCTTTCCCCTCGCTCCCGTTCCGCCATGGGCTTGAATACGCGGCCCGTCCGCTCCTCGGATGGCGTCTTCAGCAAGCACTCGGCGAACTCCGGGGCGATGGGAAGTAGGCGATCTTGGTGCCCCTTCTCCAGTTCCGCAGGGATGCGGAGGAGAGGACGCCCTTCCGCCAGGTCGATGCGGAGCTTGTCGTCGCGGTCCCACCAAAGTTCCAGGGACTCCCCCAACCGTAGGCCCGACCACCAAAGCCCTTCGATCAGATGCTTCCAGGAGTCGGCTCGCTGTGGGCCGACCACCTCCGGCGCCATCTCCAGGATTTTCTTGAACTCCCCCTCGGTCGGAGCCCGCCCCTTCGACTTCTTTTGGACCTTGGCTCGCTTTGGCTTCTTGATCTTCGGCACGACGGGCAGTAGTCCTACGCCGACTGCCCAACTCAGGGCGGCTCGCAAGTGGGCGAGATAGCCCGCGATGGTACTCTCCGACCTCTTCCCGTCCCGAAGTTCAGCGATGAACCGGCTGATCCGACTGGCTGTCAAGTCCGACAGCTTCTTTGGCTTTAGGAGGCGTTCCACAGCGTCGAGTACGACATCGGCTTTCTTGACGGTCTTCTGGGCCAGGCCGGAGAGTACTTCGGCTTCATACTTCTGGCGGAATGCCTCCCAGGTGCCGTTCGTCGAACCCTGATAGCGACCGTTCAACAGGTCAGCCCGGAACTCGCCCAGGACTCGCTCGGCCTCCTTCTTCTTGGCCGTACCAGTAGACTTCTGCTGGACGCGGCCCGTCTCGGTGTCCTCGTAGCGGATGACCCAGAAGGGGCTATTGCCCGGCTTCGCCAACCAGATTTTCGGCTCCCCGTTCTGCATCGACCCCTCGCTCGGCTACGCGTCCTTCTGGTCGCCGGACATCAGCACGTACTCGATCCAATCGCGGCCGTAGACGTACGCGTGCTGTAGCTGTCCATTCTGTACGGCTGATTTTGGGAATTCACCGCAGCTGCAACGCGGGCGTTCGCATAAGCGGTCGGCATGGACGCCATCGGGCAACTCTAAGAAAACCTGCGGCAAGGGTTGATCGACTTCCTCGTCGCCACGCCGAGGCAACTCAAGGCCGCACGCCGACGCATCGAGGAACGCGAACGAAAGCGGATCTGGCTTCGCTCCGCTTTACGCGCAGCAGCAAGCGGTCGCTTCGAGGAAGCGGCGTAGTGAGGTGGGCATAGTGAGGCAGACGCGGGGACTCGCGGCTCGCGGGTCAGCCGTCGGGGACGGGGAGGACTTAGTCCGTATCCGGCTTGTAAACGACTTCGTCGCCGTCGATCGTTACCGTGCCATTCGTCCCTTGCGTGACGCTGTCGATGGACAAGGCGTCGCCGTCGGGATC
>JAIEPT010000239.1 GCA_019748295.1 Gemmataceae bacterium | reverse complement strand
CGACCAGCTGCCCGCCAGCTGCTCTCGGACCGAGTTTAACCGCTCTCCCCTCGCGCAGGAACGGGAATGCACCCGCGAAACCCTTGTGGTTTGCTTCGCGAGTCGCAAGAATGTCGGCATCGCCTCTCCATGCCGCTTGAAGGAAGCTCTCATGTCGAAGTCGTTCGGCTCGTTGTTGCTCGTTGCAGCGTTCGGTTGCTTCCTGGCCGCTGCTTCGGGGCAGGAACCGAAGACGGGCGGGAAATCGGCCGGCAAAAAGGTCGATGTCGAACAGATGTTCAAGAAGCTCGATGCCGACAGCAACGGCAAGCTCAGCCGCGACGAATTCCTGAAACTTGCCGAAAAGGCGCCCGATGCGGAGAAGCAGACGAAGGTGCGCGACCTTCTCGGCAAAGTCTTCGACAAACTCGGCAAGGGCAACGATGTGACTCTTGAGCAACTCAAGAAGTTTCAGGACGCTCGCTTGAAGGACTTCAAGAAGAAGCCGAACGCAAAGTAGTCGATCCGCGCAAAGTAGTCGATCCGCGCAGGTTATTCTCCTCCGCATGCCCGTTTCCGCCAAATCTCTGGAAGCCGCGTATCAGCGTGCCCGCTCCGCCCTGCTCGCGGAGCGGACTGCGGAGGGCCATTGGGTCGGCGAACTTTCCCCCTCCGCCCTTTCCACCGCGACCGCCATCATGGCCCTTGCGCAGGTCCAACGCGCTCTCGGCGATTCGCGTTTCGCATCGCTCATCGACGGCGGCCTTCGCTGGCTGATGACGAATCAAAACACCGATGGCGGCTGGGGGGATACGACCCGCAGTTTCAGCAACATCTCGACCACGATGCTTTGCCGAGCGGCGTTGCACCTGACCGGCGCCGTCGCTCGCGGCGACGCGGCCACGCTCGAATCCTTGAGGCGAGCCGAAGCCTGGCTGGGCGAACGCTATGGCAAGACGCCCAGCGAACTGGCGGAATCGGTGCGGCAGCGCTACGGAGTCGATCGCACCTTCGCCGTGCCGATCCTCACGACGTGCGCGATTGCGGGCTTGGTCGAGTGGAGGGAGGTGCCGCCGCTCCCCTTCGAGATGGCGTGTTTCCCGCAATCGTGGTATCGCTTCCTCCGCCTGCATGTCGTCAGCTATGCATTGCCGGCTCTCATCGCCATCGGCCAAGCGATTCACCACTTTCGCCCTACCTGGAATCCCATCACGCGGGTGCTCCGTTGGGCGACCAAAGGATCCAGCCTTAACGTGCTGCGGGCAATCCAGCCTTCGAGCGGCGGTTACCTCGAAGCGACGCCGCTGACCAGTTTCGTCGCACTTAGCCTGGCGAGCATCGGCCATGCGGAGCATCCAGTCGCCACGCATGCCGTCGAGTTTCTGCGGAAATCGGTGCTCGGGGACGGCAGTTGGGCGATCGACAGCAATCTCGCCACCTGGGTGACGACGCTCTCCGTCAACGCCCTCGCTGCCGCGGGCGATCTGGAATCGTTTGATCGCACGGAACCCATTCGCGATTGGCTCGTTGGCCAACAGTTTCGCGAGCGGCATCCCTTCACGGGAGCGGATCCCGGCGGATGGGGATGGACCGACCTGCCCGGCAGCGTCCCCGATGCCGACGACTCGCCCGGCGCGCTGCTGGCGTTGCGTCATCTCACCGCGTGGTCGCCGGGCCAGCCGAGGCCGGCATTCGTCCAGCAAGGCATTCGTTGGCTGCTGGGATTGCAGAACCGCGACGGCGGTTGGCCGACGTTTTGCCGCGGTTGGGGGCATCTCCCCTTCGACCGCAGCGGCACGGACCTCACTGCCCATGTTTTGCGGGCGTTGCATGCGTGGGATGCCGTCCTTCCGACTGCTTCCGCGATGGTCCGCGGGTTCGAGCACCTTGGCCAAGAGCAACGGCTCGACGGATCCTGGTTGCCCCTCTGGTTCGGCAATCAGCACGCCGCGGACGACGAGAATCCTACCTACGGCACCGCCAAGGTGCTTGCCGCGTACCGCGACCTGGGGCGCTGGACCGACAAGCCGGCCGTGCGCGGCCTGCATTGGCTGCTCGCGAACCAAAATCCCGACGGCGGATGGGGCGGCGGCGGCGGCGCGCCGTCAAGCATGGAAGAGACGTCGCTTGCGATGGAGATCGTTGCAGACGCGGGTCCGGAAGCCGACCAAGCCCGCAATGCCGGCGCCGACTGGCTGATCGATCGTTTGCAGCATGACGACTGGTCCCTCCCCACGCCCATCGGCTTCTATTTCGCCAAGCTTTGGTACTACGAAAAGATGTACCCTCTCGTCGGCGCCGTCGCCGCTTTGGGCCGATTGCGAAAACGATGGCGGAGCGAGAACGACACGATATAATCGATACGAACGCCGAGACGGGCCGCGTCTCCCCTCGCAGGCCAGGGAACGGCCGCGCTTGCTGTGCCGCAATGATGCTCACTTCCGAACTTCGCTATTCCATTCCCTCCGACGTCCGCAATCGCGGCGTCCAGTACTTTCAGCATGGCAGAGTCCGCATCCGTGAAGGCGATGCCCAGCATGTGCTGGCCGTGGTGCGCGGCGGCGCGGACTACGAAGTCATGCTGCAAGTGGAGCGGTTTCCCGAATCAGACGACGAGTACGTCAAGGTGGCCTGCGATTGTCCGTACTTCGAAACCGAATACGAGCCGTGCAAGCATGTTTGGGCCGCGATGCTCGCCGCCGAAAAAAACGGGTACTGCCGCGGCACGACGCGGGACGGTCCCAGCGAACTGTTTCTCTGGGACGAAATGGACGACGGCAACGTCCCCGAAAGCAAGCCGTCGGCCCCGGTCCCACCGCCGCCTCCTAAGCCCCTTCACTGGAAGCAGACGTTCGTTTCTCTGGTCCAGCAAGCCGCATCGGCTCCTGCGGCATCGGCGCCTTCTCAACTGCACTATTTCATCGACGCGGCCAAATCGATCGCGCGTGGGCAACTTTGCATCGACGTGGTGTTCGAGCGAGTGAAGCCGGGCCAATTGCCGCAACGCAGCATGCAATGGGTCAACTCAATCGCAGTCAACGGACTGCCCCCCGACGACAAGGTGATTGCAAACTTCTTCATGCGGGCCAGCGGGTACTACACAAGCGAGTTGAAGACCCAACTCGACCTTCTCGAATCGGATCTCGCACTCATGCTTCCGCGCATCGTCGCCACCGGCCGATGCCGCGTGGGGGATGCCAAACTCTTCGTCGGCGGGGACCAGCATCTCGAACGGCTTCCGTTGGTCAAATGGGAGCCCGAGACCGTTTGGTCGTTCGCTCTCGAGGTGACGCGGACGCCGAACGGCGACTATCGACTGGAGGCAATGCTCCGAAGCGGCGCCGAGAAACGCCCGCTGCGCGAGGCATGGCTCACGTTGGGCGAAGTGGTGCTGTGGAAAGACTGCCGACTGCAACGACTGCAAACTGGCGATCTTCGCGACTGGCTCAATCAATTTCGCCGATTTCCGGAACTCCTCGTGCCCGCAGCCGAGGCGGAAGAACTGCTGCGGAGCCTGCACGCATCCCCACGCATGCCCGACACGATGCTGCCGGACGAATTGAAACTGGATGATCAAGTCGCTCAGCCCAAACCCGTGCTTCGCATCTCCACGAAAGATCATCCGACCCGACGCGACCGCAACGTGCTGAAGTCCGATCTGTTCTTCGAGTATGACGGGACCGGAGTCTCGGAAAACGCTTCCTCGGCATACGTATTCGACGTGCCTAACCGACGACGTTGGCAGCGCGACCGCGCGGCGGAGCAAACGTATTCCGCAAAGCTGGACGGCTTCGGCATGAAATTGCGGACCGCTCCAATCGACCGCTACACCTCTCGCCAAGAACGCCTTACGTTTCGCGATCTCCCCGCCAAGAAACTGCCGCAGATCGTGACGCAACTCTCGGCCGAGGGCTGGCGCGTCGAGGCCGACGGCAAGCTGTATCGACAGCCGGGCAAGATCGAAGTCGCCGTCAAGTCGGGAGTCGATTGGTTCGACCTGGAAGGGCACGTCGATTTCGAAGGACGCTCCGTGCCGTTTCCGCAATTGCTGACGTCGCTGCGCAACAAGAAAAAGGTCGTCGTGCTCGATGACGGAACGATGGGGGTCTTGCCCGAGGAGTGGCTGAAGAAATACGCGCTGCTCGCGGGACTCGGCAAGTCGAAAGGCGATGCCTTGCGGTTCTCGAAAGGGCAGGTCGGCCTGCTCGACGCGCTCTTGGCCGAACAGCCGGAAGCGGCTTTCGATGACGCCTTCCGACAGGCACGCGAGCGATTTCGTTCGTTTGCCGGAGTCCAGCCCGCTGAAGCGCCTGCCGACTTCTGCGGCGAGCTGCGCGGCTACCAGAAGGAAGGGCTCGGCTGGCTGCATTTCTTGCGGGATTTCGGATTCGGCGGCTGCCTCGCCGACGACATGGGTCTAGGCAAGACGGTGCAAGTGCTTGCCTTGCTCGCCGAGCGTGCCGCGAACCGCCCGCCCGAGACGCCGCGGCCTTCGCTGGTCGTCGTTCCCAAGTCGCTGGTGCACAACTGGAAGGACGAGGCCGCCCGCTTCGCCCCGCAGTTGCAGGTCTATGCCCATCACGGCAGCGACCGCGCGAAGAGCATCAAGCAATGGTCGAAATACGATCTCGTCCTCACGACTTACGGCACGCTGCGTCGCGATGCGGCCCTTTTCGCGAAGGCTCGCTTCGATTACGGCATCCTCGACGAATCGCAGACGGTCAAGAACGCGAGAACCGATCAAGCCAAGGCCGTCCGCCTGCTCCGCACGCAGCACCGCCTCGCCATGAGCGGCACGCCGATCGAGAACCACCTCGGTGAATTGTGGAGCCTCTTCGAGTTCCTCAATCCCGGCATGCTCGGGTCGGCATCCGTCTTCGGCATGGTCAGCAGTTCCGGACGCGGGCCGGCTTCCGAAGCGCACGCGTTGTTGAGCCGAGCGCTGAGGCCCTTCCTCTTGCGGCGAACGAAGGCGCAGGTGGCGAAGGATTTGCCGGAGAAGACCGAGCAGACCGTCTACTGCGACCTGGAACCGGAGCAACGAAAAACGTACGACGAGCTTCGCGACTTCTACCGCGCCAGCCTCGCGGGAAAGATTGCCGAGATGGGTTGGGGCAAAGCCAAAATCGTGGTCCTCGAAGCGCTCCTTCGGCTTCGGCAGGCGGCGTGTCATCCCGGACTGATCGACCGCTCGCGGTTCGCCGAATCGAGCGCCAAGCTCGATGTGCTTCTGCCTCAAATCCGCGAGACCGTGAACGAAGGGCACAAGGTGCTCGTCTTCTCGCAATTCACGAGCTTTCTCGGCATCGTTCGCAAGCACTTGGACGGGGAAGACATCCCCTACGAATATCTCGACGGCAAAACCCCCGATCGAGCCGCCCGCGTCGAGCGGTTTCAGAACGATCCGGATTGCAAGCTTTTCCTCATCAGCCTCAAGGCCGGCGGCGTCGGCCTCAACCTGACGGCCGCCGATTATGTGTTCCTGCTCGACCCGTGGTGGAACCCCGCCGTGGAGGCACAAGCGATCGACCGGGCGCACCGCATCGGCCAAAATAAACCCGTGTTCGCCTATCGGCTTATCGCACGAAACACCGTCGAAGAGAAGGTGCTGGAATTGCAGAAGACCAAGCGGGATCTCGCGGACGCCATCATCAACGCCGACAACAGCCTGATCCGATCGCTGGGCCGCGAGGATTTGGAACTGCTGCTTTCGTGATCCGAGCAGCGGAGGCAGCGAAGCTTCCCCTCTCCCCCGCCGGGGATCGAGCGGGCCCGTGCAATCGAGTGGCCGCGGGAGAGGGTGGCCGAAGGCCGGGTGAGGGGCGATTGGGAAGTGCGGGTCCGGTGGTCCGGTGGTGTCGCTACGCTCAACCACCGGCTACCTTATGTGACCCCTACCGGGGTCGATCGCGGCGAGGGTTGGAGTCCCATCCCGTGATCAAATCACTGCAACGGCAGGAAGACGGGTTGACGCCTGCGGGGATCGACCCCGGTAGGGGTCACATAAGGTAGCCGGTGGTTGAGCGAAGCGACACCACCGGACGTGGTTGAGCGAAGCGACACCACCGGACGTGGTTGAGCGTAGCGACACCACCGGACCACCGGACCCGCACTACTGGATCCCGGCGGGGGAGAGGGGAAGCTTCGCTGCCTCCGCAAATGCAGCCGATTGTCGTGCAAAGATTTAGAATAAACGCATGCTCCTGAACCCCGACCGCATCGGCATGGCGTGTTTCGGCGCCAGCTATCTGTTGAGCTTCCTTCTCGAACTGGCCTACTTCTTCCGTCCTCACCCGATCTTTCGGACAGCGGCGGTGGTGTTGGCGTCGGCGGGTTTGTTCGCCCATCTCGTGTTTCTGCTTGTGCAACGCATTCCGATCGTCTCCTCGCAGGGATCGCTGCTGCTGCTCGCCTTGGTCCTCGCGATTTTCTGCGTCTACGGCGCCCTGCATCACCGCCACTTGGCGTGGGGATATTTCGTCCTTCCCGTCGTGTTGTTTCTCGTCGCGATTGCGGCCATGTTTCCGCCAAGCGAGAAGGATCCGGAAGGCATTTGGGCGGCGCTTCGCGGCGAGCGATTTTGGGGGCTGACGCATGGATTGCTCGTCCTCGCGGCCGCGGTCGGCGTGAGCGTCGGCTTTGTCGCAAGCGTCATGTACTTGGTGCAAGTGCGACGGCTTCAGGCGAAGCTGCCCCCCTATCGCGGCATGAAGATGCTGAGCCTCGAACGGCTCGAATCGATGAATCGCCGAGCGATCTTGTGGGCGTTTCCGCTGCTGACCGTTGGTCTGATCTTGGGGGCGATTCTGCAATTCGGACGAGGCGAGGTGCAGAATGCCAAGATCGTGGGCACGGTCGGGCTATGGATCGCCTTTGCGATTCTGATGTTTCTCCGCTACGCGATTCATGTCCGCGGCCGGCAGGTTGCCTTGTGGACGATCGTCGCCTTCGCGGTGATGCTGGTGGCGCTGCTCGTCTCGCACGGGGAGGCGTCATGAAGCTGCTCCTCGTAGGTTGCAGCGTGAAAAAGACGCCCATCGAACTTCGCGAAAAACTCGCTTTCGACGGGCCGAAGCTCCCTGCCGCCCTTCGCGAACTCGAATCGCGCTACGGCGTGGAAGCGGTGGTGCTGAGCACCTGCAATCGCGTCGAGATGTATCTCGCGCGAGCCGTCGATCATGCGATGCCGACGGCGGATCTGATCGGCGAGTTCCTGGCGGAGTTCCACCACGTTGCCCATGATGCGTTGACTCCGCACCTCTACGAACGCGACAGCCAGGACGCGGTTCGGCATCTGTTCCGCGTGGCATCCAGCCTCGACAGCCTGATCATCGGCGAAGGGCAGATCGCGGGGCAGGTGAAGCAGGCCTACGAGACGGCCCACGTCCATGCGGCCGCGGGACCGATCCTTCACGCACTCTTTCAACATGCGGCCACGGTCGCGAAGAAGGTGCGGACGCAAACCGGCATCTCGCGCGGGCATGTCTCGGTGGCGAGCGTGGCCGTCGATTACGTCCGCCAAGTGTTCGACCATTTCGACGACAAGACCGTCCTGGTGATCGGCGCCGGCAAGATGGGCGTGCTGACGCTGCGCCGCCTGCGCGACTTGAAGCCGCGCCGCATTCTGGTCGCCAATCGCAGCCCGGAGAAAGCCGTCGCGGTGGCTCAGGAGTGCGGCGGCCAAGCTATTGCTTGGGACCAATTGGACGACGCCCTCGCGAAGGCCGATATCGTGCTCAGCACGACCGGGGCTCCCGAGCCGATCATGACGCAACGGCGATTCAACGAGATTCTGCCGAAGCGGACGCACGGCCCGATCGTGATCTTCGACATGGCAGTTCCCCGCGATTTCGATCCGGCGATTCACGACGGCGACCAGGCACTGCTCTTCAACGTGGACGATCTGAAGCAATTGATCGACGCGACGCTGAAGGAACGCCGCAAGCACGTGGCCCCTGCCGAGGAGATCATCGAGCGCGAAGTGAGGAAGTTCGTGATTGAATGGACGCGGCGCCGCAACGGCCCGATCATCGCCAAGCTGACGCAGGATTTCGAATCGCGTCGGCGAAACATCGTCAGCCAACTGCTGACGAAGCTCGACGGCAAGCTCGACGCGGCAGACAAGGCATACGTGGAAGGTGCGTTTCGGCTCTTGCAGAATCAGTATCTTCACGGCCCGATCTCGGCGCTTGCCGAGGAAGCTCAGGAGCCGGGCCGCCATACGTTGCTCGACGCTCTGCGCAAGCTGTTTCGCATCGAGGACTGACTTCCTCGCTTTCGTGGCGACAAGTTTATGTAACTTGTCGGAATGGGTTCTAAGAAGTCATTCAAACAAGTCAGATAAACTTGTTTCCACGAAGCGTCGGGCCGTCGTTACTTGACGAGGTTCAGCTCGATCGATTGTTTTTCGGGGCGAACGCGAATGAGCAGGCCGGAGGTGGTCTCGTCTCGAAAGCGGGGTGCGGCCGCCTTTTCATGGGAGGGCATGACGGCAACGCGATAGGGGCCGGAGGGGATCATCATCGGAAAGGCGAACTCGCCGTTGGGCGCCACCTTCGTCGTGAACTCGCCGACCGGAGCGACCAACTGCAGTTTGCCCCCTTGCATCGGCCGACCGTTGATCGAAACCGTGCCGACCACATGCCCCACCTTCGGCTCCGCCCGCGTCGTCTTCTTGGGTTCGCCTTCGAGCGGGCCGATTTTTTCGGGCAACGGCACGGCCTTCACCTTCGGCTCCTCAACGGAAGGCTTCGCTTCCGGCGGCTTCTTCTCCTCCGCAGGCGTCTTGGTTTCCTTTTTCGGCTCGTCCTTGGTTGCTTGCGGACCGCGGGCAAGCACTCGGAAGTCCTCGCGGACGGCATCCAGAATGGTACGCAGCTGAAAGGCCTTGTCCTCGACCCGCGCCATGCGTGCGGCCTTCGCCAGCCCGTCGTCGATCTCCTTCGCACGAGTCGCTGAGGCGAACGGCTTGATGCTCAGCAACGCGCCTTCGAAGATGCGGTAGCAACCGGAGTAGTCGGCTTGCTGATTGAAGACGTCCGCCCCGTGATCGATGGCGTCGCGAAGCGATTGGTAAAGCTTCGCCGCCTGGGCAGCCGTGGGTTGCACGGACTGGCCATGGGTCTGCGGAAGCACGGAGACGAAAGCGACGAGGATCGAGCAAACAAGGGGGTAACGCATGGTGGTTCTCGGCGAAGCGCGGCAGAGCCATCTTAGCCGCCGACAAATTCGAGGGTAGTGTTGCCGCGTCCACCGCCCGCGTTCCCCCGCGCTTGCGGCTTAAGCGATCCGCAGCGTCCGACCCTTTGAGATTGTTTCGAAACCCGGCGGAAATTTAGGAGGGCGAGGCGTCTCGCCCTCCCAAATCTCCGCCGGGTTTAAGAATAGGTTCTGGCCGCAAGCGGCAAACTACTTCGCCCCAAAGCGGTACAAGTGTCCCTTGGTGCGGACGTAAAGTTCTCCCTGAGCCGCGGCGGGTGAGGCGATGATCTGGTCGCCGAACTCGACGCGATGCAGCGTCTTGAACTCGCGCGACGCTTCCAGCACCGTGCCCACGCCTTCCTTCGAGAAGAGATACAGCTTGTTGCCGGAAACCAACGGCGTGGCGCGGAAGGTTTCGCCGAGGCGTTCCTTCCAGATTTCCTTGCCGTCCTTCGCATCGACGCAGACCACGGCGCCCTGGTTGGTCGCGAGGAACACCAAGTCGCCGACCACGGCGGGCGTCGCGGCGTCGGGGGTCGAGCCCTTGTAGTTCCACAGCGTGTTCGTCTTCGTCACGTCCCCCTCGCCCCCCGCCTTCACGGCGAAAAGCGGCCCCTTCATCCCTTGCACGGCATAGACGACGCCGTTGGAAAGCGTCGGCCCCGCAATGACGCGGTTGCCGTTGAACGGCTTCGCCTGCCACAGCCGTTTGCCGTCGGCCGGGTCGTATGCATCCAGGACGTTGCCGCCGTAGACGATGATCTGCGTTTTGCCGTTCTCCTGATGCAGCAGCGGCGTCGTGTAGCTGTCGGCGGGTTCTTCCTTCGCTCCGGTCGTGCGGTCGGCGAACCAACGTTCTTTGCCGGTGTTCTTGTCGAGCGCGACGACATAGCTCTTGCCGCCCCCCTTGGGATCCTGGATGCAGACGTTGACGAGCAGATCGCCGACGAGCACGGGCGAATTGCTGTGGCCCCACCAGATCGAGTAGGGGCCGTAATTTTTCATGAGGTTTTCCTGCCAGACGATTTTGCCGTCGAAATCCGTGCAGGTGAGATCGCCGTTGCCGAAGTGCCACCACACATGCTTGCCGTCGGTGATCGGCGATGCGGCCGCCATGTTCGTTTCGTCATGGAAACGCAGATTGCCGACGGGTCCTGAGCGGCGCGGCGAGCCTTTGCCGAGTTCCTTCCTCCAAACGAGATCGCCCGTCTTGCGATCGAGCCGCAGCGCCAGAAGTGCATCGCCGTCTTGCGTGGTGAGGAAGATGGCGTCGTCCCAGATGACAGGGGTCGAATTGCCCCACCCCGGAAACTTCGCCTTCCAGACGACATTCTTGTCCGGGCCGAACTCGACCGGCAGCGGCTTGCCGCGGACGACGCTGTCGTTGGTCGGCCCGCGCCATTGCGGCCAATGCTCCTCGGGAGAACCATGCAGTGCGGCGGAAAGGGCGAAGCCGAGGACGAGCGCGTTCATCGAACCGAATCTCCGTGGGAGGGAACAGCAGCCGCGGACGGCGTGGAGACAAAGGCAGCAGGGCATGATACTCGCTCGACGGGTCGAGGTTGAGCGAAAAACAGGGAACATCGATCACGGATTTCCTAGAGAAAAAAATGGCTTGACCGGATCGCGGGTGCGTGACTAACATACCTAAGACTTAAAGTCTTAGGTTTGGAGCCCCATCGTGACCGAGTTGCCGTCCCCGACATCGCGAGAGCAGGAAATTCTGAAGGTGCTCTGGTCGACCGGACCAAGCAGCGTTCGCGAGGTGCATCGTCTTTTGCAGGAAGCAGTGGGCGAGGAATTGGCGTTCAACACGGTGCAGACGTTGCTTCGCATCATGGAAACCAAGAAACTGGTGACGCACCGCAGCGAAGGGCGCTCGTTCATTTATGAGCCGGTCTTCAGCCGCGAGGAGAGCGCGACTCGCTTTCTGGACCGCGTCTTCGATGGAGCCGCATCGCAGCTGGTGGAATGCCTTCTCACGGCCGAGCGCATTTCGCCCGGCGAGTTGGCTCAGATGGAATCGCTCATCGCGCAAGCTCGCAAGCGTCAGAAACATCCCCGAACCAAAGGCGAGGGTGCGTCATGAGCATGGCATCGCTGTGGACGGCATGGCTGCATGGTTTGACGGCGGGCGGAATCGTCTTGCTCGCGGGCCGAGTGCTCATGGCTTCGCTCAACGAACCGGCCCGGCAGCATCGCGTCGCCTGGTGGGCGGCCTTGTCAGCGCTCGCGGCTCCAATCGTTTGTCTGTTGCCGGGTTGGTGGACGCTGCCGTTGCCGAGCTTCGAACCGTCGCCCGCCGCGGCTGTGGCGATCCACGAACCGGCGCATGCGATCGACTTGGCGGACATCGATTTCGAAATCGCGGCCCTGGACATCGTCCCGTTCGATGCCGCGGATGCGGGACCGTTTGAGGCAAACCACGTTGCTCCGGCTATCGTTTCCGGCACAGGATGGGGATGGCGCGAAATCTTGAGTTTGGCCGTCCTGCTGCATGCGAGCTTCGTCTTGTTGTGGGTAGGTCGGCTGATTGCGGGCGCTTCGCATTTGCGCTGGTGGTGGAACCGGGCCGCGGACCCATCACAAGAATTGCAAGCGAAGTTCCATGCGTTGGCGAACGAGTTGGGTGTGCCGCACGCGAGATTGCGGTTGTCCGCTCGATGCGCGATGCCGCTCTGTTTCGGGATATGGCGGCCCAAGGTGCTGCTCCCCGTTTCCTGGAGCGAGGCGAGCGATCGGCCGTTGCGGTGGATTCTCGCCCACGAACTGAGTCACCTGCGCCGGCGCGATCCGGCGGCGAATTGGATGTGGGGTTTGGCGCAGGCCCTTTTCGGCCTGTGGCCCTGGACGTGGACTCTCACGCGTCAGGCCCGGCTTTGCCAGGAATTCCTGGCCGATGCCGAGGCGGCGCGAGGCGAAGAAGGGGCGACCGCCGGGGCGGTGGTCGTCGAAGATTATGCGGCGTTTCTGGTGCGTCTGTCGGCCGACCGTCGCGCTCCCGCGGGAGCCGCGGCGGCGAATGCTCGGCCTTCGGACCTAATGAGGAGAATCGTAATGTTGACGCAACGTGCGCGAACGATCGAAACCCAGTGCCCGCGTCGTTGGACGCTGGCCTTCGGCGCCGGCCTCTTGGGCCTCGCCGCGGTCCTGGGCGGCTTGCAAACCGGCGTCTCGGCCGCTCCCGCGAAGGACGAGCCGAAGCGGGAAGAGAAGGCGGAACCCAAGCAAGAGAAGAAGGCTCTTGATCGCCAGATCGACGATGCCCTGAAGGAACTTGAAAAAACGACCCCCCAAGCAAACGACCCCGCTCAGCCGGACGTGCGCGATCCGCTCCGCTTGCAACGCGACCTGCGGGATGCCCTGCAGAAGATGCGGATCGATGCCAATGCCGACATCGGCAAGCAGATCGAAGAGATCGAGAAGATCCAAAAGCAGATGATCGAGCAGATGCAGCGCCAGATGGGCGGCTTCCAGCGCTTCGGCAACGGCGCGGGGGGCATCATCATCAATGGCCGACCGGTCGGCGGCTTCGGCGGCGGCGTCGTTCGCGCTTTCCCGGTGAATGCCGCGGGCCGGCTAGGCGTTCGCCTGCAAGTGCCGCCCCCCGCAATGGTCGAGCAATTGGATTTGCCGGAAGGGCAAGGGCTGATCATCGCCGACGTCAACGCGGGTTCGTCCGCGGAGAAAGCCGGATTGAAGAAGCATGACGTCCTTCTTGAAGTGGGCGGAGCCAAGGTGCCGAGCACGATCCTGGCCTTCCAGAACCATCTCAAGAACCTGAAGGACGAACCCGTTGATGCAACCGTGATCCGCAAAGGGAAGCGCGAGACGGTGAAAGGCATTAAGCTGGCGGACGCCAAGGACGTCGTACCAGAGCAGGGGGGCGGCGTGTTCGAGATTCCGCTGCAAATTCAGCCGGGCGGCATCCAGATCCAACCGGGCGGCAACATCCAGATTCTCCCCGTTCAACCCGGCCAATTGCTTCCCGTTCCCAATAATCCGTTTCAGCCCGCTCCGAACGGCGCTTTTCCGAACATTCAGTTCCCCAACTTCCAGAATCTTCTGCCGATTCAAGGCGGAGCCGTGAAAGCGCAGGCAATCGCCGGGGGCAACGGCACCTCGACCGCGGTCAGCCGCAGCAACGACGATTTCACGATCGAGCACAGCAACGCCGGCGTGAAGATGTCGATCCAAGGCAAGGTGGAGAACGGAAAGGCGATACCCAGCAACATCAAGATCGCGGATGGCGGAGAAGACGTCCAAGCGGCGAACTTGGATCAGGTGCCTGAGAAGCATCGAGGCGAAGTGGAGCGATTGCTGCGAGGCATTCGCTAAGCGGTTCTCCTCGGTCGCGCTGTAGGGAACGCCCTCCGTGGCGTTCCGCCTAACTGGACGCGTCCGAGTTCGAATTGTCCATCATCCGCGATCCCCGCTTGCGGCTTTGCGATCCGAAGCCTCGGATCGCTAAGCCGCAAGCGGGGATCGCGGAATGTGGACACTCAAGGTTGAGGGTTCGGTTTCACTCGGAACGCCACGAAAAACCCACGGAGTGCGAAGCATCGCTTCGCACTTCTTGCCGTTTATCCTTTGACGCCTCCGCCGCTTTCGGTGAAACTTCGTCCACCTTCGTCGGGTAGCAGTTCCCAGTCCGCCTCAGGCTTCGATCTCACGGTTGGGCGAAATCCCATGGACCGATCCAATCCTTACGAAGCCGCCTTCGAAGCGTATCTGCAGAATTTGGGCCTTTGCTATGTCGCCGTGGATGAGGCGAAGCGAGCGACGCTGGGCGATACGCCGATCAAGAATCTCGACTTCCTGGTCCTTGGCATGGGCGGGTCGCGCCTTCTGATCGACATCAAGGGGCGACGCTTTCCCGGCGGCACGGCAGATAAACCACGCTACGTTTGGGAAAACTGGGCGACTCAAGACGATATCGACGGCCTGCGGGCATGGTCGCAGGCCTTTGGACCGGGCTATCAATCGCTGTTCGTCTTCATGTATCGGATCGGGCCGACCGTGCTTCTGGACGAAACCGCCGACCTTTGGACTTGCCGGGACGTAAAATACCTGCTGCGTGCCGTCTCCGTGGACGATTACGTCACCTCGATGAAAGTGCGTAGTCCCAAATGGGGGACGGTATCGGTGCCCAGCGCGGCGTTTCGCACCATGGCGAAGCCGTTCCGCTGGTTCGCCATCGACGCCGCGTCGGGCACGCCTGACCAGGAAGCTTGGGAACATGACGAAGTTGCGAATCGGCCTGTGTCGGAGATCTTTTCACTTCCCCCTGCGGCGAACGCTGGCGGAAATCCAGCGTCTGGGAGCCCAGGGCGCGGAACTTGAAGCCGTCGGCGATCTCAACCCGAGTCAGTTGACGCAATCGGGCCGCCGCGAAATCCGCAATCTGCTTCAGTCGCTTGAGCTGCAACCGCTTGCCCTCGCCTGTCCCATGCGCCGCGGCCTTGATGTCCCGGACAATCTCGAACGCCGCATCGATTATCTCCGTGAAGCGATGACGCTCAGCTTCGATCTCGGCGCCCGCTGCATCGTCGTCAGTGCGGGCGAAATCCCGGAGAAAGACGACGATCCGCGCCGCCGCCAGTGGCTTTTCGAATCGCTCGACACGCTCGGCCGACATGGCGATCGCGTGGGCACGACGGTCCTTCTTGAAACGGGACTCGAAAGCGCCGAGACGATGCTCGGTCTGCTCGACCGCATCGATGCGGGGAGCCTGGGCGTCTGCTGCAACCCCGGCAACTTGATGCTGCACGGGTTCAATCCCTATCAAGCCGCGCGAACGTTGAAGTCCCGCCTTCGTTATGTCCATGCCCGCGATGCCCGCAGGGCTAGCGCCGGCCGATTGGCTCAAGATGTGCCCCTCGGACATGGCGACATCGATTGGCTCCAGCTGCTGGGCCTCTTCGAAGAGATCGAATACCGCGGCGGCATTACCATCGAGCGCGAAGCGAGCGCTGATGCTTCCACGCATTTGGCGGCTGCCGTCCATTTCCTGAAACGGTTCATCGCTTGATCGAACACAAAATGCGAACTTGGAGCCGGCGATGACGATCCGCGTAGGCGAACTTGTACCGGACCTGACGTTTGCGGATTCAAGCCGGCAATCCGTTTCGCTGCGGGATTTCCGGGGCCAACCGCTGCTTCTCGTCTTCTTGCGGCATCTCGCCTGACTCGCGTGTCGATCGCACCTCGGCGAGGTGCAAAGCGTTTTCAACGACGTCGCGGCCCTTCCCGCTCGCGTCGTCGCAATTTCCTTCGCTCCCCCCGAGCGCGTCGCGTTTTTTCTGCGCGACACGCAGCTCTCGTTTCCCGTGCTTTCGGACGGAACGCTTGAGGGCTATCGAGCCTTCGGCCTGACGCGGGCCAGCTGGATCAGCCTGCTGCGGCCCGACGTGATTTGGCGATATATGAAAGCGATGTTTCGAGTGGGGTTGCCGACGAAACCGACGAAGGGGGACGACCTGATGCAACTGGGGGGCGACTTCGCCATCGACGCGGAAGGGATCGTATGTTACGCGCACCGCTCCAGCGAACCAACGGACCGGCCATCCGCTGCGAAGTTGCTGGACGCCATCAAGCAGGCTAGAAAGCAGTCCTCACGCTCCGCGTGAGAGAGTGGTCCTCACTCTCCGCGTGAGGTCAGCAGCGATGTGAGGTCAGGCGACCGTGGGAACAAGTTTATTAACTTGTTCGAAATGGCCTCATTGCAGCCCATTCCGACAAGTTGCTGAACTTGTCGCCGCGAAAGCCACGCGGTCTGACCTCATATCGCCGCGGACCTCACGCGGAGCGTGAGGACTCGGATTCGCTCGACTCGTTGCGGATGCTTGTCTTTTCGCGCACTTCCGTACCGTCGGCAACGACGACGAACTCTTGCTGATATTGCCCGCCCAATGCCGGAATGACGGTCATTTGCAGGATTTTTCGACTGCCGGGAGGGATGGGGGGCAGTTTCCAGCGGAGCATGCGGGTGCCAGGATCGGCGATGGCGTCAGGGGCTTCCAACAGGGCCCAGGAGCCGTTGAGCCGCAACGACGCTTCGCCGTTGGTGACCGGCACGTCCCCCACGTTAAGGATTTCCGCCTGCCACTTTGTTTCTTGCCGCAATGCACATTGCATGAAGGCAGGCATCCGCACCGAGATCGCGGGGCCCGGAGGCAGCATCAGTTCCTTGGTCGAAGTGGCCCGGCGATCGCATCGCATCGACAGTTCTTCGGTCTTGGGCAGCGGCTCGCCTAGATCGGATTCCGTTTCGTAGTTCGGCTCTTCCCAGGTGGGTGGCGCGAACGCAGGGAGCAACTCCGCGGGCGGACTACTCTCCGCATGGGTCTGATTGCGCGCCGCCTGACGACGTCGCTCCGCCTCGCCGCTGTTGCTTCGTCCCAAGACTTGCGTGGTCGGACCGTTGTCGGCGGAGTGGGACAAACACAATTCGAATTCATGCTGCCGGCAACGGAGTTGATGCAGAAACTGCTTGAGCGGCCGGTCGCTCGGCAAAGCGTTCGCGGCCTGATCGAACCAATCGATGGCGGAAGCGATATCGCCGCCGTTCAGAAACGCCCAACCGAGCGCGAGCCGCAGGCCAGGTTCCTCGTCGCCATGGCGCACGCGGTTGCGGAGGCGAGAGATCGCCTGGCGGACGAGCGGGAAATTCAGTTCCGCATTTTCGAAAACCGAATCGATCTGACTGAAGCAGAACCAGGCTCCGCAGCCTGCACAGCGCTCGATCTTTTCCGCCTGACGGTGCAGGCAAAGCGGACATTCGTGGGCTTCAGGCAACTGGGAACGGAAATGCTGCAAGCCTTTGCGGGCTTTCTCGTGATTCGGATTGATCTCGAGGACGCGCTCCAGCGAGGCGATCGCGCTCTCGGGAGAGTCGGCGACGTGGGCGAGCCAAAGCCATGCGATTTCGTTGTTTGGTTCGTCCGCCACGAAGTCGGTCAGCAGCGATCGCGAGCGATAGCGGTCGCCCAGCTTGGCCGCCCCGATGCCCGCCTGCAAACGAATGGCCGGAAGGGCCGCACGTGCCGCGGGATGTTGCGGGCGAACCGACAGAATGCGCTGCAAGCAAGCGAGGGCCTGGTCGGGATTGGGCGCGATGCGGGCGAGCCACATCCAGGCGATATCGCTGTCGGCGGGATTTTCCGCGGCTTCATGCAGCAGCTGGCGTGCGAGGTCGTATTCGCCAGCCTTGGCGGCCGCGATGCCTTCCTGCAAGGAGGATGCGATGAGGGGCATGTCGACATCCGATCGAAACATGGGGCGATTTGAACGATGGACAAAGATAGGTCACGCGTAAGGCGTGTCAAACGGACCGTTGGGAGTGAGCAACTGCGCGACATCCTCTACCGGAAGTTTCCGAGGAGACGCGCACGCAGTAAGGCGAGCGGCAGGAGATAGTCTACCTCCCTCTCCCTCCGGGAGAGGGTTGGGGTGAGGGTGCCTTTTCTTGCGAAACGCCACGTCGCACGCCCTCACCCCCGGCCCCTCTCCCGGAGGGAGAGGGGAGAAATGCAGGCGCCGCTCGCCTAAGCGGTTCGGCATGACCTTACGATAAACCGCTTACTGCGTGCGCGGCTCCTTCATTCGAAGCATGGCACGCCGCGGCAAGCGACCTGATTCGAATCAGCCAAGGTCGATGTCGGCGAGAGTCGGCGCGTAGGGGGACGACGAGGGCCGACGCTGGGCGGCCTGATCGCGAATCCAGGCTTGCAACCTCGCCTGATCGTTCGAATCCGCCCGCAGCGCGGCGAAAATCTGCACGCGGAACGACGTTGATGCGACCTTCAGCAAATCGCCGTGCGAGAGGTCCGTCGAAGCGACAACCAGCGCGCCATTCAGAAACGTGCCGTTGCGACTGTCGAGATCGACGACGCGCAGGCCGAATCGCTGACGCAACAGCCGGCAATGCAGCCCGCTGACGGCTCCGCTGTCCACGCGGATATCGCACTCCGGACGACGGCCGATCGTGATTTGATGCTTGCGAAGCGGAATGCTGAGGCCTTCCGGATCGCCTGCTTCAACGATGAGCGATGGGTCGAGATCGAGATGAACGCCGCGCTTCTCGAGAAGTTCCTGGAGTCGATCGGTGACGAGAGCGCCTTGGTTCAACAATAAAGTTCCTTCCGCATCCGTGACGGGATAACGGAGGGGAACGCCGACTTTCAGAGGTGCTTGCGAAATCGATTCGGATGCCACGTCGCACTCGCCTTTCGTCCATGCCACGTCAAACGTAGCCCAGAACGGAAGCAGGTATTTGTCCGAACATGCCGTTTCGTTGAAGCCCCGCGCTCGCACAGGCGGCGCAATCGGAAATCCTTCGCGCATTTCCCGAGGCGGGCGCAAGGAAAACCCGCAGCCTGTTCGGCGGCGGGTCGGATTTCCCCAATGCAAATGCCGCTTAGGCGTTCGACGCCTGCATTTCTCCCCCCTCCCTTCGGGAGAGGGGCCGGGGGTGAGGGCGTTCGACCTGGCGTTTCGCGAGAAAAGGCGCCCTCACCCCAACCCTCTCCCGGAAGGAGAGGGAGACTACCTCCTGCCGCTCGCCTTAGAGCCTATCCGGAAAACCCAATTTTTCCGTATATGATGAACGCAAAGCTCATGTGCAGCATAGCGATGTAGTTTTGCGGTTTCTTATTCCAGCGGAT
>JAIEPT010000021.1 GCA_019748295.1 Gemmataceae bacterium | reverse complement strand
CTCCTTAGCCGCGCACGAAGTAAGCGGTTCGGAATGGACTCACGCAAAACCGCTTACTGCGTCCGCGGCTCCTTAGCGGCGCACGAAGTAAGCGGTTCGGAATGGACTCACGCAAAACCGCTTACTGCGTGCGCGGCTCCTTAGCCGCGCACGAAGTAAGCGGTTCGGAATGGCCTCACGCAAAACCGCTTACTGCGTGCGCGGCTCCTTAGTTAGTATCCTCGCTTCTTGTCCACCACGCACAGCAGCGGTTCCCCCGCGACAAAGCGACGAATGTTCTCCCGATACAGCCGCCACATGCGGTCGCGGGCTCCGTCGCTCTGCCCGCCCATGTGCGGCGTCAGCACGAGGTTCGGCGTTCGCCACAGCGGGTGGTCGTCGGGCAGCGGTTCGGGGTCGGTCACATCCAATCCGGCGCCGGCGATCTTCCCGTCGCGGAGTGCCGCGATCAGTTCGTCCTGCTTCACCAGGCCGCCGCGTGCGATATTGACGAAGTAGGCGGATTTCTTCATCGCCGCGAATTGCTCGCTGCCGAACATTCCCTGTGTCTTGGACGTCAACGGGCAAGCCAAGACCACCACATCCGCTTCGGGCAGAAGCTTCATCAGCTTGTCGGGCCGTTCGAGGCTGAAGACGAAACTCGGGCGGACCAGCGTTTCATCCGGATCGATCGCTCGGACCTTCATGCCGAACGCTTCCGCCCGACGTGCGATCTGGGCGCCGATGCCGCCGAGCCCCACGAGCACCATCGTCTTGCCATGCAGTTCCGTCGCCTGCGCCTTACCGGTCGCCTGCAGCGAATTCCAATAGCCCATGAGCGGTCGATTCTTGCGGACATCCAAACCGCGGGTGTGTGCCAGCAGCAGCGCCATGGCGGTATCCGCGACGTTCGGCCCATGAACGCGAGCCAAATTGGTCACGGTCACCTTGCTGTCGACGACTTCCGCAACCATGTCCTTATCCACACCGGCATGGGCGATCTGCATCCAGCGCAGCTTGTTGCCTGCCTTCACGATGTCCGGCGTAGAAAACCCGACGACGGCGTCCGCGTCTTTCGCTTCCTTCGCCGCCTCCTCCGCCGTCTTCACGGGGACGAACATGACGTCCGGAGCGATGCGTTTCAACTCGAGCAATTTGGCGGGCATCAATGCGGGGACGACGATCCGCTTCGGCGCCGTCCACCCGGCATCCTTCTTCGTCGGCGAGGGGCCTTCGTAGATGCCGAAATCTTCGACGAGGTCCCAAGGCATCACGCGCCCCGTCAACTCATCGTAGACATGGCCGATGTTGTCCTTTCGTTCCTTGATGTCGAGCCCGGTCCACTCCTTTTGCCATGGCATGTCCATGCCGGCGATGATGTCGTCAAGTTCCAGACCCTTGTCGATCCCCTTCTGCACTTGCTGGCGCAGCTCGACGAAATAGCGCTGCTGCGTCTTGAACAATTCCGGCCCCGCGAGTTTGCCATGCCCTGGGCAAACCATCTTCACGTCGAACTGCTGCATGCGATCGAGCACGCGGATCCAGCTCGCGGAATCCGAATGGCCCATGTAATTGAACGCGCCATTCACGCAGGCATCGCCGGTGCACAGAATCTTGTGCTTGGGCAAATACGCCACCGCATCGCCGGCCGTGTGAGCATGGCCCAGAAAGTGAAACTCGACACGCTGCTTGCCGTCGTCGATCACGAGTTTGTCGTCGAACGAGATGTCGGGAACCTTCAGCTTGCTGGATGCCACATCCTTGCGTCCGGTGGGGCCTTCCCCCTCTTTCTTGAACTCGGCCGGGCCGTTGATCCGCAGCAAGCGAGCGCAGTTCGACTGGGCGACGATCTGAGCGCCCGCCTTCACCCAGACCGCGTTGCCGTAGGCATGATCTCCATGATGATGCGAATCAAGCACGTAGCGCACGGGCTTGTTCGTCGTTTTCTTGACGGCTTCCAAAACATCGCCCGCCTCTTTGGGGAAGTTCGCATCGTAGACGACGACGAAATCCTCGAAGACGATCCAGATGTTGTTGCTGCCGCCGAAAGGGATGCTTTTGTCGGTCGCGCTGATCGACGAGTAGCGGAAGAACACGCCGGGCGCGACTTCGCGCACGTCGTTGAACTTCATCGGAGAAAAGTCCTGGGCCCACGCGGGACTCACGAACAGCACCAAAGCAATCGCAACCAGTACGCGACTCATGTCCAGCTCCAACAAGTGTGCAGGGAACGGAACGAATGTACCCACCGGTTGCAGCGAGGGAAAGGGATTTCACGCTTATGCGGGGCGCGTTGCGAAGATTCGAAAATATGCTCCCGCGCCTAGGCGAATCGCCGACTTCGTGGCCTATAGTTGCGGCGAGTACCGATCCACGGGTTGCGAGAAGGACCGCCATTATGTTCTTGACGCTGTTTCGGAAAGTGCTCGGCCCCAATCAAGCCCACGTTTCCAAGTCGGTCTTCGGCAAGGCGATGGCGAAGATCGCCCACCTGCCGTCGCTTCCCGACACTTCGACCCGAGCGATGGCCCTGGCGAATGACCCAGGTGCAACACTCGCCGATTTCTCGAATCTGATCAAGCGCGACGGCGCGATCGCCACCGCGACCTTGAAGCTTGCCAACAGCCCGATGTATCGTGTCGGCAAACCTGTGGAAGAACTGCATCAAGCAGTGCTTCGCCTTGGCCTGCGCACCTGCAGCGACCTCGTCGCCAGCATCGGCATGCGCGGCCTGTTCCGCAATGCGAAACGCGAGACGGTGGAACGCTGCGAGTTGCTCTGGCGGCACTCGTTCTTCACCGCCAGCC
Organism: Gemmataceae bacterium; assembly: GCA_019748295.1. Taxonomy (GTDB): domain Bacteria; phylum Planctomycetota; class Planctomycetia; order Gemmatales; family Gemmataceae; genus JAIEPT01. Next base: position 15,905 of record JAIEPT010000021.1, on the reverse strand, counting down.
TGGCAACGCAGATCAACGTGGCCCTCAAACTCGGTTTTTGCGGCGAAGAATTCACCGCGGGCCTTCTGCACGACCTCGGCCGATTCATGATTGCCCTCGTCGTCCCGACCGGCGCCGATGCAGGCGATCCGCTCGACTTCAACGAAGACGAACAGCGCATGGCTCAGGAAGAGCAAGTCCTCGGCACCAATCACTGCGCCTTGGGTTTCCGTTACTGCCAACTCAACAGCCTGCCGCCTTCGGTCGCGCTGTGCAATCTCATGCACCACGAACCGGGCGAAGCCGTCAAGCAGGGCCGAGAAGGGTACCAACTCGTTTCGCTGATCGCCGCAGCCGATCACATCGCGAATTACGTGCACCGGACCCATCGCATCAAGGATTACGATGCGACGCTCAACGAAGGTCTGGCACTGCTCGCCTGCGGCGACCGCGTTCGCTGGGACAAGCTCATCAACGACATGCCGCAACTTGCGAAGGCCGCCCTGCGCACCACGCGTGAAGTGCTGAAAACCGGGGCGATCTGAGGCAGCGGGCGTGCAACCAAGCGTGCCGCGCTTCGTCGGATCCCTGGCCGGGCTATGAAATGCTTCCCCTTCCGCCGACGAAGCATGTGAAGCTTCCGAGCGTTCGGTCTAAATCAGCGTGCGCGATTTCGCCGCAGCACCTTTCGCACGAACCCGAGGCGTCAGCGAGGGATTCACGTCGTCCCTTGCTGACATGACGCTTCGGGCTAGTGCGGGCGACTGGCATGGTTTGATCGAAAGCGCGATGCCCGCTCTTATTCGAAAGGCCGCTAACGCGCCGCCGATTTGCGCACGCTGATTTAGGCTTGGAACCCCCGATGTTTCCGCTTCGTTTCCCGGTTAGCCGCGACTCGCAGCGGAGCGCGGACAGCGAACCCACTCATCGCATGGTTCGCTGTCCGCGCTCCGCTGCGCGTCGCGGCTAACCGGCTTCGGCCCGGCCTGACTATTCCTTACCGCAGTCTCCGCTCTCTTCCGTCGGGCACTTCTGCGTTGGCCCCGCACTTAGCGGCGACCAGCTTGGCGGGTCGCTGGCGGGGAACGATTCGCCTCCTGCTTGGGCCACCAAATCCTCGGCCTCGAAGCGCGGGGCCGGATTCTTTTCTACTGCCGCAGTTGTGTTCGACTCCCAAAAACAACGGTAATCGGCCGGGCCAAACGCCAGACACTCGTAGGGCAGGATCGTCTTGACCGGCGAACACGGATGCCCTCCCCCGTAGCGGCTCGATTCGGAGGAGAAGAGCAGCTTCTCCGCGGAAGCGGGCGGGTCGATCGTCTGCGACTTATCCGAGAGATTGAACAAAATCCGCACCGTCTGCCCCATCGCGTTCGGCCCGCCGCCACGCGTCATTTCGAAGAGGGGGCCGGAGCCTTCCGCAAGCCAGCGTACGGACGGCGACGATCCCTCGAGCAGCGCGGGCCATTCTCGGCGCGCGGCTAGCAAGTCCGCATGAAGATTCCGGATGCCTTCGCGCAGCGTGCCTTGAGGCCAACTCCAACTCAGCTTTGCCGACAGAAAGATATCGGGGCTGTTCGGATCCGGCACTTCGCCGTTCCACGCGAAATCGGCGAACTCCCGCTTGCGGCCTTCGCGAACCGCCCGGATCAAATCCTGATCGCCGAAAGAACAGAAGAAGGGGAACGGCGTCTCTTCGCCATACTCTTCGCCCATGAACAACAGCGGGATGTACGGCGAGAAAAGGAGCAAGCTGCTGGAAAGACGTTGCTTCGCCGGGTTCTTGAGCAGCATGTTGAGCCGCTCGCCGGTCATGCGGTTGCCGATCTGATCGTGATTTTGGATGCAGACCACGAAACGATCCGGCTCCAAACCTTCTGGCGCCGCCCCATGCTTGCGGCCGCGGAAAGGACTGTACGTCGCGGCATACACATAAGGCGTCCGGAACGCATCGGCGATCAGACGATGATCCCCGAAGTCGGAGTAGTATCCGCATTTCTCGCCTGCGAGATACGCATGGACCGCGTGATGAAAGTCGTCCGCCCAAGCGGCATCGAGTCCGCAGCCGCCGGTCTTCGGGTCGTACATGAGCCGCGGGTCGTTGAGATCGCTCTCGGCGATGATGTGGATTCGGCGATGCGTCTTTTCCTCGACTTCGCGGGCCACGTCCTTGATCGCCGTCAAAATGTGGCGAGCACCGAAGTCATAGATCGCATGAACCGCATCGAGCCGTAATCCATCGAGATGGTATTCCTCGAGCCACATGCGGGCGTTGTCGAGGATGTAGTCGCGAACCGCGTCGGAACCGGACCCGTCGTAGTTGACGGCGGTTCCCCACGGGGTCTTGTAGCGATCGGTGAAATACGGGCCGAACTCGTTCAGGTAGTTGCCTTCAGGGCCGAAGTGGTTGTACACGACGTCGAGGATGCAAGCGATGCCAACGTCGTGGCAGGCATCGACCAGCTTCTGCAACCCATGCGGTCCACCGTAGCTGTTTTGCACCGCATACGGAAGAACGCCGTCATAGCCCCAATTGCGACTTCCCGGAAACTGCGCAACCGGCATAATCTCGATCGCGGTGATGCCCAGTTGCTTCAGCGAATCGAGCCGCGGGATGATGTCTTCGAAAGTACCGGCGGGGGTGAAGGCGCCGACGTGCAATTCGTAGATGACGAGATCGCGACGCGGGATGCCGCGCCACTCGATGTCGCTCCAGGGGAACAAGTCGGGGAAGATCACCGCCGATGGTTGATGGACGCCGTCGGGCTGATAAAGCGAGCAAGGGTCAGGCCGTTCGAACCCGCCATCGAGTTGAAAACCGTATCGAACGCCTTCCTCAAGGTCCGGCTCTTCATGCCGGAAATAGCCCTGCCCTTCGCGCGTCATCGGAACGGCGCGTATGCCTTGGTCATCGTGCAAAACCAGTTGCGCCTCTTCGGCTTTGGGAGCCCAAACGCGAAACAGAACACGCCAATCCGGCAACCGCACCGCGCCGCAGCGCCGACCCGATTGCGTGCTTTCGGAAGGGACCGCTTGCGAGGGCATCGTGCTGACTTGCATAGGGTTGTGCTCAGGGACAAGAGGGGGAGGTCCAAACAAATGTTTTCAAAGGGGCAAACGACATACCAAGGCCCGTCCGAACAACATTGAATGCACCGCACCATATGCCGTCCCCAATCCGCGGCAGCACGACGTTCGTCGTAGACAGTGACACGCTTTCCGCGGATTCAAGGAGACCGACATGCACCGCTTCGCACTGGCTTTGAGCTTCGCTCTTGCCGCCCTTCCATCCCTCTTCGCCCAGGAGAAAAAGGCGGAGGCCCCCAAGAAGGACGATCGCCCCAATGTCGAAGTCGTCTTCTGCCTCGATACCACGGGCAGCATGGGCGGGTTGATCAACGCCGCCAAAACCAAAATCTGGACCATCAGCAACCAGATCGCGTCGGGCAAGCCGACGCCGCGCGTGAAGGTGGGGTTGGTCGCCTATCGCGACCGTACCGACGCCTACGTCACCAAGATCACGGACCTCACCGAAGACCTCGACGGCATCTACACCACGCTGATGGAATTCAAGGCCCAAGGAGGCGGCGACTTCCCGGAGAGCGTCAACCAGGCTTTGAACGAATCGGTGACCAAAATCTCCTGGAGCAAAGACTCCAAGACGCTCCGAATGATCTTCCTTGTCGGCGACGCGCCGCCGCACATGGATTACGCGGACGACGTGAAGTATCCCGAAACCTGCAAGCTGGCCGTCGAGAAGTCGATCATCATCAACACCATCCAGTGCGGCAATCACCCCGATACGAAGAAGCACTGGGAAACGATCTGCAAGAGCGCCGAAGGCAGCTACGTCCAAATCGACCAAGGCGGCGGCCCCGTGGTCGCCGTCGCCACCCCGTTCGATGCGGACCTCGCCAAGATCAACTCGGAAATCTCCGCCAAAACTCTCGTCTACGGCGACCGCCACTCGCAACAAGCCGGCGAGAACAAGAAGGCCGCCAACGCCGCGCTAGCACCGGCCGCCGCCGCCGAGCGTGCCGGATTCCTCGGCCGAGACGGCGCCGCCGCGACCTACGATCTGCTCCGCAATCTCGACGAAGGCAAGGTCAAGCTCGACCAACTCAAGAAGGACGAACTGCCGGCGGAACTCCAAAAGCTGAACGTCGAGGAGCAGAAGGAATATCTCGGAACCCTGCGTCGGCAGCGCGAAGAGTTGGCGACGAAGGCCAACGACCTCAATCGAAAGCGTGCTGAGTTCCTCGTCCAAAAGCAGAAGGAATCCGCGAACACGCAAACGAAGGACGGCTTCGACAACCAAGTGCTGCGGATATTGCAGACGCAAGCGGGACGCCAGAACATCCGCTACGAAGGCGTCGTGGAAGAGAAGAAATAAATCGCACCCCAAGCCCAGGGGCGAGCGTAGCGAGTTCCTGGGTTCGCTTCGCGAGAGAGTAGAGAAGAGAAAGTCGAGAGTAGAAAAGACACGAATCGGCTTGGAGTCTTCTCTACTTTCCACTCTCTTGCATCTACTTTCTCGCGAAGCGAACCCAGGAGAGTGCGGCCAATTTTCGATCGGACGCACCGATCTGCAAACGCGAAGGGCGTCCCCCATGAAAGCCAGGGGCGAAGTCGTCGGCGAAGGGCCGCGATACGGAACCCACGCGAACGCTGAAAGCGTTCCCCAGCGAAGCCCAGGGTTGGCGAACAACGGGAGCCAACCCTGGGTAGGAAGACAGCGGCGGAAGGGAACTCTGAAAGAGTTCGCCAGGACGCCTCATGCGTTCGGACTGCGCCCCTGGGCCGAGCGTCGTGGCGAACTCTTTCAGAGTTCCTTGGCAGGTGGGAGCTTATACCCAGGGTTGGCTCCCGATGGTCGCCAACCCTGGGCTTTGCTGGGGAACGCTTTCAGCGTTCGCGGTCCGTTCGCCCGAAAAAATTCCCGCACCCACCCCAGGAGCTCCCTTCGGTCGCCCCTGGGTTTGGAAGCGGCTTCGACAATCGCAATGACGTCGCCTATCTTGACTCGGTCCCTCGATCTGCAAAGGACCGATCATGCTTCCCACGCGAAAGCTTGGCAAAACCAGCCTCGACGTCACCGCTCTCTCCATCGGCTGCGCCCCGCTCGGGAACATGCCGGACGTGTTCCAATACGAAGTGGCGGAAGCCCAGGCCCTCGACGTCATTCGCGCCGCCTTCGCGTCGCCCATCAATTTCCTCGACACGGCCGCTTCCTATGGAGACGGCGAGAGCGAACGCCGTATCGGCCTGGTCGTCCGTGAATTGAAGGGCGTGCCGATGGGATATGTGCTCGCCACCAAGGCGGATCGCGACCTGAAGACGAACGACTTCAGCGGCGACCAGATGAAGCGATCGGTCGAACGGTCGCTCAAGCTTCTTGGCCTGGACCGCATCCAACTCATGCATTTGCACGACCCCGAGTGGGCCCCCTTCGACCAGCTCACGGCCAAGGGGGGTGCGCTCGAAGTGCTGTTGAAGTATCGCGAACAAGGCGTGATTCAGCATTTAGGTTTAGGCGGCGGGCCGATCGACGTCATGATGCGTTACGTGGACACGGACGCCTTCGAGGCGATCATCACCCACAACCGCTACACGCTTCTGAACCGCTCCGCCGAACCGCTGCTGGCCCAGTGCGTCAACAAGGGGATCGGCATCATCAACGCCGCCCCCTACGGCAGCGGCGTGCTGGCCAAGGGGCCGGAAAACTACCCACGCTACTGCTATCAGGAGATCGGCGGCGAAATGCTGGAACGCATCCGCAAAATGGACGCGCTTTGCAAGAAGCACAGCGTTCCCCTTGGAGCCGCGGCACTGCAATTCTCGACACGCGATCCGCGCATCCATTCCACGATCGTCGGCTTCAGCAAGATCGAGCGGATTCAGCAAACCGTCGATTGGCTGAACTGGAAGATTCCCGCGGAACTCTGGGCCGAACTGGACGCCGTGGGTTTCGACAACGAAGACCCTGAAACCAACCGTTGGAAGTAAGAAGCAAGAAGTCAGAAGTAAATAGTCAGCCGGAGGCAGCGACCCCTCCCCTCTCCCCCGCATGGATCAAGTTGGCCCAAGCAATCGAGTAACCGCGGGGGAGAGGGTGCCTGAAAGGCCTGAAAGGCGGGTGAGGGGTGCTTCGGAAGACATTGGCCGGTGCGGATCCGGTGGCCCGGTGGTGTCGCGTGTCGCCAGGCGCCCGCGAATATCCACGTCATGGCTTTCGTAAAATGCAAACAAGGGCGAGCGCCTCATGACGCTCGCCCTTCCTTTTGCGCGCTTCTTTACTTGCTCGCTGGCCCAAGATCCTGCCGTACCGACGTATTGACGCTTCCGGAAATGGCCGTTTTCGTTGCGTGGTCGCGACGACCCCATGGCATGATCGCGGACGACCAGCTCCCTACTGGCTGGACACCGGACGGCGCAGCAGCCCCCGTCGATTGCGCAGGCAATTTGGTTGCCGCGACCGCAGACGCCTTTGCAGTCTGCGTCGGTGCGGTTGCCGGGCGAGCGGGAACCTGCGGACGGTAACCTTCCATCGGATAGATGCCTTCGCTCGTCATTACCCCTGCGGCCTGCACCTTGGCCACGGGGACCGGCACTACCTGCACGTAGGGCTGCGGCATGTAGTAGACCATCGGCTGCGGAGCGACCCACATCATCGGCCGCGCCGGGACGCCATACGGATAGGGCGCGGGCATCATGGGATATTGGGCCAAAGCCGGGGCCGCAGAAAGCGCCAGGCCGGCAATCGAAACGGCGAATTTGTTCATGGCGGGATTCCTTTCCCGGCGCCGCCAAGGCGGTCGCCTACGATCCGCCTTGATCGGCTTCCCTGCCGACGACTTGGCGGTCCGCTCATCCAAGAAGAGTCATCGGAGCCCGGGCCGCTAGTTCTTTGAGGGATGTTGCCAATGGATCGAATGGGACTCTTCAGCAACGACGACTCGATGCGTCATGCGGGACTTGCAGAGTATTCCGGTTTTGCGGGCGTTGATGTTTTCTCCTCGTTACTTCCGAACGTTGCGTCGTTTCATCGCGGAAAACGCCTGCGCGAAACGCGGAATGCCGCTGCGCAGGACACGGCCCTGCCGGCCACCCCGTTACAACCCCCACTGCCTACGCAAACTTACTTTCCGCCAAAACACGAAGACTTCCGCCATATCGCCCGCTCTCGCCTGACGGGGCACAACGTTTGCGTTTGCAGGTTTGGCATTGCGAAGCAAAACACCCCGTTCCGCTCACTGGAAAAGGATCACCCATGCGTACCTTTCGACTCGCCGCCTGTGCCTTCGCGTTCGCCGCGTTTGTGCCGTTCGCCCTTTCGCAAAACACCCAGACTCAGGGCAAAAACGCCGAGGGCGGAGCCAAGAGCGCTGAAGGCGGCGCCCAAGGCGCTGGCGAAAAAATCGACGACGCCAAGTTCGTCATGAAGGCCTCGCAAGGCAACATGGCCGAAATCATGCTGAGCAAGCTCGCCGAGCAAAACGCCCAGAGCCCGGCCGTAAAGGAATTCGCCCGCAAGATGGTCGAAGACCACACGAAATCCAGCCATGAACTGATGCAGATCGTGGACAAATCCGGACACAAGCCGGCGAAAGAAATCGGCGAAGAACACGAGCAGATGGCCACGAAACTGAAAGACCTGAAAGGGCAGGATTTCGATCGCCATTACATGATGGGCCAGCTCAAGGCTCACAAGATGGCGATGCAACTCTTCCAATCGCAAGCTCAAAACGGCCAGGACCAGCATCTCAAGGCATTCGCGACCAAGACGCTGCCGGTGATTCAGCACCACGCTCACATGGCCCAGCAAATCGCGGGCAAGGTCGGCGTTCAAGGAGCGGGAACTGGTAAAGAAGGGGGCGCGAACCAACCGAATCAGCCGAACCAACCCCAAATTCAACCGAAGCAGCCGAACCAGCAGTAAGGCGAGCGGCGCCTGTATTTCTCCCCTCTCCCTCCGGGAGAGTCGGGAGAGGGCCGGGGGTGAGGGCGTGCGACCTGGCGTTGGGCGAGAAAAGGCGCCCTCACCCCAACCCTCTCCCGGAGGGAGAGGGAGTGGAGATGATCTCCTGCCGCTCGCCTAAGCAAGAATCAGCGCGTTTCGCCGTCGCTCTCGAAGCGGCGTGGGCGGTGTGCGAGGGGGAAATCCGCCAGGCCCAGCCAGAGCAGATTCTGGCCGCGCCGCTTCGAGGCGGCGGCGAGACGCCAAGGTCAATCCAAACGCTGCGAGTTCGAGGAGGAGCAAGGACCCAAATCCCTGCCCCGCCCTCGGGTTCGCGGCGTTTATCTCCGCGCTCCGCTGCATTACTCCCCTCTCCCTCCGGGAAAGGGGCCGGGAGTGAGGGCGTGTAGGTTTCTTGGTGGAGTCAGCGAAGCTTCCCCCTCTCCCCCGCAGGGATCACGATTGCCCGTGCCGAACAGATGTACGGGCCAACTTGATCCCGGCGGGGGAGAGGGTGGCCGAAGGCCGGGTGAGGGGAGCTTCGGAAGACTTGCCTTTTTGAGGTGAAGTAAAAGGGATAGTTGCGTTTGCACAAGCACCTTTCTTCCGAAGCTACCCTCACCCACCCTTCGGGTACCCTCTCCCCCGCGGCGACTCGATTGCACGGGCCAACTTGATCCCGGCGGAGGGAGAGGGGAAGGTTCGCTGCCTCCACCAAGAAACTTACACCAGTGAGGAGGCCGGGGGTGAGGGTCAATGTGTCCGATGGTTTGACGTTAGGCCCTCGCCTCAACCCTCTCCCGGAGGGAGAGGGAGCTAGGACATGCTTGCCCCGCCCGGCGATTCTGTTAATCTCGCGGGTGGAAACGCTCTCCCTCAGGTTCGGAGCACCAACGCCATGATGCGCCTCGCAATCGGAATGTTCTCTATGACGCTCGCCGCTTCCATCTCCCACGCCGAGGTCGAAGGGCCCTCCCCCTTCGGCAAAACCCCCGACGGCGAAGCTCAGGTCTACACGCTGAAGAACGCCTCCGGGGCGTATGCGAAAATATCCACCCTGGGCGCGACCATCGTCGATATCGGCGTGCCGGACAAGGACGGCAAGATCGGCAGCGTCGTCCTCGGCTTCGACTCGGCCGAGGGCTACCTCTCCGACGCGAACCAATACTTCGGCTGCACGACAGGCCGCTACGCCAATCGCATCGCCAAAGGGAAGTTCAAGATCGACGGCAAGGAATATCAGGTCGCGACCAACAACGGCCCCAATCATCTGCACGGGGGCGTGAAACGCAGTCTCGACAAGGTGCTCTGGAAAGCCAAAGTTCTGGAAAAGCAACCGCCGGCGTTGAACTTGACGTATTCGAGCCCGGACGGAGAAGAGGGCTATCCCGGCAATCTCGAAATCAAGGTGACGTTTGCGTGGACCGACCATAATGCGCTTGCCATCCGCTACATCGCAACGACCGACAAGGCGACGCCGGTGAACCTCACCAACCACAGCTATTTCAACCTGAGCGGTCCGGGTTCGAAAACCGTTCTCGATCATCGGCTGATGGTTAACGCGGACAAGTACATTCCTACAGACGACACGATGATTCCCACTGGCGAAATAAAGTCTGTCGAAGGCACATCGCTGGATCTAAGAAAGGAAAAACGGCTCGGCGATGGCGTCGACGAACTCGCGAAGACGCCGAACCTTGGTTATGACCACACTCTCGTGCTGAAACAGCCAGAACGCGGAAAATCCAGTCTTGCTGCAACGCTCAGCGATCCTGCTTCGGGCCGCACGTTAACCGTGTTCACCGATCAGCCGGGCATTCAGGTGTATTCGGGCAACTTTTTGAAAGGTCAAAAGGGGGCGGGCGCCAAAACGTATCCGCTTCGCAGCGCGGTCTGCCTCGAGACGCACCTGGCGCCGGACGCCGTCAACCAGCCGAATCTCGGCAACTCGATCTTGCGTCCCGGCGAGACGTACGTTCACTTTTGCGTCTACGACTTCCGCGTCAAGAAGTGATCCTTTCGTTTAGCGGGGAGCCGTAGGCGACGCGTCATGGTCGCCTACGGCTCCCCGCTAAACGTTTCCGCGCATGTATCGTTCGCGTTTCGCCGGTTCCATTCGCTCGATCGCCCAGCAGCATTGCCGCGAGCCGCAGGAGGTCGTCGAAATCGCGCTGGCGAATGAAGAATAGCGTCGCAAGGACCGCAACTCGCCGCGTCCAAAGCCGCGGCGACTTCGCCCACTTCGTCAGCACCCCGCGATCCCGATCCGCGAGCCATCCGCCAACGATCCGCGGCGCCGACGTGTCTACCAAGTCCCAGTTGCTGGTGCGATCGAACCGCTGGACGTAGAGAGCGTAAATGCTTTTTCGAGTCGCCTCATCCCCGCGCTCGAATTGATGCGCCAGCAGCGACAACGAGGCAAGCCGATCCTCATGCCACGGCGATTGCAGAACCTTGTCGATCTCAGGCAAGGGTAGCGAACGAAAACGCCGAATAGCCGCGCGGACGATTGGGACGGGGATGCCGCGGAATTGGTCCCCTTCGCCGTACTCGCCGGGGCCGCACTGAAAGAAACGAGCGACGGCCTTTGCCCGCTCCGGGTCGGCCATCGCTTCCAGTTTCGCGGTCAGGTCAGCGGCTGTCATGTCTTCGTGGCGACAAGTTTATCTGACTTGTCGGTCTGTTGAGAGAATCCAATTCCGACAAGTTAATAAACTTGTCGCCACGAAAGGCAAATATCACTTCATGATCTTTTGGATCGGCTCCGCCCCCTCCACGCCGACCAGCTTCTGATCCAGCCCGCCGTAGAAGTAGCTGAGGCGATCCGGGTCCAGCCCCATGAGTTGCAAGATCGTCGCATGCAGGTTCTTGACGTGGAAGCGATCCGTCACGGCCGCGGCGCTGAGTTCGTCGGTTTCGCCGACGACCGTACCCCCCTTGATGCCGCCCCCCGCGAGCCACATCGTGAAGCCGTAGGCATTGTGATCGCGGCCCGTGCCGGCGGCGTATTCCGCCGTGGGTTGCCGGCCGAACTCGCCGCCCCAGACGACCAGCGTGTCTTCCAGCAGACCGCGCCGCTTCAGATCCTTCAGCAAGCCGGCAATCGGCTTGTCCGTGCGGCCCGCATGATACGAGTGGTTGCGGACGAGGTCGCCATGGGCGTCCCAGTTCGCATCGTTGTGATTGCCGCCCGAATAGATCTGGATAAACCGCACGCCGCGCTCGACCATGCGGCGAGCGAGCAAACACTTGCGGGCGAAGTCCTCGGTGTTGGGATTGTCGAGCCCGTAAAGCGTTTTGGTTTCTTGCGTTTCCTGAGCGAGATCGACCGCCTCGGGAGCGGAGGTCTGCATGCTGAACGCCATCTCGTAGCTGGCGATGCGAGCCGCGAGATTGCTGTTGTCCGCCCGCGGCCGTTGGTGCGTCTGGTTGAATTCGTTGAGCGTGTCGAGGAATCGACGCTGGGCGCCCTCGGTCATGCCCGCGGGACGCTGCAGATCGAGCACCGGATTGGCGCCGCCGCGAAGCATGACGCCCTGATACGTCGCGGGCATGTAGCCGCTAGACCAGTTCTTCGCGCCCGAGATCGGCCCGCCTGTCGGATCGAGCATGACGACGAAGCCCGGCAAATTTTCGTTCTGCGAACCCAGGCCGTAATTGACCCACGATCCAAGGCATGGGCTGCCCGAAAGAATCTTCCCTGTGTTCATCTGCAGCATCGCGGAGCCATGGATCGGCGAGTCGGCGGTCATCGAGTGGATGAACGCCATGTCGTCCACGCAGGCAGCGAGATTCGGGAACAGGTCCGAGACATGCTTGCCCGATTGGCCATACTGGCGGAAGTTCCACTTGGGGCCGACGACCCGGCCCTGGTTGCGATGTCCGCCGCGGCCGAACGTGCGAACCGGAATCGTCTTGCCGTCGAGTTCGTACAGCTTCGGCTTGTACTCGAAAGTATCGACTTGGCTCGGCCCGCCGTACATGAACAGGAAGATGACCGACTTCGCCTTTGCCGGAAAGTGCGGTTCCTTCGGCGCCAACGGATTGGCACGCACGACCCCCGCATCGGCCCGCGAGGAGAAAAACCCATCGCGCGAGAGCATGTCGAGCATGCCAAGGCCGGTAAACCCGGCCCCCGCCTGCCAAAGAAATTCCCGCCGCGTTCGGCCGCAAAAGCTGTTCAAGGGCTTGTTGTTCATGGCGAGGGTCTCTTGGTAAGTTCGTCGAGTTCGCGGTCGATTCGTTCCAGGACTGAGTTGTTTACTTTGCCGAATACCTTCACGCTTAAAGACTGAGCCAAGCTCAGAACTCGATCTAGGGGTACTTTGCCTAGTCGATTGAGATTTCCTTGCCTCATATCCTTGTTGTCGATCGTGAAACTGAAGGGAACTTGCGTCATATTCGAGGTCATCGCGACGACAACCATATCCGGAAGTCGATCGATGATAATCGTCGTTCGAAATCACAACCGCCGGACGTCTACGGGTCGCAGTAAGGTCCGTAAACGGGACGGGAATCAAAACGATGTCCCCCTGGCTAGGCATTGTTCCAATCCTCGTCGTCGAGAGCATTGTCCCAAAAATCAAGCGACCGCGCGGCGGCGTTGCGAAGTTCTTCGAAGTCATCGTCGTCGTTGGGCGCTAGCACAACAACTTCAATCGGCGTTCCTTCAGCCAGGGGCAGGAACCATTCCAGTTTCCCGTCCGCACCAATGGTCGCGCGAAATTTGTAGGCGATCTGCGTCATGGTTCAGTCCAAGTACACAAATTCATTCAGGTTCAACGCCATCAGGCAGAAGTAACGGATCGACGCCTCCGGCGACACGCCGTCGTCGCGCAACCCTTTGATTAAGTCCATCGCCTTGCGCACCTCGGCATCGGTCGGCGTTCGCTGCGTGGTCAAATTGAGGCCATGCCGCACCTGGTCTTCGAGTTTCTCGCCCGCATCTTTTCGCAAGCGAGCCGCGAGGGCGTCGGCCTGGCGTTGGGCGAATTCGCTGTTGAGCAGCAGCAAGGCCTGCGTCGGCTGCGTCGAAGCGAAGCGGGTCGCGGTCGGGCGATCCGCTTCCGCGAGGTCGAACGCCTCAAGCACCGGCAGCAACAGCGATCGCTTCACATGCACATAAATGCTGCGGCGATTCTGTTCCTCGGTCGACGAGGTCGGCCAACCGCGGCCGGGGACCGATTGGCCCGCGAGCACTTCTTTCGGAATCTCCGGATAGGTCGGCGGGCCGTGCATCTTGAGATTCAAGTTGCCGCTGACGGCGAGGATCGAATCGCGAATCTCCTCCGCCGACAGCCGTCGCATGTCGAATCGCCAGAGCAGATCGTTGGTCGGATCGGCCTTGATCGCCTCCTCATTGACGCGCGAGGACATCTGGAACGTGTTCGAGAGCATCATCGTCTTGAGCATCTTCTTGACGCTCCAGCCGTGCTCGACGAACTCCGAAGCGAGCCAATCGAGCAACTCGGGATGCGTGGGCCGATCGCCCTGCGTGCCGAAATTGCTCGTCGAGCGGACAATGCCTCGGCCGAATTGGTTCTGCCACAGGCGATTGGCCATGACGCGGGCGGTTAAAGGATTTTCCTTGGACGCGATCCAGGCCGCGAGTTGCGTTCGACGGCCCGAGGATTTCGGCGTCGGCGAAAGGTCGGGCAGCTTGAGCGAAGCGAGGGTCAGCACTTCGGGGATGCCCGGTTCGACCTTTGGTCCCTTGGAAGTCGGATTGCCACGCAGGAAGACGAATGCCTCAGGCGTTTTCTGCCCCGGTTCGCTGACGATGAGCGCCTTTTCGCCGGCGGCCTTGATCTCGGGGTTCTTCAGCGTTTCGAGTTCCTTCTTGAGCCGTTGATACTCCTCGAACTTCGCCTTGCCGAGGACGATCGGCCCTTCCTTCTTGAGCCCGCCGACGAAATCGCCGGATGCGTTCTTCACGGTCGGCGGCGCCGTCAGCGGCCGTCGCTCGAAGCCGGGGCCGGACCATGCGGCGAAGAGACCGTAACCGGATACGTTCTGGAAATACTCGAGGCGAATCGGCACTCGGCCCGCGGCGAGTCGAATGCTCGCCGTCTTCTCCTTGCCGACGCCGTGAATGCCGTCGTACTCGATCAGTTTCTTGCCGTTGACGATCAGGCGCGAGCCGTCGTCCGAATCGAGGTGGAACGCGTATTTGCCGTCCTCCGGAACGAGAAGCGTCCCCTCGAAGACGAAGCCGATTTCCTCGTTTCGAGTCCGCAGCGAAATGTCGAAATACCCCTGCGGCAATATCCCCTCGTCCTCATGTTTGATGGCATCGAACTCGGGCAGCGTTTGCCAGGCTCCGCGATAGAAGCGGAATTTCAGCTCGTCGATGCTCGCCTTCGAGGAGACCGGCGTGCCCTTATTTCCCTTGGCCGACTCGAATTCCTTTTCGATCAACAGGATCTGCCGTTGCACTTCATCGCGGCGTTTTTCCATCTGCGCGATCTTGCGAGCAAGTTCGGCTTTCGCGTTTTCATTGGCGAAGATGGCCGCCTCGTCGGTCGGGCCGCCGTTGCGGTAATGGTTGATGTTCTGGAAGAACGCGAGGAAGCGGTAATAGTCCTTGTGCTGGATCGGGTCGATCTTGTGGTCGTGGCAGCGGGCACAGTCGAGAGTCAGACCCAGCATCGTTTGGCTCACCGTGGTCAGAATGTCGTCCAAACCGTCGTAGCGCGACTGCAAGGGGTCGCTCGGCTCATCGTCCCAGATGCCGAGCCGGTAGAAACCCGTAGCGATCAACTGATCCGGGCCGGCGTTCGCCATTTCGTCGCCGGCGAGTTGCTCCTTGAGAAAAACGTCGTAAGGCTTGTCTTCGTTGAACGAGCGGACCACGTAATCGCGATAACGCCAGACATGCGGCTTCGGGTTGTCTCGTTCGTAACTGTTCGTTTCGGCGTAACGAACTTGATCCAGCCAATGGCGAGCCCACTTCTCGCCGAAGCGCGGCGAATCGAGCAGTTTGTCGATCAGCTTCGCATACGCATCCGGCGCGTTGTCCTTGACGAAAGCCTCCGCCTCGGCGGGCGTCGGCGGCAAACCGGTCACGTTGTAATACGCTCGGCGAACCAATTCCTGCTTGCTGGCCGGCGGGTTCGGCTTCAGCCCTTTCGCTTCCAGTTTGGAGAGGACGAACGCATCGATGGGGTTTTTCGCCCACTCGGATTGACGCACTTGCGGCACTGCGGGACGCTTCACGGGAACGAACGACCAGAACTCGCGATCCTTCGGCGTGATCTCCTTCTCGCCCGATTTCTTTTTCGCGACCGGCGTCTTCTCGTCGCCGGGCCAAGGAGCGCCCATCTTGATCCACATCGCCAGGTCGGCGATTTTCTCTTTGGAAAGCTTGTTGTCGGGCGGCATCTTGAGATCGGGTTCCTCATGCCGCACCGCTTTGATCAGCAAGCTCTTTTCCGGTTCGCCGAGGACGATCGCAGGACCGATCTCGCCGCCCGCAAGCAGATGGCTCCGACCATCGACGCGAAGGTCGCCTCGCTGCTTCTTGTCGGCGTGGCACTTGCAGCAGTTCTCGACCAGGATCGGACGGATCTTGCTCTCGAAGAACTGCACCGCCTCAGGCGTGAGTTTCGCGTCCTGAGCGCGAGTTGCCGAAGGCAGCACGCAAACGAGAAATGCGATCGAAACGACGAGACGCCCTGGGTGTGAACGCATCGTTGAAAATCCAAGGGTAGGACGAAGCGAAGGCAGCCAGCATTAAAACTTCGCGGAACTGCATTATAAGCGGCTGAAACGGGTCTCACTTATTTTCAGTTCATTACAAAGTCTACTCCATTAGTGTATCAATTCTCGGGTTGAGGCGATAGTAGCCCGTCCGCTTTTCCTGCAAATCAGTGCATGTAAAAACGCCGCCACGTCCTAAGAGCCTATCCGAATAACCGTCTTGAGCGTATAATATCCGTGCAGCTGCACTTCGGCACGGCTGCATGGAGGA
>JAIEPT010000041.1 GCA_019748295.1 Gemmataceae bacterium | reverse complement strand
ATGCAGGCGCCGCTCGCCTGAAGCGTACACGCAACCGACGGGTTTCAATCCGTCGGTTGCTTTTTCTACCCATTTCTCCTATCCTCTCAACGGTCCCGGCCTTGCTTTTTCTCCAACTCGCCGGTTATAACCTCGGTGCTGGTCGCCACGGATAGGCGCCAAACCTCGCTCCAGGATGGGGATAGGATGTCCATTTCCATTGCTCCGCCGAACGGAACCGCTGTGCGTTCGCTGCTGCACCAGATCGCGTCGCCGACTGGTCAGCTCGATGCCGCGGTCGATCGCGCCCGGCGCTGCCTCTTCGACTTGCAGCGCGCCGACGGCCATTGGTGCGGCGAACTGCAAGGCGATACGATCCTCGAATCCGAATACGTCCTTCTCCTCGCCTTCCTGGGCCGCGAGAAGGACGTAGTTGTTGGCAAGCTTGCTCGCTACATCCTCACGCAAGAACGCCCGGACGGCGGCTGGAGCAACTATCCCGGCGGGCCTGTCGATCTCAGCGTGTCGGTCAAAGCGTACTTCGCCCTGAAGCTGGCAGGGTATTCGGCCGAACATCCGACGATGCGGAACGCACGCGAACACATCCTCGCTCAGGGGGGCGCGGCGCAGTGCAACAGCTTCACCAAGTTCTATCTCGCGATGCTCGGCGAATTCCCTTACGGCAACTGCGCGACCGTCCCGCCTGAAATGATGTTCCTGCCGCGCTGGTTCTACGTGAACCTCTATGCGATGTCGGCATGGACGCGGACGATCGTGGTGCCCCTCAGCATCTTCTCCGCCTGCAAACCGCTTCGGACACTGCCCGAAGGATTGGGCATCGCGGAACTGTTCGTCGACGACCCCGCCAAGGCGATGTGGCCCTGCGCTCCCACGAAACGGATGCTTTCATGGACCAACTTTTTTCTCGGCGTCGATTGGGTCTTCAAACAGTGGGACAAGTACGGCCCGAAATGGCTGCGCTCCAAGGCCGTCGAATCGGCCAATCGCTGGATGCAGGATCACTTCGAGGATTCCGACGGCGTCGGCGCCATCTTCCCGCCGATGGTCTACACGGTCATCAGCCTGCGTAGTCTTGGCTATGCCGACGATTCTCCCGAGATGAAATACGCCCTGAAGCAACTCGAAGACCTCTACATCGAGGAAAACGACACGCTTCGCCTGCAGCCCTGCGTTTCGCCGGTATGGGATACCGCCCTGGCGCTGAACGCGTTGGCGATGGCCGGCTTCTCGTCGCATGAAGGCGCCGTCGCCGATGCGGCCCGTTGGCTGATCGACCGCGAAGTCACTCGCCGGGGCGACTGGAGTCTGAACAATCCGACCGTCGCCACCGGCGGTTGGGTCTTCGAATACCGCAACGGCTTCTACCCGGACACCGACGACACCGCGATGGTGCTGATGGGCCTGGCCCGCTCCGGCTTCGCCTGGGACAAGGCCGAACCGACGGAGGCCGCCACCGACTACCGACCCGCGTTGGAAGCGAGCGCGATCCCGGCCGTGCAACGCGGCATCCGTTGGCTGCTCGGCATGCAAAACTCCGATGGCGGCTGGGCGGCGTTCGATCGCGACATCAACCGCGAAGTGCTGACCAAGGTTCCCTTCGCCGACCACAACGCGATGCTCGATCCGAGTTGCCCCGACATCACCGCTCGCGCCCTGGAGGCGTTGGGCCAATTCGGCTATGGCCCGGGGAACGCCCAGGTCGATCGCGCCCTGGCGTATCTCGAACGCACGCAGGATCCGCGCGGCTGTTGGCTGGGCCGCTGGGGCGTCAACTATCTCTACGGCACCTGGCAGGTTTTGGTCGGCCTCGAAGCGATCGGCCTCGACCGCCGGCATTCAATGATCCAAAAGGCCGTCGCCTGGCTCAAGTCGGTCCAGCAAGAAGACGGCGCCTGGGGCGAAAGCTGCCATAGCTACGACGACCCTTCCACCGCAGGCGTCGGCGAAGCGACCGCATCGCAAACCGCGTGGGCGCTGCTTGGCCTCATTGCCGCGGGCGAAGCGGATTGCCCTGAAGCGAAGCACGGCATCGAATGGCTGATGCGGCATCAGGATGTGGACGGGTCATGGCAGGAGGAGCAGTTCACCGGGACTGGCTTCCCCAAGGTGTTCTACCTCAAGTACCACCTGTATCGCCTCTATTTCCCGCTGATGGCGTTGGCCCGTTATCGCAAGTCGGCGACGACGGTCCATCATCCAGAGAAGCCGAACGGCAAGGCGAAACGCCATCACCACATCAAGCTTCTGGAATACGCTTGAGTGCGGCCCTAGGATACCCATGCGACAACGTGACGCGCTGTAGGGAACGCCCTCCGTGGCGTTCCGCCGAACTGGACGCGTCCGAGTGAATGCGTCCGCCATCCGCGATCCCCGCTCGCGGCTTAGCGATCCGCGGCGTCCGATCGCTAAGCCGCAAGCGAGATCGCGGGAAGTGATTGTTGCCGCTGTACGTGTCCACTCCCGCGGAACGCCACGGAGGGCGTTCCCTACAGCGCATTGGCGATTGCGCATTGGCGATTGCTAGGTCGAAGTCGAAAAGGCGGTCCTAAATATGTCGAATCCCACGCAACCCACCGCCATCTACCAGCACCCCTTCCAGCGTCACAAAACGCGCGAGGTGAAGGTCGGCGGCGTCGTGATCGGCGGCAACAACCCGATCGTCGTCCAATCCATGACGACGCCGGACACGCACTTCATCGAGGAAACGGTCGAGCAGATCCATCGCTTGGAGGAAGCGGGCTGCGAACTCGTCCGCGTGACGGTGCCGAAAGCGGAAGACGCACACGCGCTGACGGCGATCAAGAATCGCATCGGCATCCCGCTCATCTGCGACATCCACTTCGACTACAAGATGGCCCTCGCCGCCCTCGATCATCCGATCGACAAGATCCGCATCAACCCAGGGAACATCGGCGGCATGGACCGCTTTCGCCAGGTCGTTCGCAAGGCGAAGGACAAGGGCATCCCGATGCGAATCGGCGTCAATGCCGGCAGCCTCGAACGCGAATTCGCGATGAAGTACGGCTTCCCCTGTCCCCCCGCGATGGTGGACAGCGCCCTCAAGTACATCGAGATCGCCGAGTCCGAAGGCTACCACGACATCATCGTGTCGCTGAAATCGAGCGATGTGATGACCGTCGTCGAAGCGTATCGCATCTACGCGAGGCAGGCCGACTACCCGACGCACATCGGCGTGACCGAAGCGGGCAAGCCGCCGTACGCGGTGACCAAATCCGCGTGCGGCCTCGCCCCGATCCTGCTCGACGGCATCGGCGACACGATTCGCATCAGCCTTCTCGGCGATCCCGTCCCCGAAATCGCGGCAGCCTTCGACATCCTGCAAGCGACCGGCCGTCGCGTTCGCAAACCGGAACTCATCGCCTGTCCGACCTGCGGACGGCTCGAGATCGACCTTGAGAAGATCATCGCCGAACTCGAAGAACGGCTCGCCGGGAACAAGCTGGCGATCAAGATCAGCGTCCTCGGCTGCATCGTCAACGGCCCCGGCGAAGCGCGCGAAGCCGACCTCGGCATCGCGGCGGGCAAGGGCAAGGGCGTTGTTTTCAAGCGAGGCGAAATCGTCCGCCATGTTCTCGAGAAGGACATGGTCGATGCCCTGATGGAAGAGATGGCCATCTGGGAGAAGGAAGAAGCCGAGAAGGGCACCCTGCAATTCGGCGCCCCCACGATCCGGGCCGACGTCCACAACGACGTGCCGGTCCCCGTGGAAGACACCAACCGCATCCGCCTGCCGATGCTCAACTAACGCGCGGGAAGAAACGCAGCCGAGATAGTCAGAGCCCGAGCGCCAGCGAGGGTTTCGCAGAGACGCGGGAAGGAGCATCACGCTTCTCCTGGCGTCACTGCGAAACCCTCGCTGGCTGGCGCTCGGGCTCTGAACGATCGTTACTTCGCTTCCGCCACATCCACGACATTCACCTGCACGAACTGCCCGTGGTACGGCATCGGCGCCGGCGCGATGCCGGGGACGACCAGCTTCGAGAAGTTCGAGATCAATCGGCCATTCTGTCCGTCGCCATGAAAAGCGATCTTCGCTCCGCCTTCGATTTCGATCGTCTTCGTGTAATCGATCGTGAAGATCTTGTGCCCTACGGCGTTTTGGCGATTCAAAAAGTAGTGCGATTCGGGGGACGAGATGGCGATCTTGTAGATGTTGTAGGTATTATTGTTCGGCTCGCCGCCGATGTAGAAGTATTCGCCGTCCATCTTGCCGTTCTTGTACATCATCGGCTCGACGACGCCGCGGAAGCGAAGCGTGACCTTGTAGCGTTTCCCCTTCTCCCCTTCGAACGTGCGCTCGGCCGTGAAGTTGTCGGTCTTCTTCGGATCCCCCTTCACGATGCCCGAATCGCAATCCGCCCCTTGCTTGGGATTCTCCGGCATCATGCCCTTGCAGGGAAACTCGAAACGGTAGCCATCGATCGAATCGCCGATCTTGGGAGCTTCGGCTTTCTTGTCCTGATCGGCGTTGCCGTAGGGGGAGATCGAGAAAGCGAGGAAGGCGAGGGCGGGCATCCAGAGACTTCGCATGGCGGGACCTCATCGGTGGGAGGGAACAGGAAGGCCCATTGAAACAGCCTTCCCCCGCCGATGCAAGCAACGAGTTAAGGCGAGCTGCGAGCCAACGCCAGATTGGAAACAACTTCGAAATCAAGTGCCTCGGCCACCGAGCCCTTGAAGCCGGCCTCGGCCGCGCGGGCGAGGTTGTACATCTCGCGAGCGGTGACGTAGTGGTAGCGGAAGTTCGAGTCGTTTGCCGCACGTGCGGCGAGTTCCTCGTGGAAGCGGACCATCGGCTCGCCGAGCAACGCGTGGTGGGCGTCTTCGGGGGCGCCGTGCATGTGCAGTTTGACGAATCGCCACTCCGGGCGAGCGGGGACATGGACGCCGGCGCTGAGCCACAGGGCGAGCCGGCGCATGCTTGGCAGTTGCGATTCTTGCAGGCAGGCGTTTTCGAGTCGAGGGAAAACTCCCCACTTGCGGTTCGCCCAATCGAACATCAGCGGGCCCTGGATCATCAATAGCGCATCGTCGGAGGGCTTTGCGCCCAGCGGATGCACGACCTCATGCGATCGCTTGCGGCCCGGAATGTCGGCCGCCCAGTAGATGCGGTTGAAGGCCTTCGGCTGGGTGGGATCCGGAGCCGAAGGGAAGGTCATATCGACGTAGCAGCCCGTCTCATGCAGCACCGCTAGCTCGTTGTCCACGCCGCAGTATTGCCCGTCGTCGCGGCCGTTGCACAGCGTCCAGTTGCCGTGGATGAACGCGTAGCGAGTGCGGCCCGCCTGGTCGTGCGACAGCAGGCCATGGCGATCAACGAGAATGCGCCGGAAGCGTTCGAGCTTCTCGCGAAGGCGGTCGGCCGTGTCGTCGAAGTGGTGCAGATGGATTTCGACCTCGCCGAAACCCTGGCGGCACAGATCGGCGAGCAGGTCGAGGTATTGCGGTTCGTATTCCTCTTCCGGAAAGAAGTACGACCAGCGCGGAGGTCGGCCGTCGCTGTCTTTGAATCGTGCGAATTGCCGGGGAAACTCGCGGCGCCAGGTTTCGACGCGCCGCAGCCCAGCTTCGCGATCGGCGCCGTAGGCTTTCGGTTCGTAATGGTCGGCGAAGCAGATGAGAACGTCGATCGGGCCATCGGTTCGGGGGCGAGGAGCCGTCAGGCGATGGATCCAATAACGATTGATCCATCGGGCCATGCCGCGCGAGCGGAGGAAGGCCACGAAGGCGACCAATCCGAATCCGATCGCCGCCATCATGGCGATCAACATCCATTGCCATCCGGTCATTGCACGCTCGCAGCTTCTGCCGGCACGGGGCGTTGATAGCGAACCTGCGTCCACGCCCGGTCCGCTCGCCCCAGGATCCAGACCCAAAACCCGAGAAATGCCGCCGCGTTCAGCACGAGAAACGACGCGCCGGCGCCAAGCAATTTCATACGCTGTCCGATCGCAGGCACAAGGCCCAGCAGTCCGAGAGCGTATCCCAAAACTTGTGCGCCGATCAATCCATAGCCAGCCGGATTTTGCAAAGCAATGGAGGCGCCGAGCATGCCCAGCATCGCCCAAGGCACGAAAAGTCGGCCGAGCTTCCGCGACATCCAGGCCATCCACACGGGGTTGCGCCAGGGGAGCAACGATGCGGGAATGCGTGCGGCGAGTTGGAAATTGCCAGCGAGCGTGCGGACCTTGCGGCGAAATTCGTCGCGCGGGTTTTCCGGCAACCGATCGAACGCACGGGCTCGTTCGTCGTGCACCACTCGCTTTCCTTGCATGGCGACATGCATCGGCCAATAGATGTCGTCAAGCAATGTGCCTTGCGGAATCGGCGTGAACAATTCACGTCGGCACGCGGCAATGGAACCGGTCACGCCGACCTGGGAGCCGATGGCGCTTTCCTTCTTCCGCAGCCATTTTTCGAGCTTCCAGTAAAGGCCCACGCCCGCCATGACGCCCGGAGCGGATTCGAGGGCAAGGTCGCCGCTGACGGCGCCGACGTCCGGATCGGCGAAGTTTTCGATCAGGCGTTCGATCGCGTCGTCCGCCCAGGTTTGCCGACAATCGGCGAAGATCAGAATATCGTGCTTCGCTTCGTGACACCCCACTGTCACTGCAGCCGACTTGCCGACGCTCTCCGCGAGATCGATGACGCGGACCAGGCCGGCGGCTTCGAATGCTTTCGCGACCTCGGCGCTGCGATCGGTGGATCCATCGGAGACGAAGATCACTTCACCGGGGACGCCCAAACGGCGAATGTGGTCGCGGAATTCGTCGAGCCGGCGTTCGAGGTTGCGTTCTTCGTTCTTGCCTGCAAGGACGATGGAAATGGAAGTCTGGTGCGGCCCGCGGCGGACGGGACGCGTGCCCAGCTTGGCGCGGAACGCGAGCCAAAGCGGGTAGCCCACGTAGACGTAGGCGACCACCGCGAAGCATGCGACAAAGATCATTCCCGCGATCGGCATAAAGCTCGTTCGTTTCCTTCGCCACTGGTCTGGGCCGCGGCGAAGAGATTATTCCGAAACCTGTCTTCCGCTTGCGGCTTAGCGTTCGGAGAAAGCCCTGATCTCGCTCAGCCGCAAGCGGAAAACCTGCACCAGACGATTCAAACGCTTTCTAAACGGACACGTGGCGCGGTTCGATCTTTACGCCGCCAACACGTTCGCGACGCCAGAGCCGATCCAGCAACTGCATCCATCGCTCCGCCTGCAACGCGAACGAATATTCGATCCGCACTTTCTCTCGCACGGCCTCGCCCATCGCCTTGCGGCCTGGCGCATCGTACAGCGTTTCAGCCATGCGATCGGCCAGCGCCTGCGGATTGCCTGGCGGGACGAGCCTTCCCGTGATGCCATCGTCGATCGCCTCGGGAACGCCGCCCACGGCGGTCGCGACGATCGGCAAACCCGCGGCAGCTTCTTCCAGGAGGATGACCGGCAAGCCCTCGGTGAACGACGGCAGCACCGCGAGGTCGAGGTGCGGCAGGAATTTGCCCACGTCATCGCGGAAGCCCGCGAGGACGACCGTGTTTTGCAAATCCAGTTCGGCGATGCGTCGGGTCAACATCTCTCGTTGCGGGCCGTCGCCGAAGATCACGAAACCTGCCTCCGGCAATCGCGAATGCACCAGGGCGGCCGCTTCGACAAGTTGGTCCATCCCCTTCTCGCGGCTCAATCGCCCCGCGGCGCCGACGATCCACTTGGGCGGCGTTGCGAACAAGCCGTGAAGCTTTTCGCGATAGGCTGGATCCGGTTCGGCGAAGGCATCAGCGCCGACGGCATTCTTGATGGTGACGACGCGTTCTTCGGAAACGCCGGCAGCTCGCATCTTCGCCGACTGTGCTTCCGAGACGCCAATGCATGCGTCGGCTCGGCGATGCACCATGCGGTCGAGCGATTCGTAGATTCGCACTTTCCAGGTAGCCGCGGTCCAGCCGTGCGAGACGACGACGAACGGAATGCCGGCGCGGCGCGCGGCACGCCAACCGAGGATGTCCGGCTTGTAGCCGCTGCACGTAAGCACGTCGGCGTTGACGCGTTTCAGTTCGTCGGCGATTTCCGCGATCGCTTTGCCGACATGTGGAAAGTTGTGCGCGAGCGCTTTCGCCTCGAAGCCATGCTTGCGGCATTCGCCCAGCATCGCCTCGCATCTTCCTCCTTCGGCGAACGAGAGGAAGGTGCTGCGAACCTCGCTCGGCAAATGGCGAGCAAGGCCCAGCATCTGGCGTTCGGGGCCGCCGTAGAACGGCGACGCCATGAGATGCACGACGTTCAAGCCGCACCCGCCTTGCTCCCCTCTCCCCTCCGGGGGAGAGGGGCTGGGGGTGAGGGGGCGGCGTCATGCGGTGGTTTGCCTTCTAGGTAGCCCTCTCGCTCCGCGAGAGGAGTGCGGCTGTTAGCCATGCGGTCGCTTGGCGCGCTTCCGCTATCCTCTCGCGGAGCGAGAGGGCTACCTAGGCCGAGCGGGAGAGGGTGAAGGCAGCGGTTCCAAGAGGCTTCCAGTTTCTCCGCCAGCACGCCCCAGTCGTATTGAGCGGCGACCAAGATGCGGGCGACCTCCACTTGCTGACGCATGCGGTCGGGATGGCGGATCGCTTCCACCAACGCGGAGGCCATCGCGTGTTCGTCGGCTTCGACGAAGTGCTCGCCGGGAATGAGGTTCAAGCCCTCGGCTCCCACTTTCGTCGAGACGACCGGCAGGCCGCTGGCGAGCGCTTCGAGAATCTTGAGCCGCGAACCGCCGCCGATGCGGAGGGGAACGGTCATCGCGCCCGCTTGCCCCAAGAACGGGCGGACGTCAGGCACGTTGGCATGCAACTCGATGCCGGGCGTCCCGGCGATCCGAGTTGCCAGCGCGGCCGGCGGATTGCGGCCGACGATGACGAGTTTCACGCTCGGCTCCTGCCTGCGGACCTCGGGGAAAATCCTACTCAGGAGCAGTTCGACGGCATCAAGGTTGGGCCGCCAATCGAGGGCGCCGAGGAAAAGGACCGTGTGCGGGTCGTGCGGACCTTGCACGGACGCGAAAAACTCGCGGTCGATGCCGTTGTCCACGACGTCGGTGGCGGGTTGGCCGAACTGCGTGCGGATCAGTTTCGCGTCTTCCTCACTCACTGCAACGACGCGGTCGGCTCGGGCGAATGCTCGCTTCTCGAATGCTTCGAACTTCCGCCATTGCGTCTTGAGAAATCGGCGATGCAGGAAACGCGTTTCGTTTTCGTAGTAGCGCTGCCAAATCAAGGTATCGACGTTGTGCGCCATCACGAGCCGAGGCGCGGCAATCGCGCGATCCAGGGCGTCGAGATAAGGCGTCCACTCGAATTGCCAAAGGTCGATGCGCTGCTCGCGAGCCACCCGGCCCACCGCATCGCGCATCGCTTGGCTTTGGTGCGAGGTGACTGAATAGGGGGAACTCGACAGAAGGTTGCGAGCAAGCCGGGCATAGAAGGCGACGCCCGATTTCTTCGGCACCGGGTCGGCAACGATCACGGGCTCGATGCCATGCGATCGCAAAAAATCGGGGGCGAGCTTCTGCTCGTCGCTTCCAGGTGCACAGCGGCCGATATAGACGATCTGGTGGCGCGGCGCCAGGCGCAGCATGAGATTGAGCGTGCGGAGCCGCTTGCCGGAGGTGGCAGGGTACGAGACGTCGCCGTCCACGATTGCGACTCGCATCCGCGGATTCCTCATGCTGTTTGCTGGGCCAATGCGGGCTCAATGCCTCGGAGCGGCAGGGCGCCTTCCAAATACAGTTCTTCGTAATCTCGAATCATTCGCCGCACGTCGAAGTGCGTCTCGACGCGATGCCTTCCAAGCCGGCCCATCGCCTGCGATTCCGCGGGATCGGCTCGCATGCGAAGAATCGCAACGGCGAGCTCCGCGGGATCCTGCGAAGGGACCAAGAAGCCGGTTTTGCCGTCGTCCACCACTTCCGGATTGCCGCCGACGCGAGTGGTCACCACCGGCAACCCGCGCGCCATCGCTTCGAGAAGCGTGAGCGAGATTCCCTCGGTTCGCGACGGCAGAACGAACAAACTCGCCCGGGCAAGCAACGCCGGCACATCGCGGATCTCGCCGAGAAACGTGACATGGTCTTCCAGCTTCAATTCGCGCGTCAAGCGATGCAGATCTTCGCGACACTGGCCATCGCCTGCGATTTCCAGGCGAAAACTCCGATCGCTGGCAACGACGATGGCTGCTGCGCGGAGCAGGTTTTCGATGGCTTTCTCCGGGCTCAATCTTGCGACCGTGACGACGGGGCCGGCGGGATTGGAACCTTGAAACGAAAAGCGGTCGAGGTCGATGCCGTTATGCAGCGTGCGGATCTTGCGAACCGGAACGCCGCCTGCCGTCATCTGGCGGGCGCTGTCTTCGGAGACGCAGACGAACGCATAGGTCAGCCTCGCGGCCCAGCCTGCCAGGCGCTGCTGACGACGTGAGACGTTCGGCAAGAGGCCATGATGGTGCGTGTGCACATGTCGGCCGACGCGTCCCAGGCGCCCGCCCAGCGAGCCGTAGACGAGCGGCCCGTCGTCGTGCGTATGCAGGATGTCCGCTTCGAGCGATCGCAGCAGTCGGCCAACCCGAAAGAATCGGCCCACGCTGAAGCCGGGGCGTTCGCCGAGCGCGAGCACGGGCCAACGGGCTTCGTCGATCGCATCGGCGATGATGCCGCGAGAGGTGAGCGAGACGAAGGTGAGATCGAACTTCTCCCGATCCGCGTGGCGAGCGAATTCGACGAGCAGGCGCTCCTGCCCGCCGACGTCGAGGCCGAGGGAAACATGGACGACGCGGGTTCGGGTGGGACCGGTCATGTGGCCGCCCCTGCGCCGACGAGCGATTCGAGCTTGCCCCCCGCAAGTGCCCAATCGAGGCCGGAGGCGACGGCAGAGGCCATCCCTTCGCGGCTGAAGCGAAAGAGCTTGTCGTCGCATGGCATCGCCAGCTCATTGCGAACGAGTTGATGGGCCAAGTGAAACAGCGCGGCGCGGATGGCGCCGGCGTCGGTTGGCGAAGCGACGCGGTGCGGCACGCCGCTCGACTGCAGCACCCAGTCGACGTCGCCTTCCGGTTCCGCCAGCGCAAGAATCGGCCTGCGGGCGCCGAGGTATTCGTACAGCTTGGCGGGCACGCTCATGCGATAGCCGGGCGTGTGCAGCAGCACCAAGACGTCCGCAGCCGTCAGCGCATTCAGCGCTTGGCTGTAAGGGACGACGCCGTGGGTGGTCACGCGGTCGCTCAGATCGCGGCTGCGAATCGCGTGATCGAGATCCAGCCCCTCGACGCTGTTGCGTCCGAAGAACTTCATTTCGATCGGCGGCAGCCCAGAGACGGGATGTTGCTTGTGCTGCGCCAATGCGTCGAGCAGAGGCCGGGGATCACGGCCGAAGTAGAGTTCGCCGGCATGCAGGAGCGTGATCTTGTCAAGCGGGCGGCGCGGTTCGGTCCTCGGAAACATCTCGGGATCGAAGCCGTTCGGCGCCACGATTGTTTTGTCGGCCGTGTCCGGATAAGCGGAAACGATGCCATGCCGCATGATCGGCGTGTTGGCGATGATGAGGTCGGCGCGGGCAAACGCCCTCGCCTCGCGCCGTGCTTCAATTTGGCGAACGGGGAAGGGCAGTTCGTGTCCCGCAAGCCGATTGACGTGCCAGGGATCGCGCAGGCAGACCGCCCACGGCAGACCGGTGCGCTTTTTCAGCGTCATGCCGAGCCGTTGGATGCAGTACGGCGGGCCGGAGGTCATGATCGCGTCGATCGGGTGGTCGCGCAATACTTGCTCGCAGGCGTCATAGGCAGGGGAGAGCCAACTCGAAAGCGGGTCGAATCGCTCGCGCAGCTTGGGCAGAAAGCCGGTCGGAAAAGGGACGCGGACCAATGCGGTTTCGGGCGGCACTCGCTGCAGGAGCGAAGGATCTTCGACCTCGAATCGAGCCGTCGGCGGCGCGACGATCACGGGATCCCAGCCGAAGCGAGGCAGATAGCGAGCCAGGCCCAGCATGCGATGTACCGCGACCGCGCCGCAAGGCGGGAAATAATAAGTCGCGAGAAGAACCTTCCGATTGGCCATGACTCGATCTTCCGTGCAACCACTGAACGCAAAGCCAGCACTTTCGGCTCCTCCGCAAGCATAGCACATGGGCGGCGAGCGGCAGGCTGGTCAGGGCGGAAGCGATTCGGCGAATCGCATCGCGCAGTTTGGCTGCATCAAATGTGCGGCGATGAACACCCATCTCTCCTTGAGGGAGGAGCTAGTCCTCCCTCTTCTTTCGGGAGAGGGGTGGGGTGAGGGCGCCTTTTCTCGCGTAACGCCGGAGGGAGAGGAGAGAAATGCAGGCGCCGCTCGCCTAAGCCGATGCGCAACGGAACGGCCGCCGTCGAAGGTCGACGGCGGCCGAGCGAGTATGGTTTCGTCCGCGGCGGCGTTAGGCGAGCGGCAGGAGATAGTCTCCCTCGCCCTCCGGGAGAGGGAGGTAGATTAGCTCCTGCCGCTCGCCTAGAGGAGCCGCGCACGCAGTAAGCGGTCGGGAGCGTCCCGCAAAACCGCTTACTACGTGCGCGGCTCCTTGAGGCGAGCGGCGCCTGCATTTCTCCCCTCTCCCTCCGGGAGAGGGGCCGGGGGTGAGGGCCGTGCGACGTGGCGTTACGCGAGAAAAGGCGCCCTCACCCCAACCCTCTCCCGGAGGGAGAGGGAGGTAGATTAGCTCCTGCCGCTCGCGTTAGCGCTAGTGCGGGCGGTTGTTGTCCTGACGCCAGTTCGACTGCCCAAAATTGTTGTTGTGCAACCGATTATCGAAGGCCGGGGTCGGCAGGCGATGACTGGGCGAATACGCCGGTGCGTAGGCCGGAGCATACGTCGGAGCGTAGGTTGGAGCGTGGGAAGGCTGGTAGTAGGTCGGCTGAATGACCTGGGCCGGAACCGCGGGGGCGACAAACGGGGCTCGCACGGGGCTGGCGTAAGCGGGGTGTTGCGGGCCAAGGTTGAGGTTGAGGCCGAACGAGATGCCGCCGGCTTGAGCGGGCGCCTGGAAACCAGCGACGCCGAGAGCGATGGAGCCGAGGCCGAGCAGGGTGCGTTGACCGAACATGACTGTTCTTCCTTGGTGGGGGAGGAGCCGGTTCGCCGTCGTTGGCGTTCCTCATCTCCTTCGCAAGGACAACGCGAAAGCGGCCAGAGATTGCGCGCGTCCGCGCGGTCCTGGCCGCATCTCATGCGATTCTCACTTTTGGCCGATCGCAACCCTTGCCGAGGTTCCGCAGTGTGCGAAATCGGCCGCCGTGCGGTGAGATATTGCTTCGAATGCCCTGTCTTCCGCTTGCGGCTTAGCGCGAACAGGGCTTCTTCCGAACGCTAAGCCGCAAGCGGAAGACCATGGTCTGAATCAAGTCTAAGCCGCAAGCGAACGACCTGCACAGACGGTTTCGAATCAACTTCTTACCGCCAATACCAGGTCGAACTCGGCGAGTGATAGGGCGCGTGATCTGCGCGAATCGTGGTAAAGCCGGGGGTCGAGGGCTGGTAGTAAAGAAACGCGGGGGACGACTGGGCGGGCAAATGGGAAACGGAAGGAGACTCCGAGTGAGCGGGCATCGATGTGGGCGGACTCACCATCAAGGAGTAGCCCATCGGCAGCGGCGAGGACAAGGAAGTGGGAGCCGTCGAGTAGATCGGAGCGGACGAGTAGCCCATCGCGTGGCCTGAGCCATAGCCCATTCCGGTGGGCCGCGGCGTCCACTGCATGTTGGTCGTTGGGAAAGGGTACGGAGTGTAGAAGGTGTTGAGGGGGACGAACGTTTGCGAGAAGGGCGGATAGGGGAAGTCGCTGTGGCCCCAGGCCAGGGCACGGGAAGGTAGGGCCAAGGCGGAACAAACGGCAAGGCCCAACAACATGGAGCGAAGCATGCGGAATCTCCTTGGTGCGAATCGATTGACGGCCCCATGAAAATATCTGTTTCGATCGCTCCCCACAAGCTGGCGCTCCGTATCGCGGCTGCACGCGGGTTCGCATCGGCGCTTTGCTGGATGTAGAGGCGCCGAGAGAAAGGCAAGAAAAGCAAGGGCGATCCAAGCCCAGGGGCGACCAAAGGGAGCTCCTGGGATCAAACGCATCAGCGATTGCGAAGACGGTTGGAGTTCGAAAACACGAAGATCGGAACATGAGTAGCGATCTGTCGGCGTTCCTGTTTCTTGACGCTTTGGATCCCAGGAACTCCCTTCGGTCGCCCCTGGGCTTGAATCGCCCCTTGCAGCTTCTCCATTTTCTCGCCTTTTCCCCACCCTCCGGAGCGGAAAAACTGCCTTTGTCAAATCGCGAGTTCGCCGCTACGATGGAGAAGCGGTTGAAATCGATTGACTGCCGCAAGGAGTCGATCAGAATGGATGCGTGACCGCACTCCGGAAGGCATCGGACACTTTGACCTTTGGGTCGAACGCCCCCTGCCTGGTGAGCGCAGCCTCTTTCCGTTCGTCCACTCTATGACGACGTTTTCCGCTGGTTCTTCCTTGGCACACTCCGCAGCGACCCGAAAGGATCGGTCCATGATGAAGCGCATGGCTCTTGCCTTGCTAGGACTTCTGTTCCTGGCTGGGCTGACGCCCTCGTACGCACTCGAAAAAG
Organism: Gemmataceae bacterium; assembly: GCA_019748295.1. Taxonomy (GTDB): domain Bacteria; phylum Planctomycetota; class Planctomycetia; order Gemmatales; family Gemmataceae; genus JAIEPT01. The sequence goes on along the minus strand of JAIEPT010000041.1, from coordinate 3,983 downwards.
TCGGCACGCCGCACATCGTGCTCATCGGCATCGATAAGTACACCGACCCCACCATCAAAGATCGCAAGAACGCCGAGGCGGACGCCCAGGCCCTTTACGATCTCTTCGCCTCCAAAGAACACTGGGGCGTGGACGCCAAGCACATCAAGCTGCTCCTCGGCGCCAAGGACGAAAAACGCGGCGCCCAGTCGGCCACGCGGGCCAATATCCTCGCCGCCTTCGATTGGCTGGAAAAGAACGCGGGCAAGGAAGACCTCGTGGTCGTCGGCATCTTCGGCGAAGGGGCGCCCGTCGGCGAACGCTCGGCCTACTTCGCGGTCGATTCGACCTTCAAGGGGCGCGACAAGGACGCGGTCGCTTCGGGCGACATCGAGAATCACCTCAACAAGCTGAAGAGCCAGCGCTTCGTTGCCTTCGTCGACGTGAACTTCCTGGGCTTCAATTTGCCGAAGGACCAATCGCCCGATCCGAACCTGCAGAACTTCTACCGCGAGTTCCTCGGCAACGAGGAAGCGAAGGAAACGCCGAGCCGAACCGTGTTCCTCGCGAACAACGGCCTCAAGCCGTCGCTCGATCTCGAGAAGCACGGCGTCTTCGCGACCGTCCTCATGGAAGGTCTCAACGGCGCCGCCGACACGGAAGGCTACGAAGCGGACGGCAACATCACGGTGGCCGAATTGGCGAAGTTCGTTCGCAAGGCCCTGCCCGAACGCGTCCGTGCCAACGGCAAAACGAACGACGAGAAGGGCCAAACGCCGCTCGTGCTGGAGATGCAAAGCAGCGACTTCGTCGTCGAACATAATCCGAAAGCGTACCCGCAAGCGGCCGAGCGGCTCGCCAAGTTCGAGAAGCTGGCGGCCGACAAGAACCTGGCGAAGGAGGTTCTCGAAGAAGGCATCAATTTCCTGAGCCGGATGCCGAAGCTCGAAGCGCAGCAGAAGCTTCGCAAGGCCTATCAGAAGTTGGCTGAGGGGAAGCAGGATGTGGCCGCGTTCGAGGCGGAACGCAAGGGCATCCAAGAAAGCACGATGATCGCCGACCGCGACGCGACCAACTACGCGGTCATGGTGCTGCGTGCGGTGAAGGTCGTGCGTCAAGGCTTCGTCAAGGACGTGGCTCAGGCCGACCTGGTAAAGGATGCGGTCGAGGGTTTGTTCAAGGCTCTCAATGAGAAGATTCCGTCGGCGATCGAAGAGAAAGTGAAAAACATCAAAACTTCGAAGGAGGCCGATCAGCTCGCCCTTCTGACCGATGCTCGCAAGCTGCTGGGCAAACGCGAAGACCTCGCCAACGGCAAGGACATCACCTTCTCGCTCCACTCGATGCTCGGCAAGCTCGACAAGCACACCGATTACATCGACCCGGAAACGCTGACCCGGATGACGAACGACATTCAGGGACATTTCTCGGGCATCGGCGTGCAGATCCGCAAGAACAACATCAAGGACCAACTCCAGGTGGTGACGCCGATCCTCGGCAGCCCCGCCTACAGGGCCAAGATCTACGCCAACGACATCATCACCACGATCATTCGCGACGTGGACAGCACCGGCAAGAAAATGGAAAAGCCGGAGGTCTTGCCCACCAAGGGGATGACGACCGATGAGGCCGTGAAGAAGATTCTCGGCTTGCCGGGCACTCCGGTTCGCGTGCTGGTTGAACGCGAGGGGGAAGAGAAGCCGCTTGAATTCAACCTGATCCGCGGCAAAGTCGAAGTCGAAAGCGTGATGGGCGCCAAGCGGAATGCGGACGACACGTGGAACTACGTCGTCGATCCGGAAAACAAGATCTGCTACGTCCGCCTCACGCAGTTTTCGTCGAACACCTACCGCGATCTCGACAACGTGATGCGGAAGCTCACGAAGGCGGGCATCAAGGGCTTCATCCTCGACCTCCGCTTCAATCCGGGCGGATTGCTCGACCAGGCTGTGAAGATCTCCGACCTCTTCATTGAAGACGGCCTGATCGTCACCATTCGGCCCCGCAACGGAGCCGAGACGAGCTACGTGGGCCGCAGCGACGGCAGCTACACGGCTTTCCCCATGGTCTGCCTCGTCAACGGCGGATCGGCGAGCGCGAGCGAGATCGTCTCGGCGTGCCTCCAGGACCACGCTCGGGCGATCGTCATCGGCACCCGCAGCTACGGCAAAGGCAGCGTGCAGACGATCCACTCGTTCGACACCGGCGGCAAGCTGAAGCTGACCACCGCGACCTTCTGGCGTCCCAGCAACCGCAACCTCAACAAGTCCTCCACGAAGGGCCGCGACGAGGACGAATGGGGCGTGACGCCGAACGAAGGCTTCGACATCAAGCTGAGCGTGAAGGACCTGAACGACTTGCAGGACGCGCAGCGCGATACAGAGATAATACGTAGACCCGGCGACAAGAACGCGGAAGCGAAGGAGTTCAAGGATCGCCAAATGGAAGCGGCCCTCGACTACCTCCGCAACCAGATCAAGCTCGCCAGCAAGGCGACCGTGCAGAACACGAAGTAACCGATCCGTCACGGAATGAACAAGAAGCCTCGACGATTCGTCGAGGCTTCTTGCATTGCTCCCCTCTCCCCTTTGGGGAGAGGGGCCGGGGGTGAGGGGAGAAAACGGTGCTGACGCTTGTTGTTGCTGGTTGAAGAGAGAACACGCGTCAGCACCGCTCATACCCCTCACCCCTCTCCCCCCTAGGGGAGAGGGGGGGGGTGCGGCAATTTTTTCGGGCGGATGGACCTGGCCACGAACGCTGAAAGCGTTCCCCAGCAAAGCCCAGGGTTGGCGACCATCGGGAGCCAACCCTGGGTATATTGGCCACCACGCGATGGAACTCTGAAAGAGTTCCCCAGGCCGCCTCGTGCTTTGGGAAACCTACGCCTAGAGCCAAGCGTCCTGGGTAGCTCCTTCAGAGCTCACGGCTGGTTGCGGTCGCGATTCCCAGGGTTGGCTCCCGATGGTCGCCAACCCTGGGCTTTGCTGGGGAACGCTTTCAGCGTTCGCGGTCAAGTTCGTCCGCCTGAAAAAATTGCCGCACGTGTAGAGGGGAACCAGAAAGCGCCGATTGAACTTCGCGTCGCGATGTGTTCCAGTAACAGCGGTCCCACTTTCACCCGGAGGCTCTCCGATGCTTCGTTTCGGTGCGTTGCTGATTTCGCTCGCGATTGTTCATCCCGGATTTGCCCAGGAAAAGGAAGAACGCTTCATGCCGATCTTCGACGGGAAGTCGTTCGAAGGCTGGAGCGGCAATCCGAAGTGGTTCCGCATCGAGGAAGGAGCCATCGTCGGCGGCACGCTGAAGGCGCCGATCCCCAACAACGAGTTCCTGACCTACCGCTCGGAACTGTCCGATTTCGAGCTTCGATTGAAGTTCAAAGTGCTCGGCAAAGGCGTCAACGCGGGGATCCAGGTTCGCAGCAAACGCATTCCGAAACACCACGAAATGATCGGCTATCAGGCCGATCTGGGCGACAACTACTGGGGCGCCCTTTACGACGAATCGCGCCGCAACAAAGTGCTGAAAAGCCCCAACCAGGCCGAACTGGCCAAGGTTCTCAAACGCGAGGATTGGAACGACTACGTGATTCGTTGCGAAGGGAAGCGGATCCAACTCTGGATCAACGGCATGCAGACCGTGGACTACACCGAACCCGACGCGAAGATCGAACAAACCGGACTCATCGGCCTGCAAATCCACGGCGGCGGCCCCAGCGAAGCTTGGTACAAAGACATCCGCCTCAAGAACCTCGCTGAAAAGTAGTCCTCACGCACCGCGTGAGGCCAGCGGCGATGCGAGGTTCGGCCCGTCTTTCGTGGCGACAAGTTTATCTAACTTGTCGGATTGGTTCGAAGAGGTTTCAAACAAGTTAGATAAACTTGTTTCCACGACGGTCTGGCCCGTCTTTCGTGGCGACAAGTTTATTTAACTTGTCGGATTGGTTGTGCGCCAGGCATGTTGTGTCTCAGGAGGTGCAAATCCTCTGCGGGCGGTGATGGCCC
>JAIEPT010000112.1 GCA_019748295.1 Gemmataceae bacterium | reverse complement strand
CGCGTCGCGGCTAACCATGCCGGCAAGATCCGTTCGTCGGCTTGTATTGCGTTTACGGGGCGCGACGGTATATTCGCGACTCGAGGAAGGTTTGCGCGGTTCGACTCCCGGCGAAATGGATGACGCGGGAAGTCGGCGCGCCCTGGGCAAACGCAACCCTTTCGCGATCCGCAAGGAGGCGGTGATGAACAGGTCTTTCCGCGGCGCCACGGCCGGCGTGTTGCTCGCGTCGGCGTTTTGGCTGGTCGGCTGCTTCCATTCGCAAGCGACCGCCCTCGTCCCGCGCAACGACTCGCTCGCGCTCGATCTCACCCGCGAATCGTCCCCCGGATCGGCTCGAGCCGCGGCTCCAGACGAACCGCAGTACGTTCAAAACACCCAGGCGCCTCCGCCTTTGCCCGGCGGCAATCAGGCCTTCACCCCGCTGCAAACCAATCCGACGCCGATGGCGACGGGGGAAGCCGTCGCGCCGCCTCCCGTGGTCGCCACCACTCCGCCGACGCCGAACCTGCCGTTGCCGACGGGAACGCAACAAGTCGGACTCAAGACCTCGATGCCCAGCAAAGTCCGCGTACGGGCATGGGTCAACGGCAAGCCGCTCTTCGACGACGAAGTGATGGCGGCGATCCCGCAAGCGTTTTTCCGCCAAGTCTCCAAGTTGCCGGACGTGCAACGGCAGGAGAAGCAGGCCGAGATGTTCGCCCAGGTCCTCGACAACCTGATCGATCAAGAGGCCGCGTATCAGGAAGCGATCAAGCGGATCGAGAAGATGAACCCGCGGGCCATGGACAAGCTCAAGGAAGCCGCGGTCGAGGAATTCAACAAGCAGGTCAATCCGAACCTGCCCAAGGAACAGGAAAACGATCCCCTCGTGAAGGAAGCGCTCTCGATCCTCAAACGGCAGGTCGAGCGCAACTTCATTCATATGGAGTATCTCCGCAGCCAAATCATCCCGACCGTCAATCTGCGCATCAGCTTTTCGGAAGTGGACGACTACTACCGCACGCATCTCAACGAGTTCCAAAAGGTGGACTCGGTGAAGTGGCAAAACGTCTTCATCGCCGTCAGTCCCGAACGGCCGACGGCGGCTCACTGCAAGAAATACGCGGAGCAGCTTCTCGCCGGCTTGCCGAACAACTCGGCCTTTGCCGAGCTGACCAAGTACGACGACGGCGACAGCAAATTCCGCGGCGGAGCCGGCATGGGCAATCGCAAGGGCGAGATCAAGCCGGCCGATTTGGAACCGATCCTCTTCAAGCTGAAGGAGGGCGAGATCGGCCCGATCGTCGAGATTTCCACCGGCGTCCACCTGATGCGGCTGGAGAAGCGCGAGTTCGGCGGCCAACTGCCGCTGAACGAAGAAGTGCAAAAGCAAATCCGCAACCGCCTCCGCGGCATCATCGCCGACCGCGAATACAAGCGGAAGATCCGCGAAATCCGCGACCGCAGCGTGGTCGAGATCGACAAGGAAAGCTAGGCGGCGTCAGTCCAATATCCTCTCGCTCCTATGTAGCCCTCTCGCTCCGCGAGAGGTAAGCGGCATCGAGCCATGCAGCGGCACGGCATTCATCCGCTTACCTCTCGCGGAGCGAGAGGGCTACGTAGGAACGAGAGAACTGCATCGAAGCGGAATACATAGCTCGCTTGACCCGCAAGTGCCGCCTCCGCTATATGGCCGCCATGATTCGCTGGATCAAGGATGGCCGGCTCGGTCCCTGGAGGGACCGCCTTCGCAAGGAACGCCAGGACGACGCTCCATGGCGGCGTCTGCTGGCGAACCGCGATCAGGTCGCGCGTTTGTGTTTCACCGCCCTCGCCGTCCTCGGCTGCGCCTTGCTTGCGGTGTGGTGGGGGCCGCCGATGACGTTTCGCGTCGGCGAGGTTTTGCCCCGCGACCTGCGGGCACGCGTCGATTTCGAGGTCGTCGACCAAGTCGAACAGGCGAAGCAGAATGCCGCGGTCGATCCGCGTTTGCCCACCGACCCGCCGCTCATCGATCGCTACCTGCGCCGCACCGTTCTTGTGCCGCGCGGCGAACCCATCCTCGATCGGCAACTCTCGGTCCTGCAGGAAGAGCACTCGGCCTACCTCAAGACGGTCACTCTCAGCGCGCGTGTCATCCGCGGCGCCGCCCTGATCTTGATGTTCGGCCTGTTGTCCACGAGCATCGGCCTCTATGTCGTTCGCTTTCAAACGGGGTTGGCCGAAAGCTCGAAAGCCGTCGCGGGCGTTGCCGTCCTTGTCCTACTGACGTTGTCGCTCGGATTGATGCTCGATCAGACGCCATGGCACGCCGTGCTGCTGCCCCTGACGATGACCGCCATGGTGCTGACGCTCGCATACAACCCGCAATTCGCGTTGGTCATGTCGTTCGCGCTGACCCTGACGATCAACCTCATGGCGGGCGGGAGCGTCGAGAAGGTTCTGCTGCAACTGGGAGGGCAAGCGACGGCCATCCTGTTGATGCGCGGCGTGCGAAGCCGCATGCAGCTCGTGCGAACTGCCGCGATCTCGGGCGGAGCCTATGCGGCGATGACGTTGGCGAGCGGGATCCTTACCGGGCAAACGTGGTCGTTCATTGCCGCGGATATGTTTCGGCATGGTCTCTGGGGAACGTGTGCGGGGTTCGTTTTGACGGGTCTGCTTCCAATCGTGGAGCGAGCGTTCGGCGTCGTCACCGACATCAGTTTGCTGGAACTCGCCGACGGCACCCATCCGCTCATGCAGGAACTGGTGAAACGGGCCCCTGGAACCTACACGCACAGCCTCACCGTCGCCACGCTCGCGGAATCGGCCGCGGAGGCGATCGGAGCGAATCCGCTGTTGGCCCGCGTCGGCAGTTGCTTCCATGACGTCGGCAAGATGCTCAAGCCGCACTATTTCATCGAGAATCAGCAGGGCGAAAACCGCCATGAATCGCTCGAGCCCGGCCTCAGCACGCTCGTCATCATCGGCCATGTGAAGGACGGCGTGGCTCTCGCCGAGCAGTATCGCTTGCCGCAGCCCATCGTCGATGCGATCGCCCAACATCATGGCACGACGCTGGTCGAATACTTCTATCGCGAAGCGCTCAGGCTGCAGGCGAGCCTCGGCCAATCCGGCGATCTCGAACCCTGCTTCCGCTATCCGGGCCCCAAGCCGCAATGTCCCGAAACCGCGATCATCATGCTTTCGGATGCCGCCGAGAGCACGAGCCGTTCGATGTCGAACCCGACGCCCGCAAGCCTCGGCAAGATGGTGCACGACACGCTGATGAAACGCCTTCTCGACGGCCAATTCGAGGAAAGCGGGCTGACGCTGACCGATCTGCATTTGATCGAAGAGAGCCTGAGCAAGTCGCTGATCGCCCTCTTCCACGCCCGCATCAAATACCCCGAAGCCCATTCCAAAGCCGCGTGATCTCCGGCTCCCCTCTCCCCTTTGGGGAGAGGGGTTGGGGGTGAGGAGAGAGAGCGGTGCATAATCTTGATGTTGTGCACCAAGCCCCACCGTAAGCGCAGCGCACGGTGGGGAACCGGACCGCGGGCACGATCCCCAGGGTGCGCTGCGCTTACCCTGGGGCTTGATACCGCCCCTGTCCCGCTGCAAATTGATCTGGCCTTTCTTTTCCCATCCCGGCAGAATAGCGCGGACACGCAGAAGCGTCTAAAGGATGAGAAACGCCGCCTGCCTCGACAATCTCTGGAAGGAGTCAATCGCCATGCGTTTGTTCGCGAGCCTCGCCCTCTTCGCCCTGGCCCTCACCTCGAGCCAGGCCCAAGCCCTCGAAATCAAGAACGTCCGCCCCTGCTTCGGCCCCCTCGGCGCCACGCGCACCGACGTGCAGTGCCTGCCAGGCGACGTCCTCTTCGTTACCTACGACATCGAAGGCCTCAAGTTCGACGACAAGACCGGTAAGGCCAACTACCTCACCATCCTCGAACTCTTCGACAACAAGTCCAAGCAGGTCTTCAAGAAGGAAACGCCGAACGAAGTGAGCAGCCAGCTCGGCGGCAACCGCATGCCGGGCGATCTGCACGTGATCATGGGCCGCAACCAGGAACCGGGCCGATACCACATCCGCCTGACGGTGGCCGACCGCCTTTCCAAGGAGACGAAGTCCACGGTCTATTCGTTCGATCTCAAGCCGCAGAGCTTCGGCATGATCGGCGTGACCGCCCCGGCCGTCGGCTTCCCAGGACAGCATTACGTCTGCTCGTTCGCGATCATCGACACGACGCTGGACGCCAAGAAGATGCCGAACGTCGAAGTGACGATGAAGATTCTCGACGAAACCGGCCAGGCCGTGACGACTCCGATCATCAGCAAACTGCCGCGCGACCTGCCGGCGGATATCGACTTGGGCAAGGAAAACTTCGTCCCCATGCAGTTCCCGATCTACCTGAACCGCACGGGCCGATTCACGATCGACATCAGCGCCGCGGACATCGCGGGGAACAAGAACGCCTCGCTGCGTTACCCATTGACGGTGCTGGACCTGGGCGCTCTAAACACGAAGTAATGTTCGTATCGCCGGCGAGCAGCCGCTGTTAGGCGGCTGGTACAGCGTACGCAAGAGTCTCGTCGCTCCCAGACGGGCAGGGCAGAATCATGAAAAAGCGGGAAAAATGATGAAAGACAGAGAACCAGAGTGAAAGAACGGCACGCTAACGAAGCGCAAAATGATCAAAACGGAACAACATTGAACTCAGACGAAGATTCGCGACTTCGGATATTTGCCCTTATTATCCTGCTTTTCATGATCCTGCCTCGCCTTCTTTCTGTGCCTTTCATCATTTTGTCTACTCCCTCATGATTTCTGCCCTTCATGATTCTGCCCTGCCCGTCTGGGAGCGACGAGACTCTTGCGGACGCTGTACCACCCGCCTAACTGCGGCTGCTCGCCGACGTCATGCCGAAGTGCGACGCGTACGCATCAACCGATACGCCCACACCGCGCCGAGCACCAGCGCGACTCCGCCGCAGGCGATCGCGGCATTCGTTCGACGCGATTCCGCTCGGATGCGGCGCGATTCGTCTTCGACATAGCGATCGATCAACGTCTCAGCCGGCATGCGCAGGCGCAGCACCCAACGGCGTGCAAGGCCGATCGGCGGCACCTCGATGGTCTCCCCTTCGAAACCCTCGACAACCAACGATTTCACCAACTCTTGGCTCGGCTTCCGAACCGCGGCATCCGGAGATCGCTCGGCGATCTTCGCCTGCAACCCCTCGGCCGCATGATGATATGCGTCGTCTTTCGCTTCTTCCTTCGTCCGCCCAAATCCGTGCGATTCCCACACGGCTACGGCGTGCGGACTGGTCGGCCCGTCAGAGACGAGGAAAGCGGTCCGCAGCCAAAACGCTGCCGCGATCATCCAGATTGTTGCCGCGAGTCGCATGGTCGGGTCACACGTTTTTCAGGCGAAGCCGTTTGCTTGGCTCGGGGTCCGGTTCGCGTCGAGGGCTGGCACATTGCGTCGCGACCGCGGTGGCCGCTAATGCGACGAACGCGGTTCGCCGTTCTTCCGTCCCTGGCAACAGGAACAACAGCACATACGCCCAGAAAAGAACCGCGCCCAGGGCAGGAAAGCTGAAGCGTTCCTCGCGCGTCGGTTCGACGTTTTTCCACCAACGCAGCAGCAGGAAAATCAGGCCGAAATAAGCAGCATATGCCGCCGCCACCGGCAGCTTGGGGCTATCGGAATACAGCGCGCTGAAAAACGGATGTCGTGGAGTCGTTTCGCCCGCTACGACGAACGAAGGCCGCGTCGCTTCGACGATCGAGTAACCCTGCAGCCAAACCGCCGCCACGCCGAGCAGAACGCCGAACGTGCCAAGTCCCAACCGTCGTCGCCACGATTCTTCGCGAGGCCGCCGCCACCATGTCTTCGCCAGAATGAGGCCGCACGAACCGACGATGCCGAGTAACGCTGCCGACGCGACAGACCGCCAGTCGCCCCCCTGAAACAGCATGCCCCATCCCGCCGCCACCGCGACGGCGATGATCGAAGCGAGCAGCATTTCGCGGATGCGTTCGGAACCGGGGCCCGGAAAAACCGTCGTGGGCGCCGCTTCGCGCGTCGGCATCTGCGACGCGAGTCGCGGGGCGACTTCCGTGACGCGGGCTGGGGCGGGCGTGCCGTGCATCGTCCCCTGCGGGGTCCGCAACGCAGCCACGTCGTTCGCCATGGCGGCAATCGTCGCATAGCGTTCGCGCGGGTCCTTGGTCAGTGCTTTGGCGAGGATCGGCTTGAAACCCGCGGGCGCTGCGGAGAGGTCCGGATCGTCGAGCACATGCTTGTAGAGGATCTCTCCCGCCGAGTCGCCGTCGAAGGGGGGATGGCCCGTCAGCATCTCGTAAAGGATGATGCCGGCGGCATAGATATCGACGCGCCGGTCGTATTCGCCGCGTGAGATCTCGGGCGCCATGTAATGCACGGTGCCGACGTTCTGCGTCTGGGCGACATGCTGGCTGGTGCCGATCGCCTTGCACAGTCCGTAGTCGCCGACCTTGACCGTGCCGTTTTCGAGGAAGATGTTGGCCGGCTTGAGATCGCGATGAACGATGCCGTGATCGTGCAGGTAGTGGACGGCCGACGCGAGCCCGAGGAACCATTCGGTCGCGAGGTCTTGGCCCACGCCATGCGGATGCCGTTGCAGGATCCCATCGAGCGTCTCGCCCGACACGTATTCCATGACGAGCCAAACGTTGTGCTGCTCATCGCGGCGAAGGTCGTAGAGATGGACGAGGTGCGGGTGCTTGAGGTTGAGGCACGGCTGAATGCCGCGAAGTTCGACGTCGAGATTGCGACGAATGCACTTGAGGGCGACTTCCTTGCCCCCTTCGCTGATGCCGAAATAGACTTCGCCGAACCCGCCATGACTCACGCCCCGCTTGAGGACGAAGCCAGGCAAGGGGCGATCGCCGATACGAAAGGTGAACTTCATGACCCACTCCGCGGAGCGTTCCTCCGGGTTATTCGCCGGCAGCGGGACGATATTTTGGCCGTGCTGCCTTCCCCCCTCTCCCCTTGGGGGAGAGGGGTTGGGGTGAGGGGGCGGCCCCTTGCGGCGACTTTATTGTTTGCTCTGCTGAGAGATGCTGTTTGCGATCAAAGAAGACATTGCAGCTTTGGTTTCATCCGAAGTCAGTGCCTTCCGAACCAGACGGATCAACTGCTCTTCGGAAACGGCCGATGGAAACCCGATTCCAATCTCGCCTTCGTAGGAAAGCGATTCCGAACGTACTTCGCAGGGATACGGCATGTGAAACTTGTGCAAAGCGACCAAGATCGTATGACGATATCCCCCGTATGCTGGCGCTACGACAACAAGTCGATGTTGGAAATACACGTCGCCTTCCTCAGACTCCACTTCGCCTTGCAGGACGCCTCGAGTCAGCCGTCCCAAGTTTTCGGCTTGAACCCGAAGAATAGACAGCGGGGTCTGAACATCGACCTTGATGTCTTCGGGCCAAAGGACCGGAATGGTAGATGTCATGTCGCCTTACTCCAGTTCGAGCCGAAAGAAAATCGGCAAGTGATCGGACGCAATCGATACGTTGGGGATCGCCGCCCCTTCAGTTAACAGCGGAGCGTTCCCAATCGAATCCAGCACCCGCAGTTCCGCCAAGGAGTCCATCAGCGTCGGACGAAGCAACACTTGATCCAACATATGCCAGAACAATTCGATAACGCCTGGCGAGCGCTTGTAGAAAGTTCCCGGCGGACCATCCGTGCGGTCTCCGAACAGCCCCCACATCGGATTGTAAAAGAACCGATATGCCGATCCCTGCACCTGCCGCTCCATTCTAGCAGCGAGGCGTTTGGTCATCACCGCGTGCAAAGATTGTGCACCCGTGACTCCAGCATCGAACGGATTCATGTTCAGATCGCCCACCCGAACCGTTCGCTGGTAGCCGACGGCATCTTCGACTCGCGATATCTCTTTCGCCAACTCCACCGCAAGCATGGATTGCTCGCCTTCGTTGACGTTCTTCTTGCTGAGGAAATGGGTGACGGCGACAAGAATGCCCGGCCCGATATTCAGGCTCCAGATGACCATTCGTGCGGAAAGATGGTCCGTTTGTCTGCGAATCCACAGATTTTTAGGCAGGCGTGAAAAGACTCGCACTTTGTCGCGAGCGTCGGAGATCGCTTCAAAAGGCTGACCGGTGATCGATATTAATGAAGCGGCAAGTTCCTTGTCGCTGACACTCGATTCCGCGAGCATCAGAATGTCGACATCATGGATACGCACCGCTTCAGCGATGAGAGGCCGCAAATCCTTTCCCATCACGTTCCAAAACAGAAACGAGGTCATGGGTGTGAACTGCTTACGTGGAGTTCGGTTTCGCCGGCTACTTTCGTATCTCAATCGTCGCGGATTGGCCGATGTTCTCTTCCACTTCCACGCGAAGCACTTCCGGCGTGTAGCGGTGCGTCGTCTTCAATGCTTCGAGCAACCGTTGAGCGATGTAGCGGGCGAGGAGTTCGGCGGTGGTGTTTTCGATGGGCAGAAGGACGCAGTCGCCGCGGGGGAAGATCCATTCGCGGTCGCGGTAGCGGACGCGGACTTTTCCTTCGTTGTCTTCGACATGAATCAGCGGATTGCGGGTCGCCAGCAACATCACGTGGTCGAGCGAATCGGTGATTTCCTTGGTGCGATGCTTGAGGGCGACGAAATCGAAGACGTAGCTGTTTTCATCGAGATCGCCCTCGATCTCGACTGTGGCCCGGTAGTTGTGACCGTGCAGCTTTTCGCACTTGTCCCCTTCGTAACTGATGAAATGCCCGGCACAAAACACCAGGTGATCCTTCGTCACGCGAACCTTGAAACGCTCCGGCATTGCACACTCAATCGCGAGACCAGGGGATGCTCAACGGCAACGGTATGATACCCACGCTCAACGCGACGAACAAGGAAGCGGCCGTCAGGTCGGCGCTGGTGCCGGGATTGCGGCGCCGTTTGGGATCCCGACACCACGCGTCGAATCCTCCCTTCATGATTCTGCCGTTCTCATCGTGCCATCCGTGATTCGAGAGCGCCTTCCCCCATTTCGAAGCTTCCGCTGCGTCTTGCTCCCCATGTTTGCGAAGAATCAACGAATCGGGATACGCGGCGACCCAGTGGAAGAAGGTATGAAGGACGGCGTCTTCGAGCGTTCCGTATTTCGCGATACCCTCTCGAACCCAAAGCGGGCCGCGACTGAATACGTCTTCGAAGCCGTTCGCATACTGCCTCGCGATCGAGTCGCGTTCGGACGCGAGCTTCATGGTTTCGAGTAGCGTGACCGTGGGTTCGGACTGCACGTCCTGATCCTTGACTTTTCCCATGCCTCCCGGCTCCGCGAGGCGGATGGCTCCATACAGATCGCGGGCGTCGGCGATGGTTGTCTCGGCGAGCCGCTTCTTGATGCACTCATGCCAGGAACCGAGTTTAGCTGCACCCATTCGGGTGGCGACGAGCGGCGTCAAAAGCAGCACGATTCCAAGGTTGACATTGGTGGAAGCTACCGAGCGCGTGGCCCGAATGGCTTCCAAAATGCTCGCACCCAAAGGACGATTCGCCGCGTGTCGCATTGCCGGCGCAATCGCCGCGCCGGCGGCGAGGAAATCGATGAATGTCAGATTCGGCAGATCGCGGGTGCGATTCGCGTTCCCCGGCTTGCGGGCCGTCGCTTCCCAGATGCACGCAAGTTGCGCGTGCAGTGCGATCGTGTCGTCTGGATCCCCAGGGTGCGCTGCGCTTACTCCGGGGCTTGGGGTGCGTCCTGTTTCTTTTTCATCCTTCATCCTTCATCCCTCATCGTTCTCTCTCGCTAGAATAGTCGTTTCGAGTTTGTCGAACGTCAGCATGGTGATTTCGTCATGAGCGAGCCGGAAAAGCAACCTCTCCCTGCCCATCCCGAAAACGCCGCTGCGCCGAGTGAGGCGACGCCCGCCGTCGCTGCGCCGGGCGAGACGGCTCCTGCCGCGGACAAGGCGCCTCCCCAAGTCACTCTGCCGCCGCAGGGCAAGCCGGGGGACAAAGGCAAGAAAAAGCCCGGCGGAGGCGGCCAAGGCGGCATGTCGCGGGTCCGCTTTCGACCCGGCATGCCGGAGTTGAAGGAGGACTACCAGTTCGGTTCGCGCGCCAACGTCGCCGATCTCGACAAGGAAATCGCCGACGAACTCGACAATGCGATGGCCGGCTTCGACAAGTCGCAACTGGCCGGGGCCGACACGTCGCGCCAGGTTCGCGACAAGAATGCGACCGCGAGCGATGGGGGCAAAAAGAAGGGGAAGGTCATCTCGATCCACGGAGCCGACGTTTTCATCGACGTCCCCGGCGGGCGCAGCCAGGGCGTGCTGCAGATGATTCAGTTTCCCGAAGGGGCGCCCAAGATCGGCGACGAAGTCGAGGTGTCGATCGAAGGCTACGACCCCGCGGATGGTTTGCTCATTCTTTCTCGCCGCGGCTCCGCGGTGCAGGCGGATTGGTCGAGCGTGACCGAAGGCATGATCGTGGAAGCCCGCGTTCTCGAAACCAACAAGGGCGGACTTACGGTCGACGTCAACGGCATCCGCGGCTTCCTGCCCATCAGCCAGATCGATCTTTATCGCGTCGAAAATGCCGAGCAGTTCGTCAATCAAAAGCTCATCTGCATGGTGACCGAGGCGAACAAGGAAGAACGCAATCTCGTGCTCAGCCGGCGTGCCCTGCTCGAGAAGGAACGGGCGGAACTCGCCGAAAAAACGTGGGCGGGGCTGGACGTCAACCAGATCTGCGACGGCGTCGTCCGCAAGGTGCTCGACTTCGGCGCCTTCGTCGATCTCGGCGGCGTCGATGGCTTGATCCCCGTCGGCGAAATGAGCTGGCGGCGAAACATCGATCCCAACACGATCGTCAAGACGGGCCAAAAGGTCCGCGTCGCCGTCATTCGCCTCGACCGTGAAGCGAAGAAGATCACGCTGGGGCTCAAGCAGCTTGAGGAAAGCCCCTGGACCGACATTCAGAATAAATACCAGGTCGGTTCGATGGTGAACGGCAAGGTGAGCCGCACGATGGATTTCGGGGCCTTCGTCGAACTCGAGCCGGCGGTGGAAGGGCTGATCCATGTTTCGGAGTTGGCGCGTCAGAAGGTGTGGCGCGTCACGGATGTCGTGAAGCCGGACCAGGAAGTGACGGTCAAGGTGCTCAGCGTCGATCCGGAAGCACGCCGCATTTCGTTGTCGCTGCGTCAGGCGATTGAGGCGCTCGCTCCCAAGCCGAAGACGGAAGAAGAGCAAGCCGCGGAGGAAGACGCCACGCCCGAACCGGTGAAGGCCCCACGAGTGCACGCCACGCCGCTTCGCGGCGGCACCGGCGGCGGCGGCCCGCTCTTCCAGATGCCGGGCCAACAGTAACGCGATCATCCGCTGGTAGTGCGTTGTCCCCGTCGTCCCCCAAGCCCCACCGTAAGCGCAGCGCACGGTGGGGATCAACGCGCCCGCGGTCCGGATCCCCACCGTGCGCTGCGCTTACGGTGGGGCTTGGGGGACGATCAAGGGGTGTAGGTTGCAACACCCAGGATTTGTTTAAGCGGATTTGGCGATCAGCTTCTGCAGGCCGAGCACTTTCTTGAGTTCGCCGGAGAAGACGAAATTGCCGTCGCCGAACATTTGCTTGGAGCGGTTTTGGTCGAGGTGGGCGAAGAAGATCTCGGCTTCGCCGATCATTTCGCAAGGCGTGGAGGCGAGCGATCCGCCCGGAGGGAGCGATTGAATCCTGCCGGCGACGGAAGCGCCCTCGGCTCGCAGGTTCAAGATCTCGGTGTCGTAGACGAGCGTTTCGCCGGCCAGCACTTCGCGTTCGAATCGCGAGCTGACGATCTTGGCGAGGACGACTTTTTCCTTGTAGTCGTTGGCTTCGCCGACGAGGATCCCGCCGGTTTGGGCGAGCCCCTCGAGCATCAGCGGGGCGGGAAAGACGGGATAGCCGGGGAAATGATCGGCGAAGAGATCCTCGGACAAACTGAGGTTCTTCACCGCCCGGGCGCAGCGTTTCGATTGGAAATCAACGAAGCGGTCGATCCAAAGCCAGCGCATCGTCGATGAACCTAGGTGTAAATCAAAGGGGGGATTTCGAATTTCGAATTGCAAATTGAAGAGCAGGTGATCGACGACGACCTTTTTTGCTTTTCAATTTGCAATCATCAATTCGAAATTTGCAATTCTTTTGCTACTTTCCGCTCAGCTTGCCCTGGATGTACCGCGTGATCATGTCCACGGTGAACAGGTTGCTGATGTGCTCGACCTTGGGGTTCGACTCGAACGACTTCAGGTCGGCGAACGGCATCTTGCTGCGGAGTTCGGCGAGGCCCTTGTCGGTCACGCGGCCGTCGGCGACGAATTCCGGGTCGCCCTGGAAGATCGACTCGGGGAAGAGTTCGCCGCGCGGGATCTTGATCCCGAAGTTGCGTTCGAGGCGAAAGACGATGTCGAGGAAATCAATCGATTCGGCGCCGAGGTCTCCCTGGAGAGTGGACCCGGGCTGGATTTCTTCTTCATCGACATTGAGGGCTTCCACCAGCGTGGCGGAGACCTTCTGATAGATTTCTTCCTGCGTCGGCATGGTCGGTCCTCCTGAAGGCTGCACTACCTGTTCCAGCCTGGGCGACTGGAAGTCCGTTTCCGTCGTCGATCCGCCCCTTCCCTCACGGGATCAGGACGCATGGCTTCCGAGGTCTCTAAGCGGCGGCGGCGCCCAAGCTGAGCCCGCCATCCACCGTCAGCACTTGTCCCGTCATGTAAGATGCTTCGTCGCTCGCCAAAAACACCGCAACCTTGGCGATGTCGCTGGCTTGGCCGAGCCGACGCATCGGAATCATTTTCTTGATGATGTCGCCCGCCTTGTTGCGGACGGCTTCGCTCATGTCCGTTTCGATAAACCCCGGAGCGATCGCGTTGACCGTCACTCCGCGGCTCGCAAGCTCGACAGCCAAAGCCTTCGTAAAGGAGTTGACGGCTCCCTTGCTCGCGGCGTAGTTCGTCTGCCCCATGTTCACATGCTCGGCAGCAACGCTCGAGACGTTGATGATGCGTCCTTTCCGGGCCCGCATCATCGAAAAGCCGACTGCTTTGCAAAAGTTGTAAGCGCCGTGCAGGTTTGTGTTGATAACGGCGTGCCAATCCGCAGGCTCCATGCGGACAAAGAGATCATCCCGGATGATTCCCGCATTATTTACGAGGATATTGACGGCGCCGAATGTCTGTTCGACCTTTTCGACGGCTTTGGCGGCGTCTTCCAGGGAGGTTACGTCGCACTGAACAGGCAGAATAGTGCCCCCGGCCGCCTGAACTTCACCTACCAACGCATCTGCCGCAGATTGCGAACCTTTGTAAATAAATGCAACCTTCGCACCTTCAGCGGCGAATGCCTGAACGATGCCGCGACCAATGCCGCGGCTGCCGCCCGTCACCAACGCAACTTGATCCTTCAAACGCATTCCCGCTCCTTGCCGTCAAATCTTAGCTAAGCTTCCAAGCCCGGCCACCTGTGCGATTTTCCTAGCCGACGCCTGCCCCCGCGAAATCGCCTTTGAGCACCCGATAAAGGTCCTTGAAGTGGCGAACGATCTTGTCGTCCACTTCCTGCAATTGGGGATCGCGGTCCTTGAGGTTGTAGCGGGCGACCTTAAAGCGGGCCGTCACCGTGCTTTGGCCTTCGGATTCGCCCTTCCCTTTGAACTCGACCTCGGTCGCGTTTTCGTCGGCGGGGTCAGCGAGTTCCACCGTCACCACCAGGCTTCGGCCCGGCTCCATGAAGTTGCCGTATTTCACGTTACGCGTTTCGCGGAGAGCGATCACGCTATGGCGAAAGTCGTCGCTGATCCGAAGAAGCCACGCCCCTGCTTCCACAAGGGTTTGCAGCATCAAGACCCCCGGCATAACCGGGAAGCTTGGAAAATGATCGGCGAGATATTCTTCCGCCAGAGTCAGATTCTTGACCATGCGAATCCGCTTGCCCGGTTCGACGTCGAGAATCCGATCAACCAGATTGAATCGCATGGGCCCATTCCGTCGCGCATTCGGAACGCTTTTTCGGCTCTTTCTCTTAGTGAACGGGAAATATAGCAAGGGTCCAAAAGGCGGGCAACCCCGATTGCCTCGCCAGGTTGCCTAGTTAGACGCATGTTTCGCGCTGGCAATCCGCTCCCCATTCTCATCGGCCCTCGCCGCAAGTCCCCCTCAAACCGAATCGAAACTCTGCCTGTTCTTACGGCACTGCTCTGCCCAAGACGACGATTGTGACGAGGCGTTAAATTGGGCCGCTTGCTCCGCGAACAACCGAGGGAGGGCGAACCCCGCCCCCGTTGGCCGGGTCCGTACAATGGGCTCGTCCGCGCAGTCATGTCTACGGGAATCAACAGAGGAACCGCTATGGATGCCGTCGCACCCGCCCCGGTTACGCAAACTCCGCAACCGGGATTCTTTCGCCGTTGGCGCGTGCCGTTGGCGCGTGCCGTTGATCGCCGTGGGCATACCGCTGGCGCTGTTCGGTTTCTTCGTCGTCACGCAAAACCTGGAAGTGCTTCCCGAGGCGATGTTCCCCGTGATGATGGCTTTTCAAGTCGCCTTTCTCGTCGGCCTGTTGACGCTCCTCATTTGGTTCCCCTTTTTCTCCCCTCTTCGTCGGCGAACGCGCATTGCCGTCATCCTGGTCCTCGCAGCGGGACTGAGCGCCTGGATCTCGCAGATCAAACGCGTCGAGTTCTACGGCACCATGGGCATGCGAATTTACTACCGAGGGGACAAAGATCCTCGGGAAGCAGCCGAGCAGTACCTCGCTTCGGCGAAACCGACCGAGGAAAAGCTCTCCGCCGGCGACGTCGTCGCCGGAAAAACAGACCATGGTTCCGTCCTTCGGAATCGTTCGCTTGTGGATGTCTTGGCCGCTCCGCGATGGCAACCGATAGGCGGAAGGCCTAGCTCGGAAACGAGTAGAGCCGCACCAGTGCCCGCCGTCAAACGAATTCTTAGGATCCAGATCAACCGCAGTTTCGGCGCGACTTCGCCACCCAGCTGCAGGCCGCAGGTCGCTTGGACGAGTCGTTGCCGGAGTTCGAGGCGGTGGTGCGTCTGAAGCCCGAATGCGGCGAAGCGTTCAACAATCTCGGCATCGCACAAGTTCGCTTGGGTCGGCGCGAACAAGCCGCGGCCAGCTTCGCGCAGGCGATTCGCTGCAAGCCCGACTTTCCCGAAGCGTACAACAACGCGGGGAACGTGCTGATCGAGCAAGAGAAATTTACCGAGGCGATAGGTCAATTCGACAAGGCGCTGCTGTTCCATCCGCACTATCCCGACGCATGGCACAATCGCGGAGTCGCGCTTCTGCGTCTGGGAAGCCCAGAAAACGCCGTGTCGTCGTTCGCCAAGGCGATCGACAAACGGCCCACCTACGCCGAAGCGCATTGCCAGCGAGGAGTCGCGCTACGCGAGCTAGGCAAACTAGACGATGCGATCGCCTCGTTTCGGGAGGCGCTGCGAGCCAAACCCGATCACTCGGAGGCTCGGCTTCAATTGATCGCCAGCCTGATGCAGGCCGGAAAGATCGCGGACGCGGCCGCCGTCTGGCCGGACAACCCCGACCTCTACAACCATCTCGGCATCGCCCTGGTCCGCCAAGACAAGCTCGACGAAGGCGTCGCCTCGTTTCGCCAGGCGCTCCGATTCAAACCCGATTTCGCCGAAGCAATCAACAATCTCGGCAACACCCTGCTTCGGCAGAACCGGCACGACGACGCGATCGTCCAGTTTTGCGAGGCGTTGCGCATCCGGCCGGATCTGCCCCATCCGTTGACCAATCTTGCCGGGGCGATGCTTCAGAAAGGAGAGACCGACGAAGCCATTCGCCTCTACCGCGAAGCGATCGAACGATCCCCGCGCGACCCCGAACTTCACTTCAACATCGGCAACGCGTATCGAACGAAAAAGACCTTCGTCGATGCGAAGTGGTCTTATGAACGCGCCATCGAGATCGACGGCAATCACCTCGGCGCCCGGCTGAACCTGGGCATCCTCGATATGGAAGAAGGCCGGTTCGACGAAGCCGTCGCGGGGTTTCGGGAAACGATCGCTCGCAAGCCCGATCATGCCGAAGCGTTCTCGTGTTGGGGCGTCGCTTGTCTTCATCAAGGAGTGCCGGAGGAGGCGATCGTCAAATTTGAGCGAGCCATCGAGATCGATCCGGAACATGGCGATTACCGGCTCAATCGCGCCTTGACGTGGCTGTCTCTGGGAGACTACGAGCGCGGATGGCCGGAATACGAGTGGCGGTGGAAACTCAAGAAGGCCATGCCTCGGCCGCTCCACCAGCCGACGTGGGACGGAAGCGACATGCCGCAGGGAACCATTTTGCTGTACGCGGAGCAAGGACTCGGCGATACGCTCCAATTCATCCGCTATGCTCCGCTCGTGAAAGCACGCGTCGGCCAGGTGCTTTTCGATGGGCCTCCGATGCTCAAGGGAGTGTTGGCGTCGTGCGCTGGCATCGACGAAATCGTGGAGTCGTCGAGCGTCGCCGCCGGAAGATTCGACGTGCAAGCGCCGCTCTTGAGTCTGCCCCGCATCTTGGGGCATCGGATGGAGAATGTCCCTGCAGCGACCCCTTACGTATTCGCCGATCCAGCCGTTCAGCCTCGATGGAAGCAGCGTGCCGACAAATTGCAAGGGCTCAAAGTCGGCATCGTCTGGCAAGGGAATCCTCAGTACGCCGGCGACCGATGGCGATCCGTCGGATTGCCGCTCTTGGGTCGATTGGCTTCTGTTTCCGGGGTCAGCCTTGTGAGCCTTCGGAAAGGTCATGGGGCGGAGCAACTGAAGGAATGGAACGGGCCGAAGATCGACGACTGGTCCGAGGAGTTCTCGGCCGACTTCCGGGACGTGGCGGCCGCCGTGGCATCGCTCGATTTGGTGATCGCCGTCGATACGGCGATCGCTCATCTGGCGGGGGCGCTGGGCAAGCCCGTGTGGATTCTCATTCCGTTCCGTTCAGTTCCGACTGGCGATGGCTCCGCCA
Organism: Gemmataceae bacterium; assembly: GCA_019748295.1. Classification (GTDB taxonomy): domain Bacteria; phylum Planctomycetota; class Planctomycetia; order Gemmatales; family Gemmataceae; genus JAIEPT01. The sequence goes on along the minus strand of JAIEPT010000112.1, from coordinate 1,458 downwards.
CCGCGACGACAGCATTTGGTATCCGACCGCGCGGCTCTTCCGGCAGAAAGTGGGGCAGGGTGCTCGCGCTTCGCAAACGCCTATCCGACTATTTCGCGAAAAAGTAGTGGTTGTTATTTCCCCAATGGGCGACCCATCGCCTGAAGCCGGAATGCGTGATTGATGTCGGAGGAGTGCATCAGGAGAAAGCCCAGTGATTGCCCTGGATTTCTGCCAAGAGGCTGGAAAGGTGATCTTCATCCCACCAATTGTCGTCATCCAGGTACGCCACGAACCTTGAATTGGCGGCGAACGACAACGTCGTCCGCAACGAACCACCCGTTTGTGCGGGGTAAAGACTGCCGTTCCGAATGGACGTCGAGTACCCAAGATTCAGGGTCGTGAGCGCGCAATGATTGGGACATTCCGTTGCCAGCTGGGATAGGATCCCGAAATCGCCGTCCGTTCGGTCGATGCCGAGCAAGATCTGAAGCCGGCCTTGGACATTCTGTCGAAAGACCGAACGAACTGCCCGAGTGAGCGATGCTCGCAAAACGGTAGGTATGACCACCGCCGCCAGAAACGGACTCCGAATCGAAGCGGTATCGGGACTCCACGTGATCGAGTCGAAATTCGGGCCGCCCACGATTGTGCTCCTGGGTGAACGACATGAGTGCTGCCGTTGAAAAGAACTGTCCCAACTTCGCGTTCGATTGGTTTACCCGTCATATTCCTCTATGGCAGTCGATGCTCGCCGAATACCCATCTCGGCCGCTGCGCATTCTGGAAATCGGAGTTTTTGAGGGCCGAAGCACATTGTGGTTGATGGAAAACATCGCGCGTCATCCGGATTCGAGATGTTCTACATCGATACGTTTTTGGAAAGTCCTGAGAACGCCGCAACGCCGCCAGGCGACCTGGAGTCGCGCTTCGCCCGAAATCTTCTGGAACATCGAGCGAAACTGGTGGGCTTTCATGGCAGGTCGTTCGACGGCCTCCGCCAGCTTCCGTGCGAGCAATTCGATTTCATCCATGTCGACGGCTCACACGCGGCGCCCGACGTTTTGAGCGATGCAGTGTTATCGTGGCCGCTTCTCAAGGCCGGCGGGCTTCTCGCCTTCGACGATTACGAGTGGAGCATGTTTGCCGATCCCCGAAAATGTCCGAAGCTCGCAATCGACGCTTTCCTGACCATTCAGCATGGCGCTTACGACGTAGCTGTCCATTCTGTGCGGCTGATTTTGGGAAAGTTGGCGCAGCTGGGGCGCGGGCGTTTGCATAAGCTGTCGGCATGGACGCCATCGAACAACTCAAAGAGGACCTGCGGCAAGGGCGCATCGACCCTCACCGCTTCATCGAACTCCTCGTCACGCAGCAGCGGCAACTCGAGGCCGCACGCCAACGCGTCGAGGAACTCGAACGAAAACTGGGCGAGCTTTCTAACGGCCCCGGCTCATTAACTCCCGCCAAAATCGATGA